>CAJXWH010000060.1 GCA_913062915.1 uncultured Acidiferrobacteraceae bacterium | reverse complement strand
TACCGGCTACTGGCGCGTAAATCGGTCGAGTCGGTACGGTTCAAGTACATCCAGCGCATGCCCGTGGACGATCTCTTCTGCGCTCAACCTACCGACCAGGGGCGCAAGTGTGATGCCACTGTGCATCACCGCGAGGTAGAGTCCCGGCAAGCCAGGTGCCGGTCCGATTACTGGCAAGCCATCAGCGGGAATTGGCCGCACGCCCAGGGTAAAACGCTCGAGGCAAAGATCGTCATCCACCAGCAGTTCGCGGGCAGCACCGATCAGCTTTTCGGCCTCGTGATCAGGATCATCGGGCGCCGCACTGCCACCAAAATCCCAACCCACCACAATTCGACCGTCAACGCATTGCCGCATATGGACCCTTGGCGCCAGGACGACGCCGTGCAAAAGCGGTGGCCGCGGAACGCTCTGGGCCAGAAACCCCGCGAGGTTTGCCATGGGCAACACCACACCGACGTCCGCGGACAACGCTTTGCTGGCTTCGCCAGCCGCCAGAATGACCTCGTCCGCTTGGATGAGCCCAGACGGCGTCTGCACGCCCGTTGCCCGTCCCCGGTCCACGGTCAGCGCCAGTACCGTATCGGTGTGAATCACAGCGCCGCGCGCTGCCGCTCGGTCCAACAATAATCGTGCCGTTTGAAGAGGTGGCACGCTCCCTTCGATTGCCGAGTACACCGACTGATCGGGGGGCTGTCGAAGAGATGGCTCCTGCTCTCTTGCCTCGACCCTTGAAACGACTCGCATCGGATACCCCCACGAAGTCGATTCCCAGGTTTTCTCCTCGACCGCTTCCATGTCGTCTTCCCACCACAGCGAACCATTCCAGTTCATTTCAAGCGAACCATCCAGTTCATGTTGAAGTCGATGCCAATCAAGAATTGCTTTCAGACGAAACTCAAAATACGGGCGCGAATTTCCCGGAGCCGCGTTAATCCATGCAAACGAAGCCGCCGTCGCGATGCCGCCTGGACGGTCCCCCGTCACCACTGTGACCTCGGCACCACGAACTGCCAAGTGATAAGCAACCGATGCGCCGATCATTCCGCTGCCGACTACAATTGTTTTCATCGCTGCTTCATCTCCGGCGGATCCGGGACGCTCTCAGAGATAATTGATCTGGTTCGAGTGGTCGTTGGGACGATTGCATTGCCTTACGATGTTGTTTTGGATTCGAGATTCAAGTAGCGTACAGCCCAGTTGCGATTTTTTTCGATCCTTTCATCATACAGTCTGGGAGAAAAAAAATGTCCAAGGGCTACTGGATTGGGCGCGCCAACGTCAGCAACCTTGACGCATATCAAAACTACATCACCGCCAATGCCCGCCCATTTGCAAAATATGGCACGCGATTTCTCGTCCGCGGTGGTTCTCATGAAGTCGTCGAAGGGACGTCGCGGCAACGAAATGTGGTCATCGAATTCGAGAGCTACCAGGCCGCGTTGGACTGCTACCACTCATCGGAATACGAAGCCGCCAAAGCGTTGCGCCTCCCTCCTGTTGCCGAGGGGGACCTGATTATTATTGAAGGCTACGGCGGGCCGCAGCCAGAGTAATGCGAACCCAAATTCTGCGGCTTTTCGGACCTTAACTGGAAGCGGGGCGGACCCCCGATTGTGGCCTCGCCATTATCCCATCACAGATCGGTTGTCTTTGGCCTCGGAAATAAGCCACTCCCAGAACGCGTTGACCCTCGGCTCTTCGACTTTCTCATCGCTCACCACGGCGTAATACCCATAGTCGCCGGGATAGTTCACGTCGAATAGTTTGATCAGTTGACCCTGGGCGACCAACTCGTCTGCCATCAGGCTGACCGCAAGGGCCACACCTTGCCCTTGCAACACCGCTTGGATCGTGAAGTTGGGCGAGCTGAAGTGCGGCCCAATGTTCACATCGATACCGGTGACCCCGGCAGCACGCAACCATTTTTCCCACTGCGGCCAATCGGGGTCGTAGAAAGTCGGATCGAAATGAATCAACGTGTGCCAGCGCAGGTCGGCTGGAGACACCAGGGGATGCTTACCGCGCAACAACTCCGGACTGCAGACGGGAAAGACTTCCTGACTCATCAACTGCTGGGCCCGGAGCCCGGGATAGCGTCCGCGACCAAAACGGACAGCCACGTCGGTCTCCGGCCCCTCGAGTTCGGAGATCTTCTGCAGCGGATCGATTCGAATTTGCACTTCGGGGTGCGCAACTGAAAACTCGGTGATCCGCGGCACCAGCCATTTGGCACCAAAAATGGGCGGGGCACTGATCAGCAGTGGTTCGGCTGCCACCGTCGACTGAATCCGCTCGATTGCAGCGCCGATATGGTTGAACCCTCTGCGAAGTCCGGGCAAGCAAGCCTGGCCGGCCACTGTGAGCTCCAGCGACCGGTTCTTCCGGTGAAACAGTTTGACACCAAGATAAGACTCCAGAGTCTTGATCTGGTGGCTGATGGCGGCTGGCGTCACATGCAGTTCCTTTGCCGCTTCCGTGAAGCTCATGTGACGGCCTGCCGATTCGAAGGCTTTGAGCGCGTTCAAGGGTGGCATTGATACGGGATGCATAATTTCTAATTAATTAATCTAACCTGACAACAAAAAATCATCGTTTGTAACGTTGAATATTTATCTCTAGATTACGTTCTATCGGTTTCATCGATATTACATTTTGGTTTAGGTATTTTAACATGACAAGATTACCCCCACCGTATCCCCATCAGGTGGTCGCCGATTGGATTGCGGCCAACGACGTCCATGTTCTCACCGACGCCGTCAAAAGAAGGCCGCGGGACATCGCCCGAGTCGAGGGTCCGAGTCCGCTCGACTACGACGTCTGCGCGCGTCGCGCCCGAAAGATGCAGGCCGAGGCCATCGCCGCAGTCGGCCGAACCATCGGCACAGCTATCGGCCGTGTCGTCTCGAACACCATCGACTCTCTTCGTGACCGCTGGCGCACCCGACGGCAGATTGAGCGACTGTCTTACCTCACGCCGAGGCTACTGGACGACATAGGCATCTCCCATGAAATCCGGGCTCGGGTTTGGGCTCTTCAGGCCCACCGTCAACACATTCGGTTTCACCTTCACTTCTAAATCCCGCCGGTTCTTCGGACGGCCGATCGCCGACACCGTAAAGCCCGAGCGATCACATTTCCTTCTCTCTCCGTTGAACCCCGCACCCGCGGGGTTTTCTGATTCGCTTGCCCTCGCCATTCTTCCCCGGCTTCAGGTCACGGCGAAGTGAGTGCCGTGTCGTTCGACCGTACCATCGATCGATGGATGAGGAAGTTTCATCCGCAGTTGAGATTTTATCAATTGCCCCCGAGCGTGCCCATGTCGATAATCCTGAGGTGTTGCATACTTCTTTCCTCCTTAAGTGTGTGATGTGAATTAAACCCCGCGCTCGCGGGGTTTTTTTTGCACCAGGCGGTCTGTCTCACGTTCCTCGGAATCTCCAACCGGAGCTGGCGCCGACGCACTGCGGCGCAAGAGATTCCGTTGGATCTTGCCGCTTACCGTCTTTGGCAATTCGTCGACAAATGCAACCCGTCTCGGGTATTTATAGGGCGCTGTCATCCGTTTGACATGCGCCTGCAGATCATCGGCAAGCTGATCGCTTGCCAGGGAAGTATCTGTCAGTACAACGAAAGCGGCCACAATCTCGCCGCGCTCGGGATCGGGCAGCCCGACGACTGCACTCTCCTGAACGAAAGGGTGCTCGATCAGCACATTTTCGACTTCCTGCGGGCCGATCCGGTACCCCGACGATGTGATGATGTCATCGGTTCGGCCAATATAAAAGAGATAGCCGTCACCATCCTGACGGACGTTGTCACCGGTCCTGAACCAGCTGCTGCCGTTGGTACGGAGCATCACTTGACTGGTCAAATCGGGATCCTCCCAGTAACCCAGCATCAACTGCGGGTTTGGCGCGCGAATCAACAATTCGCCTTCATCGCCCGGCCCACCCAGGCTTCCATCAACGCACAGGATACCGGCTTCCACCCCGGGCAGCGGTCGCCCCATCGAACCCGGGCGGACCGGCATACCCGGGTAGTTGAGGACCGTCATCAATGTCTCTGTCTGCCCGTACCCATCGAGCAACTCGACCCCGGTCTGTGATTGCCATTCGTGAATCACCTCCGGATTCACTGATTCACCGGCCGAAACCGTCAGGCGCAGACAAGACAGATCAAAAGAAGCAAGATCTTCTCGAACCATGTGCCGCAGCTCCGTGGCTGCCGCACAGAATACGGTTACGCCGTATCGTTCGATCAGTTCAAAACGCTGGCGCGGCTCGAACGGGCCATCATAGAACAGCACGGTGCTGCCCTGACTCCAGGGCCCGAACAAAATACTGGTGCCCGCTTTTGACCAACCGGTGTCGGCAGTGCACCACATCACGTCCTGCGGTGTCAGCGTCAACCAGTACTGCGCTGACACTCGCCATGTAAAAAGACTGCGAGACGCGTGGCAGACGCCTTTCGGGTTGCCGGTCGATCCCGATGTGTAATAGATGATGGCCGGCTCCTCTGCCTCCAGTTCGCAAGCATCGAACTTCGCGGCGAGAGCGCCCACGTCTTTGTAGTCGTGCCACCCCGCACCCGAGCCGCCGATGGCCAGACGTGCCTTGAAGCTGGCCCCACACGCTTCGAATTTGTGGACTTCCGCAATCATCGTGATTGCCCCGACCGCCCCCGAATGGCGAACCCGGTAAGAGACGTCTTTCTCCGTCAGCATCGTGATGCACGGTATCGGTACCGCACCGACCTTTAGACACCCGACCAGAGCAATCTGCCATTCCGGGATCCGCGGCAGCATCACAATGATCCGCTCGCCCTTGCGGATTCCTCGTTCAGTCAGCCAGTTCGCCACCTGGTTCGAGCGCTGCGCAACATCAGAGAAAGTAAACGAGCGCTCTGAGCCTGTGCCATCACACCAGATAAGGGCCGTTTTGTCGGCGTTGCCAGCCCAAGCGTCCACAACATCGCGGCCAAAGTTGAATGTCGGGGGAACCGCCAAGCAGTGCTCGCGGTGGAGCGTCGCATAATCTTTCATCGTGAACGGACACATTGCCGGGTATTTCCTTGACGCCTCGCGCAGAGGCTTCAGCCCACTAACTCCTTGATCTGAGACGGCCTCTCCAGGAGATAGCTCGGCTGCTCGCTCTCCAGTTCGGTCCGCGATCCATACCCCCAGAGCACGGCCGCAGAACGAAGTTGATTGCGCCGGGCTGCGCGAATATCGACAAACCGGTCACCGATCATCAGCGAATTCCGGCTGATGGTGCCATCGTGCAATAACTGCTCCAGCTGCTGGTGTTTTTCGATGCCGATGCCTCCTCCGCTGACAAACTCGAACAGTTGATCGAGATCAAACATCTGGAGGATCTTTTGCGCTATGTCCGCCGGTTTGGACGTGCAGATACCAATGTGAGACGCGGTCTGGGAATGAAGAAAACGCAAAGAGGTCTCCATTCCCTCGTACAGCGTGTTCTCGGCGTAGCCGATTTCGGCATAGCGCTCACGGTACCTTGCCACCAAAGAAGCAACCAGGGAGGGTTCAGTTGCCCCGATCAATTGAGCATACATCTGATCGAGTGACAGACCAATCAGTTTCCCGATCTCGTCCTCGTCTTTGCCCTCAAAATCATGACACTCGAGCGCAAAGTTGATCGACCGGGCCATACCGACTTTTGGATCACTGATGGTCCCGTCGAGATCAAAGATAAGGTAATCCCTTGGCATCTCAGCCACCCGCAAATCAACCAAGGAACCGGCGTAACGACATTCTAAGGTTGTTCATCCCAACTTCTTCCGCCGTGGGGGGTGTAACACGCCCAGCGCTAAACACCAACACCGGTCCGGCCGTTGAACTCCCCGATCAGTTCGTCCCAAACCGGTGCCATCTTGTGCAAGGCATCCCAGAATGCTGCGCTGCGACGAATTTCGAAGTCTTCAATGCTGACACCCTGCTGTTCTACCCAGGTGTAATAGCCGAGGTTGAAAATCCGCTCGCGAGCCACGGCACCCAATTGCTCGACGTGTTCCGTGTCCGCCCCCATCAAGTAATGAGACACGATCTCAGCGGCGTGCTGCGTGGTAAATCCGCCAGCGTAGTCGGCTGCCAGCAACTTTTCCTTTTCGCTGGTGTAAAGCTCCGAGCCATCTGTGGCGACTGAGATCAAGACCGCTTCGGGACCCAGGTCAAGCCCCTTGGCTGTTTTGATCGCCGCCAGCATGTTGGCGATGGATGAGAACCCGAAATGCGTCAACTGGTCGACGATTGCTGGGTCCACTCCCATGTCATTTTTTAAATAATCTTTCCCGGTTTTCGTGTTAAAAACCAGATTCAAACCATCGGTCGCCTGATCGCTGATGGCAATAACCCGGTCGGTATTCAGTACGTTGTGGATCAAGGGAATATGTTTGTCGCCGATCCCCTGGATATTGTGTTCCCCGTATCCGTTGTAGAGCATCGTTGGGCACTCCAGCGCTTCGACTGCGACAATTTCTGCGCCAAATTCTTCTTTCAGCCAGTCGCCCGTACCGAGCGTCCCGGCCGAACCCGACGCGGCGACAAAGGCTGCCAGGCGCAGGGTCGCGTCATTGCACCGCAGCATCGTGAATACATGGGCAAGCGCCGGGCCGCTGACCTGGTAGTGGCCAATGTGATTCGCGAATTCCGAGAACTGGTTCAAAATAAAATTGCCTTCATCCTGCTCCAACTGATGACAGGCATCGTAGATCTCTTTGACATTACTTTCCGAGCCAGGCGTTCGAATCACGTCCTCTGGATTCGACACCCAACGATCCAGCCATTCAAACCGTTCTCGACTCATGTTCTCCGGCAATACTGCAACACCGCGGCACTGCATCAGGCGCGAAATCGCAATACCGCCGCGGGCATAGTTTCCCGTCGATGGCCACACGGCCCGGTGACGTGTCGGATCGAATTGACCGCTGACAATCCGAGGCACGAGGCACGCATAGGCGGCGAGCACTTTGTGGGCGCTGATCATCGGGAAACGGTTACCGAAGACCATTACGATGCGGGCATCTACGCCAGTTAACTCCGACGGCAATTCGATGTGCTCCGGTACCACGGCCCGTTGCGGCCCATCCCACGTGTTATACCAGTGCACCCGAAAAAGATTGAGAGGATGCGCGACATACGGATCGACCGCCGCCAGCGCCTGCTGTATCTCTAGGGGTGTAGTCGACGGATTAGCCAGCTGTGCAAAAGTCGGCAAGATGATCCGCGCCTCCCGAAAGCGTTGGATCGAACGATCGTAACTCTCCTGATCGACGATACTCGACACGAGTCCGTACCGGGACAGTTCAATAATTGGCAGTGACTCGCTTTCGGGCATTGTTACCTGATGATCTCATGAATCATATGGTGGACAAAGTCGGCACCATCGGGCAATCGACTCAGAAAACAATCGTCTGATTCCAAGTCAGACCAACAATTGAAATCCTACCGAAAGCCCATGGAATGGGAATCACCAACACGCTTGGAGGTTCAGTTCTGACAACACGTCGCTGCCGGCTGAGGACCAACGACAGAGCGTTAATCTTGGAATCAGCTGGGGCGAATTCCTCGCAGACGCTCACTGCGGCGGCGAAGAAGTTCGACCGTGGTGAGCAGTAAAATCGAGAGAATCACCAGAACGGTTGCAGCCGAGAGGATCGTCGGGCTGATTTCCTGTCGAATACCAGACCACATCTGTCGCGGCAATGTAATCTGATTCTGACTACCGATGAACAGCACTACCACGACTTCGTCAAACGAGGTGATAAAAGCAAACAGCGCGCCGGAGACAACGCCCGGCGTGATCAATGGCACTTGAATCTTAAAGAAATTGTAGAACGGAGTACCGCCAAGTCCCGATGCGGCTCTGGTCAGATTGTGGTCAAAACTGATCAGAGTCGCCGTTACCGTAATCACCACAAAAGGGAGCCCAAGCACGGTATGGGCAATGATCATGCCGGTAAACGTTGCCACGAGCTGAAACTTGGCAAAAAACATAAACATGCCGGAGGCCGTGATGATAAGCGGAACAATCAATGGGGAAATCATGATCGCCATCAATGCTTTTCGAAAAGGTGTGTAGGCTCGGCTCAGCGCCAGCGACGCAAGAGTGCCCAGGGTAGTAGCGAACAAAGTTGCAAAAATGGCGATAAACAGACTGTTTCGAAAGCCATCTTTCCAGCGGTCACTGCAGACCGTGGTGATGTCAGGAGCGGAACAATCCCCGATCATTTGCCGATACCAACGCAGCGAGAACGCTTCCGGGTCGAGGCGTAAAAACTCAGGCGTGAAATGCAAAAATGGGGATTTTGAGAACGACAGCGGAATAACAACGATCAAGGGGGCGACCAGAAAAAACAGCACCACAGCGCAGAACGCGAGGTAGCTGTAATGCCACAAACGTTGCGGGAAGGTAGCGTAGACAGGAAGCGCCACTGTGTCAGCCCATTTTTAAGTTATCGATCCCGACTAATTTGTCGTAGATCCAATAAAGAATCAGGATAGCGCCCAGCAGCACGCTCCCCATTGCCGCCCCAAGGCCCCAGTTGAGGGATTTCTGCATGTGATACGCGATCATGTTACCGATCATCCTTCCGTCTTTTCCACCAACCAAGTCCGGTGTGATGTAGTACCCGATGGCGACAATGAAGACCAAAATGACCCCGGCGCCGATCCCTGGCAACGTCTGCGGCATGTAGACTCGAAGAAACGCAAGCGACGGGGGGGCACCAAGATTCTGTGCAGCCCGCATATAACTTGGTGGGATTGTCTTCATAACGCTGTAAATTGGCAAAATCATGAAGGGCAACAGAATTTGGATCATGACGATCACCGTGCCGGTAAAGTTGTACATCATAGGCAGCCGATTCTCGTCAGACAGCAGATGAGACCAGACCAAAGCATCATTGATAACACCTTGCTGTTGCAACATCACCATCCAGGACACGATTCGGACCAACAGTGAGGTCCAAAACGGCATCAGTACACAAATCATCAAAAGGTTGGAGTATCGAAGTGGCAGTGTCGCAAGGAGGTGAGAAACAGGGTAGGCCAAGACCAGACAACCAACGGTTACAAGAAAGCTAATCAGTAAGGTTCGCCACCACAGCATGACATAAACCCGCCGTTCTTCGGACTGCAACTGTATTTTCTTATTAACATCAAACCGGCG
This sequence comes from uncultured Acidiferrobacteraceae bacterium, assembly GCA_913062915.1. GTDB lineage: Bacteria > Pseudomonadota > Gammaproteobacteria > Arenicellales > UBA868 > CAJXWH01. Next base: position 2,775 of record CAJXWH010000060.1, on the reverse strand, counting down.
ATCAACAGCGTTCAAATAATACCCCATCGTGTAGTTGTCTTTCATGAGTACGAGAGACTCCCAGAAAGGAATCTCACCCCAACGCTTATTGGCTTTGATCATGGCCTCTTTGTAGGGTGGCCCCTCCATCTTCTTGAATGCCCGTATGGATGTCCTAACGAGACCCTTCCAACCCGGTTGTTCGTAGTTCATTCGCGTACTGGATTTTCCAGTGAGGATTTTCTGCGCGGAGGCAAGATCCTTATACACAGCCGCAAAAATCGGCTCGTCCGGGGCGCTGTTTCCATCCCAATTCTGCAGTGCGCGAAACAACTTGCTGCAAGTTGCGTTCGTGAGGGGAGTGAGCTCGCTACAAAGATCAAAGGGTGCTCTTCTCTGATTATGTTTGTTGTCCTTTTCGCTTCCAGTATCTTCCAAGGAACGGTCGACGATCTCTTTTAGCGGTTGCCAGGTAACAACATCACCCCACGCTGGATTAATCTGGATGATCGCTTCTCGATAGGGCCCCTTGGGCGGAATCGCAACCCACCAAGCTGCGTCTGATGTGTTGACGCTCGAACCCCTGTTGCTTTCGATAAAAAATTTATTGACCGTAGTGAAGTCGACAAACACCGCTCTAAACAATTCTTCTTCTGGAATGTTTGCGCGGTCCCAGTCGGCAATCATTTGAAAGGTAAGGGGCAACTGCCAATTGACCAGAGTGTCATCCACGCTCCGGGTTAACAGATTCCCGATCGGCAAAATAAAAACGACCAAAAGAAATAAAAACGCCGGCAGGACAAGAAATAGCGCCTGAATCTTGCTGCGGCGCATGGAGCGCTTGAGACTGACTTTAAGAGGGGTACCGTCCGCAGTCAGGATGGGAGCAGATGAAGCGTTGGCAATCGCCATAATGTCCCTGACCCTTAGTGTCTACAAACAACACGGGGCCGAGCGCTGCCGCGCTCGGCCCCGTTGCATTACCACACCAACTTAAAAACCTTTACTGACCCATCCACGCGGTGAAGCGTTCGGCGATTGCATCACCATTGTCAGCCCACCAATCGGGATTGGCAAATACCGCGTTTGCCATCGCTACGCCAGCATTTGGCATGTGCGGCATGATATCAACCCCCGTGTTAAAGAAGGGTTCGTTTGCAGCAATGACATCCAGGCCCGACCTGCGCATGGGACCGTAATTGATCCACTTGGCCTGTCCAGCCTGTTGCTCCGGTGCCGAAGCATGGATCATGAACGCCAGCGCTTCATCGTAGTTCGGCGTGCCCTTAAGCATGACCAGCCATTCCTCTTCGAGAACCTGGCCGTCCCAGTTGACGACAAAAGGCGCGCCTTCAGAGAGTATGGCAGCGCCGATACGACCGTTATACGCGAGGGCCATAGAAACCTCACCGCTCATTACGAGCTCGAGTGGTTTAGAACCAGACGACCAGAACACCACGTCGTTTTTAATGGTGTCAAGTTTCGCGAACGCACGATCAATGCCGCCGTCCGATGACATCACGTCGTAAACATCTGCCGCGGCGACACCATCTGCCATCAGCGCCATCTCGATCAGCGCATTGGCCCAGGTGTGAATTCCGCGCTTACCCGGGAAATTCTCGACATCGAAAAAGTCGGCAATGGTCTTCGGCGGCTTGCGGCCCTTGGACTGGAACGTACCTTCCTTATAGAACGGCACGTAAGACCAGAAAATTTGCGGGACCACGCAGTCATTGGGGACCGGCACCATGGTGTCGTCGTCCATCGATGTGCCATCCGGCGCTGGGGTGAAGACATCCCGCGGTAACTCTTCGAAGAGTCCCTCGTCACAGCCTACGCGGGCTTCGTGTGGCAGTACATCGACGATATCCCACTGGATATTGCCGGACTCTACCTGGGTACGAACCTCACCCAATCCACCGTTGTAGTTAATAAAGGTTGCGGTACCCGCTGTCCAGGTGTCCGCATATGCTTTCTGCTGGCTCATCGTGTAAGCACCGCCCCAAGATGCAACAGTCACTTCTGCTTGGGCAGGCAACACTATGGCAGCCCCAAGGGCTGCTGCCAGCCCAAATTGCAAGGATTTTCTCATTAAATTTCCTCCACTCTTATTTGTCAAAATGCTGTCCAATAGACAGCGACATTCGCCATCGAAATCGCCGGGTCAGGCGCCCTCGAAGACATCCAACGCCCGGCAATCCTCAACAGACCAGCCGAACTTTACCACGTCACCCTCTTGCAGCACGGCGTGGTGGGTGGCGTTTGGAATCTTGACTATAAAATCATTCCGCCCGCAGACCGAGGCCCGGGCCCGGATATGATCCCCCAGATAGATCAATTCTTCAATTTGACCTTGAAATTCGTTTGGATATTTGCCAGGTTCCGGGTTGACTTCCACCCTTTCGGGACGGAGTGACAGGGTTGTTCGACTGCCCACTCCACCCACATTAACTTTGAGCGCCTGGACCTCGCCCCCATCATCGACCTGTACCTGACATGTCTCACTATCTGCGTTGGTGACAGACCCCATCAGGGTATTGTTCTCACCGATGAACTGCGCCACAAACGCATTTTCTGGTCGCTCATAAAGATCTGCTGGTGCAGCAAGCTGCTGCACGACCCCATCATTAAAAACACAGATCCGGTTAGACATGGTCAGCGCTTCCGACTGGTCATGGGTCACATACACCACGGTGACCTTGAGGTTCTCGTGAATGTGCTTGATCTCGTACTGCATCTGCTCCCGAAGCTGTTTGTCGAGCGCGCCGAGTGGCTCGTCCATCAACACCAGCTCCG
>CAJXWH010000059.1 GCA_913062915.1 uncultured Acidiferrobacteraceae bacterium | reverse complement strand
CGCCCGGACGGACTCGAACCGCCGACCACCTGGTTCGAAGCCAGGTACTCTATCCAACTGAGCTACGGGCGCGTGAGGGAACAGTGTATCGTGCGCGGGGTGTGAGCGTAATAGCGGCCGACCACATCGACGTACTACGAAACGCGAATTCCGGACGAAGCAATCTCAGTCCGGCTGGTCACTCCAGAGGTCTGTAGACAGATAGCGTTCCCCTGTATCCGGTAGTATCGCGAGCAAGGTTTTGTCTTTCATTTGATCTCGTCTTGCTACTTTCAACATACCGGCGACTGCGGCGCCTGAAGAAATACCGGCAAAAATGCCTTCCTTTTCAGCAAGAAACTGGGTTGCACTGTACGCTTCCTCAGTCGTGATGGGGATGATCTCGTCGTAGATGTTCGTGTCCAGGATTTCCGGAATAAATCCGGGCGCAGTGCCCATGATCTTGTGAGAGCAGGCGATCCCCTTAGAGAGTATGGGTGAGTCCGCCGGTTCGGTAGCAATCATGCTGAGCTTCGGGTTCCGCGCCTTCAGGTACTTTCCGATCCCAGAAATCGAACCACCCGTTCCGGTCGTGCAAATCACAGCTTCAAGAGAGTCGCCGAGATCCTCCCAGATCTCATCTGCAGTGGTTTGATGCGATGCCGTGTTAGCCGGATTAAAGTGTTGTCCCACAAAAAAATATCCTTTCTCCTTTTCCAGCCGTCGTGCCTCTTCGATCGCGCCGACGGTTCCTTTTTCCGCAGGAGTCAGGATCAACTTTGATCCGAATGCTCTGAGGATCGTCTTGCGCTCCTCGCTCATGTTCGCGGCCATGACAAATACGGCTTTATAGCCTTTTACCGCAGCAACCATGGCGAGTCCGATTCCCGTGTTACCGGATGTTGGTTCGACAATGGTATCGCCGGGTTTTAGTAGTCCACGCTGCTCGGCGTCTTCAATCATTCGAAGTGCCGGGCGATCCTTTACCGATCCAGCCGGATTGAAACTTTCCAGCTTGACGTACAGATGACTCCTGAGAGCGTTCTCGACTCTGTTTAGCCGGACAATAGGAGTTTGGCCAATTGTCTGAAGAATATTGTCGTACAACATATTGATCTCTGAGGGATTTTCGCGGGTCGCTTGTGACTTAGATGAGCTGAATTCACGCAAACGGGTTTGGCTGATTGGGTTCGGTAGCCAGCCAAACACTCTTGGTCTGTAGGAATGCCTTCATGCCTTCAATGCCGTTTTCACGGCCATAGCCGGATTGTTTGTATCCGCCAACGGGGGATTGTGTTGTCGCATTGAAGTAGTTGTTGATATACACCGTGCCTGCAGCGATACGTTCGGCCATTCGAATCCCGCGGGCCGAATCTCGGGTCCAGACGCCAGCCGCCAATCCGAATTTGGAATCGTTGGCAATACGGATCGCATCCTCTTCGGAGTCGAATGGTACAACAGCCAGTACCGGGCCGAACACTTCTTCTCGAGCCAGGCGCATATCGGGGGTTACGTCAGTGAAGATGGTGGGTTCTATGAACCAGCCATTAGGTGCTGAGTCGGGTTGTACAGCATTGCCGCCGAGCACTAACCGGGCCCCCTCGTCTTTAGCCTCCTTGATGTGCTCGAGGATTCGCCTAAAGTGCGGCTCGTTAGCAATTGGACCAATTTGAGTGTCGGCGTTTTCGGGATGACCAAGACGCGCGGGCCGAACGATGTTGCAAACGATGTCGACCAATTTGTCGTGAAGTTCTCTCTGCACCAACAGGCGCGAGCCGGCAATGCATGTTTGGCCCGCGGGCGGAAAGATTCCGGTCGCAATACCGTTGGCTGCCAGATTGAGATCGGCGTCACCAAGAACGATCTGGGGGGACTTACCGCCGAGCTCCATGATGACAGGTTTCACCTGACGGGAAGCAGCCATCGCGACGGCGGATCCACCGGCCACACCCCCGGTAAAACTGACAAGACGGATGAGGGGATGGCTGATCAATGGTTCTCCAGTTTCCTCTCCAAATCCGGTGACTACGTTCAAGACGCCCGTCGGCAGGTCCGTCTCCTGGAATGCTTCCATTAGCGCGAGCATCGATGCAGACGCGTGTTCAGAAGGCTTAATGACTACCGTATTGCCAGCCGCCAAGGCGGGCGCAATCTTCCAGATGGCCACCAGCAGTGGTGAATTCCAGGCGGTAATACAGGCGACGGCCCCAAAGGGCTCGTGCTTTGTGTAGTTGAGAATCCCGGGGGCGTCTACGGGGATTACGGACCCTTCGAGTTTGTCGCAAAGACCCGCGTAATAATAAAAACTGTCGGCCAGCCAGGTCTTAAGTGCCGGGGTAATATCGACGGTCTTTTTTCCGTTATCACGGGTTTCGATTGCGCCCAGTGATTCCGCATGGTCGATGAGCGCATCGCCGAGTTTTCGCACCACATTGCCGCGCGCGCTCGGCAGGAGTCTGCGCCACGGATCAAAAGCCGCGTGGGCGGCCTGCACCGCGCGGTCAATGTCTTCGGCGTTACAGCGCGGGATGTATGCCCAGACCTCGCCCGTGGTCGGATTAAAACTGTCGAACCAGGTTCGGGATGCAGGTTCATGCCACCCGTTGTCAGCAAAATAGTGATAGGACTTCACAGCAGCCATGTCGAGTCCTCATGAACCGTGATAAGCGTGGGTCTATCGCTCGAAAGTGCGGTTTGAACCGCCCGTTGAAAATCGGTCATCGAGGCGGGTTCCTCGGCGTGGCAATGCATCGATCGGGCGAGGAGTGAGAAGTCAGGGTTGATACCGTCTACACCGACGCGGGGAAAACCACCACGACTCATGTCGTCTCGGATCTGTTTGAGTCCCCCGTTGTCCCAAAGCACGACGGGCAAAGGCAGTTTCAATTCGGCAGCGGTGATGAGTTCCTGCACGGTAAACATAAACCCTCCATCGCCGACCAATACCACTACCGGTCGATCCGGCAGCGCCCGCATGGCGCCTATGGCATTTGGCAGCGCAGCGCCGAGGGTGCAGTATCCGGCGGGGTAAAACCAGCTGCGGGGATGCTGAACCGGCATGGCAAATGCTCCCGTATAGACGAGTTGACAGACATCCCCGGCGAGTATGGTGTCATCCGGTATGCAGTCCCGAAGTCCGGCCAGCAGCCTGCAGTGCTGTTGTTCCGATGGGGACAGTTGGCGCTTGATCTGATTGCGAATATTGGTGACAAGCGCTTCGTTGTCTTTGCGGTTGGCACTGGGTGTAAGTTCGTTCAGAGCTTCAAGCAGTGCCGCGACTGTAGCTGCTGCGTCGGCAACGATGCCGACATCGGCGGGGTAGAGATCATTAATCTTTCGGGGATCGAGATCTATGCGTATCAGTTTGCCTCGAATGTCTAGTCGTTCGACGAAGCTGTCGGTTTCCGAAATTTCCGTACCAATCGCCACCACCACATCAGCGGTGGGCACCATCCGGTGCACCTCGGGACGCACAGTGGCGCCGCCGAGGCTTAACGGATGATCATCCGGAACGATCCCTTTGCCAGCGGTGGACGAGATGACGATAGCGTTCAGTTGTTCACACAGTTGTTGTATTTCACAGGCTGCTTCGCAGGCGCCGCCGCCGACCATGATGAGGGGCCGTTTGGCGTCGGCCAACAAACCTGCAGCCTGGGCCACCTGATGGGGATCCGGGTGGGGTCGCCCCGGCAGTTTCACTGGCGCCCAGTCACCGTCGGTCCTCGCCGATTGGACATCGGTCGGAATCGAAAGATGCACGGGTCGGGGACGCGCAGAAGAAAAAATAGAGAATGCCTGGGCTAGAAGTTCTGGTACATCGTCTGGCTTATGGGCAGTTGCACTCAGGGCAGTCAGTGGAGCGGTCACCGCTTTTTGCTCGGTGACTTCGTGCAAAACACCCCAGCCCTTACCCAGGGTGTCACTCGCTGCCTCGGCAGAAAGTAACAGGACCGGCAGGGAATCTGCCCACGACTGACCCATGGCAGTAGCTGCATTGGTTACGCCGGGCCCGGAAATGACCAGCGCCACTGCCGGTTTTCCGGTAGCACGGGCATAACCTTCGGCCATAAATCCGGCCCCTTGTTCATTGCGGACCTGGATGTGCTGGATTGAAGAGTTCTCACCGAGACCACTGCAGAAATCAAGGGTGTGTACGCCGGGAATACCGAAAACAGTATCGACGCCGTAACGGGCTAGTAACCTGATCGTGGCTTCGCCGCAACTCATCGTCATGTTGGATCTCCCTTCCCCGGGTGCGGCATCGACAACAAATCGGAGAGCTCCTTAATCAAGTATTCGTGCACGCCGTTTCAGGCTACCGTATCATGGAACTACAGACTTCGGTAATGGCGAATCACCGAGTTGGTGACGTCTTTGTTGGTTGCGCTGCCACCGAGATCCGGTGTCAGCGCACCACTCTTTAGAGATAAAGTAACAGCGGCATCGATCTTTCGAGCCGCGCGCTTATTTCCTAAATTGTATTCCAGCATCATGCCGACAGACAGAATCATTCCGATGGGATTGGCGATTCCCTGGCCGTTGATATCGGGCGCACTGCCGTGCACCGGTTCATAGATTCCCGGGCCGAGGGCTTTACCCGGTTTCGGGATTCCAGGCAAGCAGGCCGACGGCAGCATGCCAAGTGATCCGGCGATGACCCCGGCTTGATCCGAGATGAGGTCGCCAAAGAGATTGTCACCCATGATCACGTCAAAGGCGGTCGGATTTCGACTCAACTGATACACCGCGTTGTCGGCAAAGTAATGGTGGAGTTCAATATCCGGGAATTCCTCCGAGCCGATTCGACCAACGACCTCTCGCCACAGCACACCAGCGAGCAGCACATTGGATTTATCGACCGAGATAACCTTACCTTTGCGGTGCCGGGCGACTTCAAAACTTGCCCGCGCGAAACGCTCGATTTCCCCACTGGTGTATTCGTTGAGGTCAAACCCCCGCTGACCACCATCGGGCAGTTCTTCAATGCCGCGGTGGGTCGTGAAAAACGAGCCGCCGCACATTTCCCGCATCACCATGACATTTGCCCCCCGTACGCAGCGCGCGCGGTACGGCGTTCGAGAAATCAGAGAATCCCAGGCTTTGGCGGGGCGCAGTCCGGCAAAAACATCAAGTTCCGTACGAAGATTCATGAGCCCGTCCTGCTCCGCGGGGCCGCCGTCGATGGTGATGTGATCCCACTCGGGGCCACCGACCGCCCCTACCAGTATGGCGTTCGATTGCCGAGCCCTTGCGATTGTTTCAGGCCGGCAGAACGTTCCGTATTCTTTCCAGGCGGCGCCATGCAGCACATCTTCGGTGATATCGAGTTGTAAGTCTTCGACCGCTGCTACCGTGTTCAACACATCAAGCGCCGAACCCATGACTTCGGGACCGATCCCATCGCCGGGCAGCACCAGAATTCGTGCGGTCATGGCCGGGTTGAACCACCCCAGCGCCGACGGGTCACGCAAGAAGCGCTCAAAGGGCGCACCGCTACCGGGTCTTATCCATGCACCTGCTGTCGCATTTTCTGCATGGCCTCATGGGCTTTGGCCGAACCGTCGTGAAAAGTTCCAAACCATTTGTCGAGTGGCACGTCAATCGCACCATAGTTGCATTCAAAGTAGCGATGATGCAAATAATGGAAGTAATCACTGGAGCCAGGCAGCTTGCGATCACCCTTAATGACTAAGTTCTCAAAACCCGTGTGACCGTAGGGCGCCATGAGTCCTGCGTGTTGCAGATGGAAAATGGCATGCAGTGGATGGGCAAGAAGCACCCAGTGGAACAGGACACCTGTGAAATAGATCAGGTGTTCGACGGGGTGCATCGAAAGTCCCGACCAGGGGCCAATGTTGACGTTCTTGTGGTGCAGGTAATGGGCTGCCCTGTAGAGTGGTTGCCAGTGGAGCAAACGATGGGTCAGATAGAAGTGGATGGTTCGCAAAGGATTGATAGCAAGATAAAGCAGCACGAAATACACCGGGTGCTGTTCCCAATTCAGGTAGCCGATATGACCATTCGCAAATAACCAATAGCTGACCACTTCATAAGCGGTCCAGACGGTGCAGCCGCTGACGATGCTCCAGAAGATGTTGTCGCGGGTTTGATGGCCGAACAGAAAGCGCCGGTGTTTCCCCGGCCAGTTTTCGTTGTACTTGTACCGGGTTCCCTGGGCCTTTTGGATATAGAACCGAAAATGAAAGCCCCCCGCAACCAGAACCAGCAGTCCCACGTTTCGGAAGAACACCGTTGCAATCCAGTCGAACTCGAAAGTCTTCATCGTCGCCAGGTCGGGTGTCAGGAAGAACCAGGTGACGAGGGGAATCAGCATCAGGAAGCCAATCCACGGCAACAGATAGCCTGGATAACCAAACAGCCACTTAAGCGCAGCCAATGGTCGTGGCGGCCAGTCAAAAATGGCGGGCGAGGTAATGATCCTCGGTTGCCATTCCCCGCGATTGTCCCGGCTATCGCGGGCAGTGCCTGTCACAGGAAAAACCTCATGCGCGAGAAGCGAACAACCGGTAGAAAATGGCCGGGTTCTGCGGTTGACACGATGAAAGGATGTTCGGCATCGGCCTTACGATGACGTCGACGTTTGTTTCGCTTGGGTGAAGTGTTCGACCAACTGCAAGCGCTGAATCTTGCCGGAGGGACCCTTAGGCAATTGTTGCAGGAACCGAATCATGGCCGGTGATTTATAAGCCCCCAGCCGAACCGCACAAAACGCTTGTAATTCATCGATGGTGACCGATGCCCCAGGTTTTGCAACCACGCAGGCGGCGATTTCCTGGCCATAATTTGAATCCGGCACGGCCACTGCGGCGGCCTCGAGGACGGCAGGGTGACTGTAGAGGACATCGTCGATCTCTCTTGGCGAGATGTTCTCTCCTCCCTTGATAATGAATTCTTTGCGGCGCCCGGTAACAAAGAAGTACCCATCTTCGTTCATCCATCCAAGATCGCCAGTTCGATACCAGTTATCGGATGTGAAAGACTCCCGGGTCACCGCCTCGTTTTTGAAGTAGCCCAGCATCACGTTGGGGCCTTGCACCTGGATTTCACCCTCTTGCCCAGTGTCTAGGACGACGCCAGAGTCGTTGGCAATCCGTACGGCGTTACCCCATGGGATTCCAGTAGAGCCAACCTGCTGCCGGGCCGGGTCAAGAGGATTCGAAAGAATCTGGGCGGCTGTTTCAGTGATTCCCATTGTTTCAACGATTGGGATTTGAAAACGAGTCACAAACGATTCGAGCAATGCAGGCGGGAGCGGCGCAGAAGCGGATCGACCGAAACGCAATCGAGAGAACCGTTTGCCTGGGGAAGAATCCAGTTCGTCGCCTTGCACCAGATAGGAAAGGATCGTGGGTACCGCGCTGAACCAAGTACATCCGTAATCTGCAACCCAGTTCCAGAACTGGGAAGCGCTGAAACGTGATGGCATGACCACCGACGAACCGCTCACCAGTGGCGCCATTACGGTTACCACCTGTCCGTTGATGTGACACAGGGACAGTACGCACAAGGCTCGGTCGTCCACAGTCAATTGATGTGCGTTCGCAGTATTCGCTCCACCGGCCAGCAGACTGGCGTGGGAATGAAGCACGCCCTTGGGCAACCCCGTGGTTCCCGAGGTATAAATGAGCAGCGCGGCATCATCGGGGCACGGCTCGTGGCGTGCTTGTTTGGAAGCTTCAACTGGCCAGTCCGGTGGATCGTTGTGGATTAGGGTAATGACCCTGGAGCAAGCCTCTACGGCGCTTCTCCCCAACTCGAGGTAATCTTCAGAGACAAAAAGAACGCGCACCTCGGAATGATCCACCACATAATTGAGTTGCGCTTGACCCGATAGCGGATTGAAGATGGTGACGATGAATCCGCCGAACATGCTGCCGAGAAAAAGTTCTAGCGTCGTCTTGCTGTTGGGTGCCAGCACACCAACCGCTTCACCTGGCGCCAGACCCAGCGCTGTCAGCCGGGCGGCTGTCGACTGCGCGGCGAAAGCCATTTCAGCCCAGGTAGATCGGTAGCCTGTCTCGGGAAACAGGGCGAATGCCCGATCCGGGTGTTTACGTGCACCGGATTCGAGTACCGATCGAATCGTCTGATCCCTTGGGTGCAGCGCGACGGTCATGAATCCTCTTGAATTGTCTGCAACGAGATCAATATTCGGCCGCAGCAACCCCGGCGATGCGGCCGAAAACAGCGCCGCTCATCAGGCCGGTTCCACCGGGATAGTTGTGGTAGAAAAGACCGCCCACCAGTTCGCCTGCCGCAAACAGGCCAGCAATTGGTTCCAGGTCTTCATCGAGCACCTCGGCATTCGGTGTGACCCGCAGCCCGCCAAATGTGAAAGTAATTCCGCAGGTGACGCCATATGCTTCGAACGGCGGTGTATCGAGGGTCATCGCCCAGTTGCTCTTATCCACGGTCAGTCCGTTCGCTGACCGTCCATCCTTGACCGTCGGGTCGAAGGGAATGTCTGTGCGCACTGCCGCGTTAAAGGCGGTAACGGTACGAACAAACTGATCCCGGTTCATCCCGTGCTCTCGGGAAAGAAGTTCAGCAAGTTCTTCGATACTGTTGGCGGAGACCTTAGTGATCTGCCGGATGCGATACTCGTCCCGCAAGAGGTGTTGAACTTTGGCATCAAAGATTTGCCAGGCCGTCTGGTTCGATTGCTCGAGAATTCTCCGGCCATACTTCGCATAGGTGTAGTTGCGAAGGTCAGCGCCTTCGTCCAGAAAACGTTCGCCGTCTAGGTTTACGACGATCGAAAATGGGTACGAGTGTTTCTGGAACTGGTCACCGACCGATAGATCACCGAACTCCGGCGCGTTCAGATCCCACGCAACTGCGTGACAACTGGACCAATTGCCGTACGGGGCAGCCCCGATATCGATGGCCATACGGATTCCGGTGCCCGTGTTGAACCGAGTGCCGCGGACCTTGGCAAGTTCCCAGCCACGACCAAGGTAGCGAGAACGCATCTCCGGGTTGGCCTCGAACCCCCCGGTTGCCAGCACCACTGAGCGGGAGCGAATTTCCCGGATCTTTCCGTTTTCACGAACGATTACACCTTCGACCCGTTCCGCGTCATACAAAAGACCTGTTACCTTCGCTGCGTATCGAATCTCGACGCCGGCCTGTTTTGCGATCTCAGTCTCGGTGTCGACTAGCCCCGGACCGCCGCCACGGGCTTCTATGCTGAGCCCGCCCCAGAAACGGAATTTTCCATCGGTCTTGAAAGCCTGGCGTCCATACATGGGAACGAAGCGAACGCCCCGGTCATGCAGCCATCGAATGGTGGGAAGGCTGTTTCGGATCAGCACTTCTACGAGATCTGGGTCGCAACGAAATTCAGTGACTCGAAACATATCATCGAAGAACTGGCTCTCGGTGTAACTGCCAAATTCGCTGGTCTCGATTTCTGACGCCGACAAGTCGCAGAGGGCTTGCAGGTCGTCCACCCCGTCGTATGCGAAGCGAAATCCCCCGGCGGTGAAGCGGCTGTTGCCACCGTTCTCCGATTGTGGGGCGCGCTCTAGGACCAGCACCCGGGCACCTTTGTCAGCGGCCGAAATAGCCGCGCAGAGCGCTGCGTTACCGGCACCTGCAATACAGACATCATATTCAATGTTCATTATCTCGGGAGGAAATGTAATCCTGACATGGAGCCGATTTCGTGAGTGGGATGATCCACCCGCTGGCATGGCAGCGTCAAACAAAATTGCTGAATTGGATGAACCCGGGGCAAGCCGGGAGTGACAGAAGGAAAGAAAGAGCCGGGTATACTGAAGATCTTTCAGCAGGGTTATGGTTGATGCCCCAGGCGACGGCGGCGATACGCAATCCTTGTCCTGGAGCGCAAACAGGCCGACTACTAATCTATACGATCTGTCCGTTGATTGAGGCCCGAACATGAAAGCCGTACAGATTTCAGACTATGGAGATCGAGAGAACCTCGAGTTGCGCGAGATTGAAGTGCCCACGCCCAGGGTGGGCGAAGCGCTGGTACAACTCGATTACGCGGGGATCAATTTTATTGACGTCTATATGCGCCAGGGAGATTATCGAAATTCGAGCACCTATGGAACACCGCTTCCATTTACATTGGGCATGGAAGGGGCCGGAACCATTGTGGATGCGAATGGCGTACAAGGAATATCCGTCGGCGACCATGTTGCCTATTGCCTCAGTCGGGGAAGTTACGCCGAATATGCTGCGGTCCCGGCCTGGAAGCTGGTCGAGATTCCGACATCAATGGATCCTGCAGTTGCTACGGTTCTGATGCTGCAGGGATGCACGGCTCACTATCTGTCTCATTCGCTGTTCCCGATTCGGGCTGAGCAGTGGTGTTTAGTCCATGCAGGCGCCGGGGGCGTAGGGCAATTATTGATTCAACTGGCCAAGGCCCGAGGTGCCAAGGTCATTACGACGGTCGGCTCCGCCGGCAAGGCAGAAATTGTAAAAGAGCTGGGCGCGGATCACGTGGTCTTGTATTTAGAGGATGATTTCTACCAGGTTGTGCAGGAGCTGACGGGCGGTCAAGGTGTACACGTCGTCTACGATGCGGTGGGGGCGGACACCATAGATCGCAGTATTCGATCCCTGCGCACGAGGGGCACGTGCGTCAACTACGGTGGCAGTTCCGGGTTGGTGGAAAACGTTCGACCGCTGGATCTGGCGGACGCTGGTAGTACTTTCTTTACCCGCCCGCATCTTGCTCACTACATGGTGACTCAGGCAGAGATCAAGCGCCGGGCCGAAGACTTATTCCGCTGGGTGGCAGAGGGGGCGCTTAAGGTCCGGATCGATTCGATATTCCCATTGGCTGAAGCGACAGCAGCACACGAAAGAATCGAACAGAGAAAAACGATGGGCAAACTTTTGTTAAGGGCAACCGATTCGTGATGCGGTTGTGGGGTTTATGGTTTGAACGATTTTTGTTTAAACCAGTGGGTAGCCAGTAACGGTACCAGCACCGAAATCAGCAACACCCGGACTGCATGGTGAGACGCGACAAACACCGGATCGATATTCAGGATCAACGCAAGTATCCCGATCTCTGCCAGACCCCCCGGTACGAACGCCAGCAGCAACGCCGCGAAGCCAATGCCTGTCCACTGATTGAGCCCGTAGGCAAATACGGCAGAAAAAGCCAGTAGAGACAGGGTCAGACCGCTGGAAAGAAACAAAGTTTTGACCAGTTCATGCGGCCGGGTTCCGGAGAACGCAGTACCGATGCTGGCGCCGATAACCACCTGGGTGAGACTGGCAAACGCGATGGGAGGTTGGAGGTGAGTGAGCCCGGTTAATTCTAGGACTAGCATGAGGGCCATGGGTCCAAGCAAGTAGGGGGACGGAATCCGCAGGGATCGTGCGATGATGAATCCGCAGACCGCAACCGCAAAAAAGATGCCCGCGGCCTCGAGATTGATTGGCGGGTTGGCGGTCGTCAGCACGAAATCACCAGCAAGGCCAGCATCCGCCAGTCGATTGACAATGATCGGCAGCACAATCAGGATGGTGACGAGTCGCGCTGTATGGGCCAAAGCGATGGTGCGTGGGTTGGCACCGACGCTGGAGCCCAGGATCACCATAAAACTGAGGCCCCCTGGGATACTCGAAAATATAGCGGTCAGCCGATCAAAACCAGTGACTTTTCGGCCGTAGTACATCGCCCACGGTACAGCGACCGCCAGGTAGCAGATCATGCCGGTCATGGTCAGGGCCCAGCGATGGATGCGCTCGAGGAGTTCCGGTGAAAACGCAGTTCCCAGCATGACGCCGAGGGCCATCAGTGCGAGGGTCCGCAGCCAGTTGGGCACCTCGACGGACAACCCTTGCATGCTCGCTACCATGTTTGCCACCATAGCGCCGAGGAGCCACCCCAACGGGATATCGAGGTAGTTCCCCAGCGCGCCCCCGGTAATGCCGAGGCCAAGCGAATAGACGGCTCTTTTCATGGCGATTTTTCTTTTAACACATTCGACACATCGAGTTGCCTGGACACTGCAGCATCCATATGAAAACTGCTTTGGCGTCTCCGTGACACCGGAGCCGTCTTGACAATCAAGCCCGGGTGGCTACGGTACACGCAATGACCGCCGA
>CAJXWH010000058.1 GCA_913062915.1 uncultured Acidiferrobacteraceae bacterium | reverse complement strand
GATCAAGCCCGCTGTGGCCATGCACATTCTGTGCGGTGACAAGATCTCGAACCATCGGCCGCGCGCAACCCGCATAGACCCGCGTCTCTGGCTGGCCAGCAAGTTCGCATATACGCAACGTGTTCACCGATGTGAGCGCAAGGGGCGCATTGCCTGCCACGCAGGTAATTCCCAGAAGATCGATCTCGTCCGGAGATGCAAGCGCCAGCAAGATGGCCACCGCGTCATCGTGCCCGGGATCACAATCGATAATGATTTTTCTTTTACCCACTCTGCATTTCCAGACAATCCATTTCCGTTATCTATTCAATGGGTTTGTTTTCTATTTGACATGTCAGTTTGGCAAGACGCTTGGTAGGTGTGCAGTGCATCGACGATCCTCACGAGATCACGGGCATCGTACAAAGCATCATGACGCTTAGCACAGTCAGGCAGACCAAGTTTTCGATAAACCCATTCTCGAACAATTGATTGGCCATTGTGTCCAAGAATTCTTGTGGCTTCGACTCGCAGATCTAATTTTTCATACCGAGCGAATGGATCGTCCACGGAGTGTCGAAGTGCATCAGCGTTGATTTTTTTCCAATCTGGCCCAAACGAACACACTAACGCTTGAGATGGCGGGTAAAAATGAAGAAAAATGGCAATATCATTTACCATCGCCGAAAAACCTTTTGCATTGTCAACAGTGCCTTGTGTCAAATTGAGTAGATTCTTGCAGTACTCTGACAATGTAGGATTTACTCTTGGTGAGACATAGGAAACAAATTCATCCAGTAAGGTAAACGCTGGAACATCGTAAACTGATAGGCCGATCTGAATCACCTCAGGTGGAAATTCCGGATCAGGCCACTCAAGGTCGAAACTATTTGTCCAACAAGTAAACTCACAGTCCAGACAGATTAAAAACTTAAATTGATCGATATTTTCGAATCGACTTAACATTATTCAAGACTTACGGAGCGCTAAACAAGAACTGTAAGTTACGCGTTGTTCTGAGTATATTCGATGCGAAGAATTACCGAATTAGAATCACCGCTCTAAACTGTTCGGTTTGACTGTTCTTTGGAAAGCGACTCTATATGAGACAAGCCTCGCCGAGAATACTTTGTATTGGTGCTTGCCACTGGGACTTTACATTGCAGTGCAATGCTGAAGTCATTCCCGGGGAATCAAATCCGGTTCACTCATCGCGCTCCCCTGGCGGCGTGGCCTTTAATATTGCCAGGGCGCTGAGCCGCCTGGACTGCATTGTTGGTCTTGCCAGCCGAGTGGGCTCCGATCCAGACGGCAGAGCCCTGATTGATTATCTTGCGGCCAGCCGTATTACTGCCACAGATGTGGGTGAAGAAACGGCCTGCCACACCGCCGCGTATACCGCCGTCGTTGACCCTCAAGGGGCGCTCGTTCTCGGCCTTGCTGACATGGAGATTTATGATCGCCTCGATCGCCGGTATTGGTCCTCCAGAGGCGATAAACTGGCGGGATGGGATGCTTGGTGTCTTGACACGAACTTACCTGAACCGGGGTTTCAGTATCTCTGTACCCTTGCCAACCGGCCGCGTCTGTACGCAGTGGTCAGCTCGCCTTCCAAGGGCGCGCGTCTCAAATCTTCATTGCACCACATCAACACGCTGATCCTAAATGTTGCAGAAGCTTCCGTGCTCACGGGCCAATCACATCGTGGTATTAGCGGCGCGGAAAAAGCGGCCCAGTTGCTTTGTGCAGCAGGCGTTGATCGAACCCTGGTCACCCACGGAGCGAACGGCGGCGCCTGGGCAGATGCCACGGGCAGCGGGACGATGGCGGCTCCGCCCCAGCCTGATCAGTCGATGCGTGTATCGGGCGCCGGCGACTCGCTCGCCGCGGCTGCGGTCGCGGCACTCGAAAAAAGCCATTCCACCGAGAAAGCGCTTGATTTGGGAATCCACGCCAGCCATCTATTTATACAGTCATCCGATCCGGAAACTCCGATCACTTGGGCACTGATCTCGGCGCACAGTGATATCAACCATGGATAGTTTCATCTTGCAAGATGACGTCGCTGAGGCGCTCGCGGATGGCCTTCCTGTCGTTGCCCTCGAGAGTACGCTGATCAGCCACGGCCTGCCTGCACCCCACAATCTTCAGGCCGCGCAAAAAGCCGAAGCCGCCATTCGAGCGGCTGGTGCAGTTCCGGCCACCATTGCGGTGATCGATGGGCGGGTTCGCGTAGGGCTCTCAAACTCTGAATTGGAACGTCTGGCCGACACAGACAACCCATGGAAACTCAGCCGCGACAATCTTGCGACGGCAATCGTACAAAACGCTACCGGCGGCACAACTGTGGCCGCCACCATGATTTGTTCCCATCAGGCGAGAATCGGCGTTTTTGCGACGGGTGGTATCGGGGGTGTGCACCGGGGTTGGCAAGAATCCCTCGACATCTCGGCAGATCTCAGAGAACTTGCCCGCACACCCGTGACCGTGGTCTGTTCCGGCGCCAAATCACTGTTGGATCTCCCAGCGACCCTGGAGTACCTCGAGACCATGGGTGTTCCCGTCATCGGCCTCGCCACCCATGAGTTGCCTGCCTTCTTCTCAATCGAATCGGGACTGGTGCTTCGACAAAGCGCATCCAACGTAGCCGAAGCTGCAGCCATCATTGCAAAGCGTCGCACCCTTCAACTCGAGGGGGGTGAAATTCTCGCCGTGCCCCCGCCGGCCCAAGCGGCACTTCCTCAGGCACAAGTCGAACAGTGGATCGACTCCGCCATCTCAGAGGTTCGTAGCGTTGGCCTCCGAGGCCAATCGGTCACGCCATTTCTCCTGACACGCCTTAGAGAACTTTCTGGAGGGCGTACGCTCACGACCAACATGGCGTTGATCGAGCATAACGCGGCAACCGCAGCGGCTTTGGCGAGAGAAATCTGTTGCGTTTGACGCTTGCGCTTAAGAATTACCCTTCAAGCGGCTTTTTCCAACTCTGGCTTATAGTGGCCTTGGGCGGCCAGCCCATTCATCCGCGCCCTACGGAGTACGACCGTTTGAGCGGCATCGAAATTGGCGTGGTCGCCGGCCCAGGTTTTCATCGCAGCCGCCTGTAACGCCCGACCGTAGGAGAAGGTGACCGCCCACGGTAAAGAATTGTCGAGATTGTTCATGGTGTTGAGATGCGTTGTCGCTTCTTCATCCGACTGACCACCTGAGAGAAAAGCGATGCCCGGTACTGCCGGTGGTACCGTGCTGTAAAGACAGCGCAAGGTCTCTCGTGCAACCTCCTCTGCCCCGGCCCGGTCGCTCGCATCACTGCCCGAAATCACCATACTTGGCTTTAATACGATGCCTTCCAGGTTAACGCCTTGGTTCGCCAATGCCTCGAAGACGAGTTGCTGCGCATGTTGCGTGACCTCGAAACTGCGGGTGAGATCATGGCTGCCCTCCATCAACACTTCGGGCTCCACAATCGGAACCAGCCCCTGCGCCTGACAAAGTGCAGCATAGCGGGCGAGCCCGTGTGCATTGGCGCTGTAGCAAGCTTGGCTCGGCAGGGTATCGGTTACCGTGTAAACCGCCCGCCACTTCGCAAACCGGGCTCCTTTTTCCGCATATTCGGCCAGCCGCGGGCCGAGGCCATCGAGCCCTTCGGTTACCTTTTCACCGAACCGAAGTGCCAACTCTTTGGCCCCGGTGTCTACCTTGATGCCGGGCACAACTCCCTGATCTTCGAGAACCTCGACAAAAGACTTGCCACTCAGCGTATTGTCCCGCAATGTTTCATCGAACAAAATGGCCCCGCCGATGAATTGACCGAGACCCGGCGTCGTCACCAGCATCGTACGATACTCGCGCCGCATCTCCTGCGTGCTGGGTATCCCCAATACATCAAAACGTTTTTGACATGTTGGAGAGCTCTCGTCCATCGCTAAAATGCCTTTCCCGGGCGCTACCATCGCCTGGGCTGTACTTTTCAGTTTCTCTAGGTCCATTGCCTCTCTCCTCGTGAATAAACGTTTTTCAATACATTGAACACAGTTGCACCCGTTGATTGGCCTTATTTAGCTTAGGTCCAGCTTAGGTCGATTCGCTCCCGGCTGAATCCGCCCCCCCAGTAACCGCTCCGACCTTTAGGATCTTCATAGCGTTGGTACCGCCTTCGGCGCCATAGCGATCCCCCTTGGTCAGGATAATCTGATCGCCATCTTGGACCAATCCTCTTCGCTTAATCTCCTCAACGGCTGCCCAATTGAGATTGGCGCGAGAGACGGTCGTCGCGTCGAACGGCACCGGATAGACCCCACGATAAAGTGCCAGTCTCCGCTCTGTTTCCGGCACCCGCGTCGCCGCAATAATCGGTATCCCGGAGCTGATACGGGACATCCACATCGGCGTCGTACCAGATTCGGTCAGTGCGAGAATAGCGGTAATATTGTGATGATTGGCTGTATACATTGTCGCCATAGAAATGGCTTCTTCGGTCGTCTCAAAGTGGATATCCA
Organism: uncultured Acidiferrobacteraceae bacterium; assembly: GCA_913062915.1. GTDB lineage: Bacteria > Pseudomonadota > Gammaproteobacteria > Arenicellales > UBA868 > CAJXWH01. The sequence continues at coordinate 7,810 of CAJXWH010000058.1, read as the reverse complement.
TACGATGCGTTGACACCCGAGCACTGTGTTGTCGCTCTGCTCCCTTACAAACACGGTCCATTGCCGCTACAACCCGGGCGGGATGACGACCCACGGCTGTTTCCGCGGAAAGCATCACAGCATCGGTCCCATCCAGCACCGCATTGGCCACATCGAGAACTTCTGCACGGGTGGGCTGCGCGCTGGTAATCATCGACTGCATCATTTGGGTTGCCGTGATAACAATCTTATTGCCCATCCGGGTCTCTGCGATGATTTTCTTCTGGACCCCGGGAAGTTCCGCGTCACCCAACGCGACCCCAAGGTCACCTCTGGCGACCATAATGACGTCCGCCGCCTGAATGATCGAATCAATATTCTCGACGGCCTCGAGGCGCTCGATCTTCGCGACGATGTGGGCATGGCTGCCCGCACTGCGCACCAACTCCCGAGCAAGTTCGACGTCCTCAGCGTTGCGTACAAACGAAACGCCGATGAAATCGGCTCCAAGTTCAACCGCAAATCTTATGTCTTCTCGATCCTTTTCAGTCACCGCATCAGCTGACAGTCCGTCTCCCCGGCGATTAATGCCCTTGTAGTTCAGCAGAATTCCACCCACCACCACACGAGTATGGACTTGCTTGTCTTCCGTGTTTTCTACTCGGAGTGCAATACTGCCGTCATCCAGCAAGAGAACGTCACCCCGTTTGACATCCTCGGGAAGACGCTTATAGGTAGTACCGACCCGCTCTTCGGTGCCCTCCGACGAACCCAGGGTACCGTCGATCACAAAAGGTTTGCCGTTTCGAAGCTGCGCCTTGCCCGATCGAAATCCCTCGATTCGTATTTTTGGACCCTGGAGATCACACAGCAACCCGACTGGGCGGCCACGTTTCGCGGCGCGCTCCTGAACCAACGCTGCGCGATACCGATGATCCTTTGGCGTGCCGTGGGATAAATTGATGCGGGCCACATCAATCCCCGCGCGGATCAGATTCGACATGGCTTTGGGGTCATCGGTAGACGGCCCGAGGGATGCAACAATCTTGGTTCGACGCATTATGCTTTATGCTTTAAAAAGCAGCCGAGGTGAAATCAATGGGCTGCACGTTCCTCCAGAATCGCTACCGCGGGCAATTGGCGACCCTCAAGAAACTCGAGAAAAGCCCCGCCGCCCGTCGAAAGATAGGAGATCTGACTCTCTACATTGTATCTCTCCACTGCGGCCAACGTGTCGCCGCCGCCGGCGATCGAAAATGCACGCGAACGGGCAACTGCTGAGGCCAGTTTCCGGGTTCCCTCGCTGAACGGTTCGAGCTCAAATACCCCCACGGGGCCGTTCCAGACGATGGTGCCCGCCGAACGAATCACACTTGCATAATCGTCGGCCGTGTCCGGGCCGATGTCGAGAATGAGATCGTCCTTGGCGACTTCCCGTATTTGTTTGATGGTGGTGTCTGCTGAAGCGGAACATGCCTTCGCCACCACCACATCGGTCGGCAGCGAAATACTGTTGCCTCTTGTCTCGGCCTGAGTTAACAACCGCCGAGCTTCTGGAATCAACGCTTTCTCATGCAGCGATTTCCCTACATCGTACCCAGCCGCCGCGAGAAACGTATTTGCAATCCCGCCACCAGGGATGAGCTGATCGACGAACCGACTCAGAGATTCCAAGACCGTGAATTTGGTCGAGACCTTCGCTCCCCCGACGATCGATAAGAGCGGTCTTTGTGGCGTCTTTAGCGCCTGATGAAGCGCCTCCAGTTCTCGCACCAGTAGGGGGCCCGCGCAGGCGATCGGGGCGTAGCGTGCAACCCCTTCTGTCGATGCTTGTGCGCGATGCGCTGTTCCAAACGCATCCATCACGAACACATCTGTCAGCGCCGCCATTTTCTTCGACAGCCCGATACTGTTGTCTCGCTCCCCGGCGTTGAAACGGACGTTCTCACAAAGCACAACGTCACCTTCCGACAGTGGCATCCCACCCAGCCAGTCTCTTGCCAAGCGCACGTCACGATCTAGCAGTGTAGAAAGATGGCGGGCCACCGGAGCCAGAGAAAAAACCTCTGAAAACTCACCTTCCTTGGGTCGACCAAGGTGGGACAAAAGCATGAGCCGACCGCCTGCTGAAAGTGCGGATCGGATCGTCGGTAACGCAGCGAGGATGCGCTGGTCGCTTAAGACCTTGCCATCACCGATGGGGACATTGAAGTCTTCCCTGATCAACACCCTTTGATCCGACAGATCTAAATCCGCCATCTTGATGAGAGCGGCGGGTTTCATCCCTCCCACTGTTCCGATTTGCAGCGCTACCGGGGCAAGATCACACGCCCAGCTCTGGAGGCGGCCCGAAGAAAGATCACGATGCCGCCATGAGAGCGATGCAAGTATCGAGCATGCGATTAGAGAACCCCCACTCGTTGTCATACCACGAACACACTTTAACGGTCGTTCCATTGACGACTCGGGTCATCGAGGCATCATAGATTGAAGATGCAGGGTTATGGTTAAAGTCGATTGATACCAGTGGTTTGTCGTTGTACTCCAGAATTCCCGCCAAGCTGCTGGTAGACGCGTCGCGGATAATCTGGTGGATCTCATCGACAGAGGTCTCCCGGGCCGCCTCGAAGGTAAGATCCACCAGCGAAACGTTGATTGTCGGCACGCGGATTGCGAATCCGTCCAACTTGCCGTCGAGTTCTGGGAGCACCAGCCCGACTGCGGCGGCGGCGCCGGTCTTGGTTAAGATCATCGACTGCGTAGCAGAACGAGCGCGTCGAAGATCCGTGTGATATACGTCCGTTAACACCTGGTCATTGGTGTAGGCATGAATGGTCGTCATCAACCCGCCCAGCACCCCAATATGATCATGCAGCGGCTTGACCAGCGGGGCCAAACAATTGGTGGTACACGATGCGTTCGAAATGACAGTGTCGGTGGCCTTCAATACATCATGGTTCACTCCGTAGACCACGGTCGCATCGACATCTTTGCCACCCGGTGCGGAGATAATGACTTTTCTGGCGCCCGCTGCAAGATGCGCACTGGCTTTTTCCTTGCTGGCGAAGAGCCCCGTGCACTCCATGACCACGTCGACTCCGAGTTCACTCCAGGGTAGCTGGGACGGATCGCGCTCCGCGAGCACTCGAACCCGGGTTTCTCCGACCATAAACTGGTCTTCTTCGACGGTAACGGACTGACTGAAACGACCGTGGGCCGTGTCGTACTGCAGCAGATGGGCGTTCGTACTTGCATCGCCAAGATCGTTCACAGCGACCACTTCAAACTGATCCTGTTTTCCCGATTCATATAGGGCCCGAAAAACATTGCGCCCGATCCTACCGAATCCATTGATGGCAACCTTAATCGTCATTCACTGATTTCCTTTTTTTGGATCAGGCGATACCCGATCCAATTATTAGTTAATGCCTGAACCGAGAACTTGATCGATCGCTTCCCCCAGTCGCATTCTTTCGCTCCAATAAAAACCGGTGTGCATTTTTCTCGAGCCGTTCTCACAAGACCTTGTTCCTCTCAATCACTGATTCCACCGCCGGTACAACATGCGCTGCCGTAAAACCGAAGTGGTCGAAAACGGCGCCCGCCGGTGCGGATTCCCCGAAACTGTCGAGCCCAATCACGCATCCCTGAGTACCCACGTAACGGCTCCAGCCTCGGCTGGTGCCTGCCTCAATGGCAACTCGTGCGCTCACAGAACCCGGCAACACGGACTCGCGATACAACCCATCTTGATCATCAAAAAGATCAGCGGACGGCATCGACACCACCCGGACACGACGGTCCTGCCCATCCAGCACGTCGGCTACTTCAACCGCCAAGGCGACCTCCGAGCCGGTGGCAATGATAATGGCCTCCGGTATCCCACGACAATCGCGAAGGACGTATCCGCCTCGTACGATCGCTGCCCGTTGCTCGGCGGTCCGCTCCTGATAGGGCAGATTCTGTCGGGAAAGAAGCAAACAGGTCGGGCCCTCAGTGCGCTCGATGGCCACGCGCCATGCGACAGCGGTTTCCAACGCATCACAAGGACGCCAGACCGACATATTGGGAATCAGCCGCAAAGACTCGGCGTGCTCGACCGGTTGGTGCGTGGGCCCGTCTTCTCCCAACCCGATCGAATCGTGGGTAAAAACAAAAATGGTGGGAATCTTCATCAGTGCGCTCATTCGAAGCGCATTGCGGGCATAGTCCGAAAAGGTCAGAAAGGTTGCGCAAAACGGCACGAAACCACCATGCAGTGCAAGACCGTTGGTGATGGCCGCCATCCCGAATTCACGAACGCCGTAATAGATATAGTTTCCGTCGCCCTGATCGCTTGACACAGGCCGGGTGCCAGACCACGTCGTGAGGTTCGACCCGGTCAGATCTGCGGACCCGCCGATGAGTTCTGGCAGGTACGGCCCCAACGCTTCTAACACTTGCTGCGAAGCTTTACGGCTTGCCACCGTTTCGCCGCGCGTACTGACTTCATCCAGAAAGATCGCGACGTTCTTCTCCCAATCGGCAGGAAGGTCTCCTGACATTCGACGATCGAACTCTGCGGCAGCGTCGGGATAGGCCTTTTGGTAGTTCGCATAAGTCGCATTCCAATCGGACTCCAACTGCGTTCCACGCTCGGTAGCATTCCAAGCCGCATAGACCTCCGGTGGAATCTCAAACGGTGGGTGGTGCCAGCCGATCGTTTCCCTTACCAGATCGACCTCTTCCTCGCCGAGCGCGGCCCCATGAGACGATCCCTTGCCTTGCTTATTGGGCGAACCCCATCCAATTACGGTGCGGCAGCAAATGAGTGTCGGCATGGCTTGTTCCGCTCTCGCCTGCACCATCGCCGCTTCGATCGTATCGGAGTCATGGCCATCGACATTTTCGATCACCTGCCAACCGTAGGCCCGAAAACGAGCTGGGGTATCGTCCGTAAACCAGCCTTTCACGTCCCCGTCGATAGAAATCCCATTGTCATCCCAAATGGCAATCAGCTTACCGAGTCCCAGGGTGCCGGCCAAAGAACAGGCCTCATGCGAGATCCCCTCCATCAGGCAACCGTCACCGAGCAGGATCCAGGTGTAATGATTGACAATCTCATACTCCTCACGATTGAACCTGGCCGCCAGTATCTTCTCTGCCAATGCCAGACCAACCCCATTACTGATTCCCTGGCCGAGTGGTCCGGTCGTCGCCTCAATCCCTGGGGTATACCCATATTCTGGATGCCCGGGTGTGCGCGAATGTAACTGGCGAAAATTTTGGAGTTCTTCCATCGGAAGATCGTAGCCGGTCAAATGCAAGAGCGCATAATGCAGCATGGAGCCGTGACCATTTGAGAGAACAAATCGATCCCGGTCCAGCCAGCCCGGGTTCGCCGGGTTGAAGCGAAGAAAATCCGTCCAAAGCACCTCGGCGATATCCGCCATTCCGAGCGGCATGCCGGGGTGGCCGCTGTTCGCCCTTTGCACCGCATCCATGCTGAGCGCTCGGATTGCGTTGGCCTTCTGACGACGGAGCCCGGCAGCGGGCTGTGAAGACTTTGTCATCGTGAATTTGCCTTTTCTGGCATCTTTTTTAATGTAATTTTAATGTAACTTGTGATCATTTAAATCTAATCTCGCGGCCTAAAGCTCCCGCAGACCGTTGGACAAGCGCCGGGTTGCATGCTTTTCTCCCAAACCCGCCCGACGGGTAGAGACAACGCATGGTTGCCGCCGACCAAGCAGCGTTCATCACTTTCGCGCAGTGGATCAGCAGTCTAGATAGCCGGTGGATGGACTGCAATTCAATTTATTGATTGGTTCGATCACGATTTATTGATAGTCCAGTCGATAAACTCCGATCATCGTTTTCGCACAGCCAGCGAAACCACTGCCGGTAGAGTTCTTCGTTGACCGCGGCAACCACTGATCGCTTAGTGAACACCTGACAATCCAACGACGCGCCCTTAAGGGTGCTGAACATCCCACCCGCCTCCCGCAAGATGAGACTGCCCGCCGCATAATCCCACATTCGTTGTCCCCCGTGGAGGTACAACTGAATTCGACCCGCTGCGACCCAGCACCATTCGAGTACGCACGCGCCGAGATTTCGTTGCGACCGGTAGGGTGGGAATCGAACCAATCGCTCGGCCAACTGTCCCACCAGGCGTTTCAGGTCTACATTGGCCACGCAAGCGCGCAATTCGATCCCCGTCGCGTTCGTTTGCAATCGCTGCTCATTCAGGTAAGCGCCCTGGCCAGATACTGCATGAAAACACTCGTCACGCACGGGATCGTAGACCACACCAAGCGCCACCTCCCCGGCGCTCACCAATGCCAATGACACCCCATAGAAAGGAAATCCCATCGAAAAATTCGTCGTTCCATCCAGCGGATCAAGCGTCCAGAATGTTCCTCCTTTGGCATTGACAATACGGACTTGTCTTGCATGCTCCATCTCTTCGCCCATGAACGGAATATCGGGCCAACGTTGACGAAGCGCCGCGGAGATCCTCTCCTGCAGCAGATGATCTGCTGTCGTGACCACGCTGCCATCATCCTTGATCGATGCATCCCTTAGGAGCGATTGGCCGACCCCAGCGCCCCTGGCCGCCTCGATGACGATCTCTCGCACAACGCCGGGATCGGGAACATCAACCACAGATGGACTCGCAGGAGAATGAGTTACCGCACACGAGATGGACTGACCGGCAATCCGGGTCGCCTTTGGGCCTCCACGGCCTGGCAGGATCCTGCAGAAGGGTGCGCATGAAACGCCGTGAATTGTAGCAGAATCCTCGGCAGATACAGGCTACAATACGACTTTGATGATCTTCTATCGGGAAATGCTGAGCAGCACGGTGGTCCGCTCAGCATGGGGTTGCGGGTGAGGCACCCCGTGTCAGTGTTTCGATCATCTGGCGTTCTCGCTACCCGACTCGACGATTACGCGGGTCTCAGCCTCTTTGGGTCCATATTGATCCACGTTGTCGTGATCTTCGGTATCGGGTTTATTGCCGTTCAAGAAAACCCGAGCCGGCCCTGCCTACCTTACGTGTGACCCTGGTCAATGCCCCACTCGAGAAACCCGAGGATGCATCATTTCTGGCGCAGTACAACCAGTCTGGAAATGGAACGGAAACTCCATTTGAGATTGCAAAAACTCCCCTCCCCATCACCCAAATTCAACCCGTCATTCAACCTGAACGCTCTGCTGATAAAAAAGGCAAAGGCAAATTCGCCGAGTCAGAAAACAGACACACAATGATCGATTCCACCCTTGCGCTCGCCGAAGAAAAGATCATGGAAGCCAAGCTCCATGCAGGACAACGGAGCGCGATGCCATCGGAGACTCTGGTGGTTGATTCGCTTTTCGCCGGGGAAGTTGATCGGCTTCACCAACAATCTCGCGAACAAGATCGGCATGTTTTCATTACATCCAGCACCCGCGAAAGCGCGTTCGCTGCCTACATAGAAGCATGGCGACTCACGGTGAAGCGAATCGGAACTTTGAATTATCCAGATGTTGCAAAACAGTACGAAGTTAACGGGACGCTGGTACTCGACGTCGCGATTGGTCGAAATGGCCAGCTGATGGAAGCACAACTCATCCGCTCGTCCGGCAATAAACGCCTGGACGATGCCGCCATTCGAATCGCAAAATTGGCTGCCCCATTTGACCTGCTGCCGACAGAAATCGCGCGTCATACTGGCGGCCTTACATATCACTCAAACCGGGCATTTCGATAAGAGCACCCGTTTGATCACCCGGTGAAACAATTACAATCGACAAAACAATGAGCGCCGCTGCCTTTCAGAGTCTCAGCAATCAGTTCCTGATTGCC
>CAJXWH010000057.1 GCA_913062915.1 uncultured Acidiferrobacteraceae bacterium | reverse complement strand
TTGCTCTTTGCCAGTGGCGAAGGCTCGGTGATCGCGCGACTCTTACGTATCACGAGATTACGGATGACCGCGTCACTGAATTTGAACATGCTGTTCAATTCGGTGAGCGTGTTGCCGTCACACTCAATGTTCATAAGGACATAATGGGCCTTGTAGACCTTTTCGATCATGAACGCCATTTGGCGCCGGCCCCAATCCTCCAATCGGTGAATCGTGCCCCCGTTGCTTTCCAATAGCGCGCGGTACCGATCAATCATGGCCGGAACCTGTTCACTCTGGTCGGGGTGCACGAGGAATATAACCTCGTAGTGACGCATTAGGGGCTCCTCTCGGTTGGCAGCCTCCCGAAGGCACGGTGAGGCAAGGAGTATTGTGGGTAAGGCGGCAGGATTCTAAGGAAAATACTCAGAAAAATCAACGCCTCGGTGCAACCATCGATTGCTTGGTCGATCCAGTCGGGCTTCCTGAATCGCCACTTCGCTAGGCATTAGCCACCCGACTTCCGATGAGCGCCTCAACCACGGATGGGTCTGCCAGTGTCGTGGTGTCCCCGAGATCTTCAAACTCGTTGGCCGCAATTTTTCTTAGAATGCGTCGCATAATTTTTCCCGATCGGGTTTTCGGCAAACCTAGGGTCCATTGGATTACATCGGGCGTCGCAATAGGTCCTATTTCTTTACGAACCAGTGCAACCAGTTCGTCGCGAAGTGCCGTCGTCGGCTCGATGTTCGCCATAACTGTCACGTAGGCATAAATACCCTGCCCCTTTATTTCATGCGGGAACCCGACAACGGCCGCTTCGGCCACGCTGTCGTGCAGGACAAGCGCACTCTCTACTTCCGCCGTCCCCATGCGATGCCCGGACACATTAATCACGTCATCGACGCGACCGGTAATCCAGTAAAACCCGTCCTCATCCCGGCGTGCCCCATCACCCGTCATGTAGTATCCCGGATAGGCTGAAAAATAGGTTTTCAAAAAGCGATCGTGGTCCCCGTATATCGTCCGCATCTGCCCCGGCCAGGATCGCTTGATGACCAGATTTCCAGAAGCCGCACCGTCCAGTTCTTTGCCGTCGCTGTCCAGCAGCGCCGGTTCAATACCAAAAAACGGCCGGGTCGCCGAACCCGGTTTCAGCGGCGTCGCGCCTGGCAGTGGGGTAATCAATATCCCCCCCGTTTCAGTCTGCCACCATGTGTCTACGACTGGACAACGCTGCTCGCCGACGATACGGTAATACCATTCCCAGGCCTCGGGGTTAATCGGCTCTCCCACGGTACCAAGAAGACGCAGACTCTTTCGACTGGTCGAATTTACGTAGCTATTCCCCTGCGCCATCAGTGCGCGGATCGCAGTCGGGGCCGTGTAAAAAATGTTGATTGAATGCTTGTCCACGATCTGCCAGAACCGACTGGGGTCTGGCCAATTCGGAACGCCCTCGAACATAACCGTGGTTGCGCCATTGATCAGCGGCCCGTAAACAATGTACGAATGTCCAGTAATCCATCCGACATCAGCTGTGCACCAGTAAATATCGCCGTCGTGATAATCGAACACCAAGCGATGAGTCATTGCCGTGTATAACTGATACCCCCCGTTCGTATGCAGTACCCCCTTCGGCTTTCCCGTGGAACCGGATGTATAGAGAATGAATAGAGGATCTTCTGCTCCCAGTTCTTCCGCTGGGCAGTCGGGCGATGCATTGGCAATGGCTTCGTGGTAGTCCACATCACGCGCGGTGCTGCATGGTGCGTCACCTCCCGTCCGTCGCACTACGATCGTCGTATGGACATTTGGACAACCCTCAAGTGCCGCTTCTACGTTGGCCTTAAGTGGCACGTTTCGCCCGCCTCTTGGCCCTTCATCCGCCGTAATTACGACCTTGCAATCGGAATCAAGGATGCGATCTCGCAGTGAATCCGGAGAAAAGCCGCCAAATACCACAGAGTGGATCGCGCCGATCCTCGCGCACCCCAGCATCGCGACTGCAACCTCGGGGATCATCGGCATGTAAATCGACACGCGATCGCCTTTATTAACACCACGAGACTTCAGAACATTGGCAAACCGACAGACCTCTTCATGTAATTCCCGATAAGTAATCGTTCGATTTTCAGTGGCCTGGTCTCCTTCCCAAATAATTGCGTCCTGGTCGCCGCGCTCGGCCAGATGTCTATCCAGGCAATTATAGGCAGCATTGATGGCCCCACCGTCGAACCATTGAATCTGCCCCGAGCGAAAATCGCAGTGCATGACCCGATCCCATTTCTGAAACCAGGCAAGATAGGACTCGGCCTGCTCGGCCCAGAATTGTTCGGGCTCGTCTATTGAGCGTCGATAAAGCGCCTGATACTCGGCATCTGTAACATGCGCTGCCGCCGCGATTTCAGGGCGTACCGGGTACTTCGCATCATCAGACATATTGCATCCCTCTATCTATCGAAACTGCTGCGAGGTCAACGTTCCTCACCCCGCTTCTATCGGCCGTCCTGCCACAGTGCATCGTCACCAAGAATGTCGAGCCACTGTCGATGGAGTTCGATTTCCTGCGAGCTTGGATAGATGACCTCTATCTGAATACCGTCCTTCACGCCCACGGTCATCGGATTCGTCTTTGTCTCTGCCTGCCCTTGTTTCGATTTCCCGACAAATGACAACTCCGTCTGTCCACCGGTCATCGCCAAGTAGACATCGGCAAGAATCTCGGCATCCAACATTGCACCATGCAGTGTGCGGTGGCTGTTGTCGACCCCGTAACGCTTGCACAACGCATCAAGGCTGTTTCTCTGGCCCGGATGAAGCCGCCGCGCCAGCTGCAGAGTGTCCTGAACACTGCAAACGTCCTCAATTCGCCCAACATTTCTGCCGGTCAACGACAATTCATTGTTGAGAAAACCGATGTCGAAATCAGCATTGTGAATCACCAGCTCGCTGCCCGTAATGAATTCCAGCAACTCATCGGCAATCTCACTGAATTTTGGCTTACCCAATAGGCTCTCGGCAGATATCCCATGCACTTCGAGTGCGCCATGGTCGATGGAGCGCTCCGGATTAATAAACCTGTGAAAACGCTTCTCAGTAACCCGCCGTCCCAACAGTTCGATACATCCGATCTCAATGACCCGATGTCCCAGATCCCACTCTAACCCCGTCGTCTCCGTGTCCAGTATGACCTGTCGCATGGCTCTCTTAGTTCCCGATTCTATCTTGATTCCAGGAACTGATCGATCGCAAGATTTGCAAGCGCATCGGCTCTCTCATTACCCGGATTTCCGGTATGCCCCCGCACCCACCGCCACTCTACTGTATACCGCCTGCAAACAGCGTCGAGGTCTCCCCACAACTCGGAATTCTTCACGGGTTTTCCTGATGCCGTCTTCCATCCCTTCAGCTTCCAGTTTGCTATCCATTCGGTAATGCCCTTGCACACATATTGCGAGTCGGTGTAAAGCACTACTTGGCTGTGCCCCTCTACTGCTTCTAGACCACGGATCGCAGCCATCAACTCCATGCGGTTATTGGTTGTATTCTCCTCGCAGCCAAACAGTTCTTTCTGCCGAGAACCTGACCGAAGCAGCGCACCCCAGCCTCCAATTCCCGGATTGCCCCGGCAGGCACCGTCGGTATACAACTCGACTGGTGAAAGCAAAAGGTTTTCTGACACCTTAGGTAATCTCGCTATGGTGCGCCAGAGCCCGTCGCAGGTCCTGTCTTCATCGAATGGAGTGCCCGTGCCGCTTGGCGCCGAGAAGTCGGAAATTTTTGCCGAACATTAAGAGTGGCCATTTGCCTCTTCTGTCCAACAATCAGGTAGGCGCCTGACAAGGTCGGCCACCAACGGCGGCCAACATGTTCCAGTGCATCCAACTTCTGCAGCAGACGCAATGAGTTTACTGGCGGACGATAAAAGAAAAAGCTGCCCCCCACGACTTGCGCACCGAGCAGAGTCAGCCAATCCTGCACTCGGCCCGGTCTAAGGAAACGAGCCGACCACGGCATTTTGCCGCTCGATTGAAAGAGTATTCTCGATATACCCCAAAGTCCCAACGGGTTAAATCCACATATTACAATCCACCCCTCGGCACTGAGTACCTCGACCGCTTCTCGAAGTACTTGCCTTGGGTCGATCGAGAAGTCCAGTGTGTGTTGCAATACTATAAGGTCGATTGAATTTCGACCCAACGGCAGACCTTCCCAGTCCCCAATCACCGTGGGTCCACCGTTCACCTGCTCGGTTGGATTGACCCGAAATCCAAGTCCTGTATCAAGATGCTGCAAGTATTGAACCGTGCCTGGACCTAGATCCAGCGCAACCGAAAAGTAAGTTCGGGGAAAAATCCGAATTAGCTCCGCCGCGGCGGTTTCCTGATATCTATTGCCAAGGTTGGTTGTAAACCAATTTGGCGATTGGCGCTGATTCGACCCCGGGACCATGTTCGACGGTTCCAATACCTACTTTCTGCCTCTTTGCCTTCAAGATAACACGGTTTTTGCGAGTCTTAAGTCGCTCCATGCCTTACGCTTTTCTAATGGGGATCGAAGCAGATATGCGGGGTGGTACGTTGCGACCAGCGGGATCCCAAAGGGTTCGTATAAATGGCGCCGCCCGCGCAGCTTGCCAATGGGCAAAGAACTTTTTAGAAGTGACTGGGCTGCAAATCTGCCAAGCGCAATGATCAGTCGCGGCTGAAGCAATTCAATCTGCCGGTGAAGATGCTTCTCGCAGCTGCGCACTTCCTCCCCTAGTGGATCTCTATTGTCAGGCGGGCGGCACTTGAGGACGTTTGCAATGTACGTTTGGTCCCGCTCCAGGCCGAGAGCCGAAATCATTGCATTGAGCAACTGACCGGCTCGGCCAACAAAAGGTAAGCCACGACGATCCTCCTCGGCGCCAGGCGCTTCGCCAACAAACAGCCAATCGGCTGAGGCGCTCCCCGCACCAAACACGGCATGCCGTCGCGTCTCGCCCAAAGGACACGCCCTGCAATGATCGACTGCTGCAGCGAGCTCGAACAATTCCTTTTCAGTAGAGGATAGATCTAAGCCGGCATCCGGCTCAATTGGATGGTCCTGGCGATCTCGTCTGACCCAGCGGACGAATTGCAGTCCATCGAGATACTGTTGCTGGTTAGCGCGCTCCACTGCGATGCCTCGATTACACAGTGTTTCCGACCTGAGGAAACTGTCGCGAATGATCCTCTTGTAACTTGTTCAGCGCGTTGATATACGCCTTTACGGATGCCGCCACGATATCGGTATCCGAACCCTGACCATTCACCACCCGACCGTTTTGCTGCAATCGAATACTTACTTCACCTTGGGCATCAGTGCCGCTCGTGATGTTATTGACCGAGTACAGCAGCAATTCGCTTTCGGTAGGCGTCACTGCTTCCACCGCTTTAAAAGCGGCGTCCACCACACCATCGCCGGTCGCCTGCGCTGATTTTTCTTCGCCATCTACTGTTAGAGTGATCTGCGCCCGCGGGGCCTTCCCTGTTTCAGCAGCAATCGACATCTTAACAAAGCGGACTCGCTCGTTTGATTGCTCGGTGGCTCTGTCCGTTACGATGGCCTGCAGATCATCATCGAAGATTTCATGCTTCTTATCCGCCAAATCTTTGAAACGAGCGAACGCCGCATCCAGTTCCTCATCCGCAGTAAATTCTATCCCCAGCGCTGTCAAACGTTCGCGAAATGCAGTTCTTCCGGAATGCTTTCCAAGAACCATGCGATTCGCCGCCCAACCAACATCCTCCGCGCGCATGATTTCGTAGGTTTCTCGACGCTTGATCACGCCATCTTGATGAATACCCGCTTCGTGGGCAAACGCATTCGCCCCGACTACCGCCTTATTCGGCTGGACTGAGAACCCGGTAATATTCGACACCAAACGACTTATGGGGACAATCTGCTTGGTGTCGAGATTACTGTCACATTCAAACACATCCTGCCGAGTTCTGACCGCCATCACTATCTCCTCCAATGACGCATTTCCGGCACGCTCACCCAGTCCGTTTATTGTGCATTCAACCTGGCGGGCACCGTTCAGTATCGCCGCAAGAGAATTTGCGACCGCGAGCCCGAGGTCATTGTGGCAATGAGCCGAGAAAACCGCCTTATCGGAATTTGGAATTCTCTGCCGAAGATCGAATATCAGTTGCCCAAACTGACCGGGCAGGGTATAGCCGACGGTATCGGGGATATTGATTGTTGTTGCGCCGGCATCGATCGCCGCTTCCAATATACGACACAGGAAATCGAGATCCGACCGACCTGCATCTTCAGGAGAAAACTCTACATCATCGGTGCTATTCCTGGCCTGCGTCACCGCGGCTACGGTTCTATCAACCACCTGCTCAGGTGTCATCCGCAGTTTGTCCTGCATATGAATCGGTGAGGTGGCAATAAAGGTGTGGATTCTGCCGAGCCGCGCCGGGGCGATCGCGTCAGCCGCAAGACTGACATCTTTCTCGTTCGCTCTAGCCAAGGCACAAATCGTGCTTTCCTTGACCTGTTTGGCGATCGATTGTACTGCGTCGAAATCACCTGGACTTGCCGCTGGAAAGCCGGCCTCGATCACATCTACCCGCATGCGTTCCAATTGCCGGGCGATCCGCATCTTCTCTCCGCTGGTCATCGATGCACCAGGGCTTTGCTCACCATCGCGCAGCGTCGTATCAAATATGATTAAACGGTCTTGCATAACTGTTCTCCTTCCCTATCGAGTTCCGAAACACTGCGCTTCGTCTAAAGTTAATCCGCCTGGGCCCGAAATGGAAACGACAACATCACCGGGAACCAGGCATTCCAGTCCCTGGGGGCTGAAATGAGCGGTTTTTGAGTTGTTATGGAAGATTTTTGCGCCTCAGCGGCGCAGCAGACGAAGAGAAAGCGCGCGCAAATTGACCAGCGATACGGCATGTATCCCGGCAGACAAGCCCAATTTACGCGGATTGATCGACAAGTGGCTCATGAGTTTCAACGCTTCCTGAGGGCAAAGTATAGTCTTGTGGAGCCAGCAATCAAGCCCGGCGAGAGCGTTTCTTGCCCTGGGAATCCTCGCCCGAATCGTGCGTGTGCTCCCGTCGATTGCGTACACGACGAGTCAGCCACAAAATGGGCCCGGACAAGAAGTAGGTACCGGTGATCAAAAGCAGTACCCAAGGCGGATCAAAGGAGATCAGCACAAAAAGAAAAACAACCAGAAACAACGCCGCAAAAGGGACACGGTTCCTGACATCCAGATCCTTGAAACTACGGTAGGGCAACGTGCTGACCATGGCCAACGCCAGCATCAACATCGCCGCCATCGCCACGACGGCCGCCCAGTACCCCTCAATTGCGTGCGTATCGGCAACCCAGATGCCCGCTGCAACAACGGCCGCCGCCATCGGGCATGGCAGCCCCTGGAAATATCGAATATCGCGGGTTTCCTGGACGTTAAATCGGGCCAACCGGAGTGCCGCAGCTGCAACAAAAATAAACGCGATTAACCAACCCGGACGGCCCACGGCTTTGAGTCCCCACTCATAGATCACCAGAGCAGGTGCTAACCCGAACGCGATAACATCAGCCAGGCTATCGTATTCTTTGCCAAAATCACTTGCGGTACTGGTGATCCTGGCCACCCGTCCATCCAGCGTGTCCATCGCCATCGCCACGAAAATGGCAACCGCCGCGTAGTCAAAATGACCTACCGTTGCCTGAACAATGGCAAAAAACCCAGCGAACAACCCGGCAGTGGTAAACAGATTGGGCAGTATGTAAATTCCCTTTCTGGGCTTATCCAGCCTGGATACGTTGTCGGTATTGGAGTGTCGGCTCACTGAAGTTCAGACCACCATTGGGAGATAACCGATAATATCACTGCCGGAATCCACCCAATGACCAAGTCGGGCTTCGATACGGCTTTCAACCGGCAGATACACATCTAAGCGGGAGCCGAAACGGATAAACCCGTAGCGCTGCCCCCGAAATATTGGCTGACCTTCCTTGACGTAGCAAAGTATTCTCCTGGCTACGAGCCCAGCGATCTGGACGCTAACCACATCGTGTCCATCTCTGGTGTTGATCCAAATCGCGTTCCTTTCATTTTTTTCCGAGGCTTTATCCAGCGACGCGTTAAAAAATTGTCCCGGTTGGTGCCATTTTCCCCTGACGGTCCCCTCGACGGGGGCGCGGTTTGAATGAACGGAGAAGATATTCATAAAAATGCTGATCTTAATCGCGTCGCGCTCGAGATACGGGTCATAAGCCTGTTCTATCGCCACGACACGGCCATGCGCAGGTGCAACAACCGCCTGGTCCTGCTGGGGTATCTGTCGTTCGGGGTCACGAAAAAACTGGACTGCAAGCAACACAACCAACCACAAAGGCGAGGCCCACCAGAAACCCGCAAGATAGTGAATCCCTGCCGCAAACGCGATGAGTCCCGCAATGAGTACCCATCCTTCGCGCGCAATGGCCGGGCAACCCATGGGGAGATCAGCAGAGCGAGCCGAAATTCTTTCCGGCAGTGTCGTCAATTCACCGATTTGTCGACGAGTTTTCCTCTTTGGATCCAGGGCATCATCGACCTCAGTTTTTCACCGACCTCTTCAACCGGATGTTGCCGGGCGGTTGCCCGCATGCGATCAAAATTGCCCGCGCCGGATCGGTTCTCATCCATCCATTCTCTGGCAAACTCTCCACTTTGAATCTCCTGGAGAATTTTCTTCATTTCCGCTCTCGTCTGGTCGGTGATCAGCCTGGACCCCCTAGTCAGGTCTCCATACTCGGCGGTATTGGAGATGGAATATCGCATATTTGTGATACCCCCCTCGTAGATTAGATCCACAATCAACTTGGTCTCGTGAAGGCATTCAAAATATGCCATTTCCGGGGCATATCCAGCCTCGACCAAGGTTTCAAAACCCGCCTGGATGAGGGCCGTTATACCGCCGCATAACACTGTCTGCTCGCCGAAAAGATCCGATTCTGTTTCTTCGCGGAAACTTGTTTCGATGACACCTGCACGACCACCGCCGATAGCGGACGCATAGGACAGCGCGACCGACCGAGCTTTCTCAGTCGCATCCTGATGCACAGCAATCAGACATGGTACGCCCCCTCCTTCAGTGTAGGTAGAGCGAACCAGGTGTCCCGGGCCCTTGGGGGCAATCATCATGACGTCAAGTTCCGGTTCCGCGACTATGAACCCAAAGTGAATATTAAATCCGTGGGCGAAAGCAATCGCGACACCTGATTTCAAATTCGGACCGATCTCTTTCTCGTAGATCTCAGACTGGAGTTCATCTGGCGCCAGGATCATAATCACGTCAGCAACTTGTGAAGCCTCCGCGACTGAAGCTGTCTGTAGGCCCGCTTGTTCTGCCTTCGCCACCGACGAGGATCCGTCGCGCAAACCGACAACTACATCGACGCCACTGTCCCGCAGGTTGTTCGCGTGAGCATGGCCCTGCGAACCATATCCAATTACCGCAACCTTCTTGTTCTGTATGAGCCCAAGGTCTGCGTCGTTATCGTAGAAAACTTGCATCGTCCTATTTCTCCTCCACCGGTTGAAACCTGTTGTTCGTTCCCGTTGAAATTTATGATCTTAACGCCTTATCGCCCCGCGCTATCCCAGACACTCCGGAACGTACAACTTCCATGATCTGGATTTCGCCCAGCGACTCAACAAAAGCGTTCAATTTGTCACCGGGCCCCGTCAACTCGATAATGTAGGTGGTATTCGTGACATCGATGATTCGACCACGAAAAATATCCACCAGTCTTTTCACTTCTTCGCGAGACCTATCTTTAGCGACGACCTTGGCCAAGAGAAGTTCTCGCTCGATATGCGGACCGTCTGTCAGATCGATTACACGAACAACATCAATCAACTTGTTCAGCTGTTTGGTGATCTGCTCGATAATCTGATCAGACCCAACCGTTACAATTGTCATTCTGGAAAGCGTGTCATCTTCGGTAGGGGCGACGGTCAGCGATTCGATGTTATAGCCCCGCGCAGAAAATAACGCTGCCACTCGAGACAACGCTCCCGATTCGTTCTCCAGCAGTATTGAAATTATTCTGCGCAAAGGATCAGGCCACCTCGCGCGCCTGCGGAGTTTTGCCGTCACTCAATGGCTGCAGATGCATCTCGTTGTGACCCGCGCCGGCGGCGATCATCGGGTACACGTTCTCGGTCTGGTCGGTAATGAAGTCCATGAACACCAACTGATCCTTCCTGCCAAACATCTCCCTTAGTGCATCCTCAACCTCTGATGGCTTCTCAACGCAAATTCCAGTGTGGCCAAAACTCTCAGCCAAATGAACAAAATCCGGCAGCGCATCCATATAGGAATGTGAATACCGGCGATCATAGAAGAATTCCTGCCATTGGCGCACCATGCCCATGTATCGATTGTTCAAATTAACAATCTTGATGGGCAAATCATATTGTTTACAGGTCGACAGTTCCTGGATACACATCATCACGCTGGCCTCGCCCGTCACGCAGGCTACCGTCGCCTCCGGGTGTGCTATCTGTACACCCATGGCGGCCGGCAGGCCAAAGCCCATGGTTCCCAGTCCACCCGAATTGATCCAGCGGCGCGGCTGATCGAAATGATAGAACTGCGCTGCCCACATTTGATGCTGCCCTACGTCAGACGTGATAAAAGCGTCGCCACCGGTCACTTCGAAGAGCTTTTCAATCACGAACTGCGGTTTGATCAATTCACTGTCCCGGTCATAGTTTAAAGACTTGAGACCCTGCCACTCTTTGATCCGCTGCCACCATTTTTCGATTGCTTCCCCATTCGAACGCTTTCCGTTATCCGGTATCAGCGCGTTCATATCTGCGAGAACTTCTTTGGCCTCGCCGACAATCGGCACCTCGACTCGCACGTTCTTGCCAATTGAGGTTGGATCTGCATCCACATGAATGATGCGGGCCGTCGGTGAGAATTTCTTGAGGTCGCCAGTCACTCGGTCATCAAACCGTGCTCCAACAGCAAGCATCACGTCACATTCATACATTGCCATGTTGGATTCGTAGGTTCCATGCATTCCCAACATGCCAATAAACAGCGGGTCGCTGGCAGGAAAACCGCCAAGGCCCATCAAGGTATTGGTGCAAGGATAACCCAGCGCCTGCACTGTTTTTGTCAGTTCTTTCTCGGCGCCTCCCTGGATTACACCGCCACCGGTATAGATGATGGGTCGCTCGGCATTTAACAGCAGTTCCACCGCCCGCTTAATCTGTTTTCGGTTCCCTTTTCGTACCGGTGCATAAGAGCGCATCTTGACACTCTTTGGATAACTGTACTTAGTCGAATTCGCCGTCACGTCCTTTGGGACATCGATGACAACCGGGCCTGGGCGACCCGTTGACGCAATAAAAAATGCCTTTTTAATCGTTACGGCGAGGTCGGCGACGTCCTTTACCAGGAAATTATGTTTTACGCAGGGCCGAGTAACCCCAACCGTATCTACCTCCTGGAATGCGTCGTCACCAATCAAGTGAGTGGGGACCTGGCCCGCCACTAATACCATAGGAATGGAGTCCATGTGGGCCGTTGCGAGCCCCGTGACCGCGTTCGTCACACCGGGCCCTGACGTGACCAGCACAACCCCCACGAGTCCGGTTGCGCGGGCATACCCGTCCGCTGCATGAGTCGCCCCCTGCTCATGCCGCGCCAAAATGTGCTGCACACGATCCTGCTTGTACAGCGCATCGTAGATATGCAGTGCCGCCCCGCCGGGATAGCCAAACACATGCCTTACCCCCTCGTCCGCAAGACTCCGGACAACGATTTCGGCGCCAGTAAGTTCCATGTCTGCCTCCCGGTTTATCTTTTGCGGCAAAAAAAGCCCGCGACTTATTACGCCGGCGGGCTCCAACGTAGCGGTTCAAGTATATACGCCGCTATTTGCTAGTGTAAATTCGCTCTAAGCGCCACGAAGTCGTGCCGTCACTTCGGTCCTCCAGTACAACCCCCTGATCCGACAGGCCGACTCGAATCTGATCGGCTCTTTTCCAGTCACCCTGCTCGCGGGCGATGGATCGCTCATGAATTTGCTGCTCGATCCATTCTGCTTTCAGCAAACTGGCTGGCTCTTCTGTATTGCCTAACCCTTTCAGGAATGTCTCTGGATCCTGGTATAACAGGCCGAGGATGCCGGCAAGAGCAATCAATTGCCCACACAGTTCGCGCGCGTGCCCTACCTGCCCGCGATCCGCCATTCGATTCAACTCTCTTGCCAAATTGAACAAAACCGAGATTGCATCCGGCGTATTGAAGTCGTCTGCCATAGCCGCATGAAACGCCTTCCAGTATTCCGATTCCTGCCACGCATCATTTTTGGCTATGCAAACGCCCACTTTATCCAGTGCAAGATACAGACGTGTCAAGGAAGCCTGCGCGTTGTCCAAGGAATTAATTGAGAAGTTCAATGGGCTTCGATAATGGCTCGCAAGTAGCATGAAGCGAACGATTTCACCCATCCGATGAGGGCTTGAATCTCGCGCCAGAATTTCACGTATCGTGAAAAAATTTCCAAGGGATTTCGACATCTTTTCGCGATCCACTTGGACGTACCCGTTATGCATCCAGTAGTTCACAAATGGAACACCCGTTGCTGCTTCCGACTGTGCAATCTCATTTTCATGATGAG
>CAJXWH010000056.1 GCA_913062915.1 uncultured Acidiferrobacteraceae bacterium | reverse complement strand
GTCCCGGTTTTGGTCGTCGTATCTGGCCGGAGTCTCAGGAATCAGAGTAGAAATGACACCGATCCCATGGCGAGGGGGCGTTGACATCTAATGACTGTCGCGCCATCCATTGATATTCATAGCCACTTTTATCCTCGTGCGTTTTTAGATCTGATCGAAAAGCAAGGGAATCAGTATAGCGTGCGTTGCTCGTTCGAAGATCCCGCCGGCCCGGTGATTGAAATGAACGGACACAGGCTTCTCCCTCTTGATGAGCGTTATTTCGATCTTGAGGCGCGACTTCAATCTATGGATGATCAGGGTGTCGATATCCACGCGCTATCACTAACCATACCTATGGTCTACTGGGCATCGCAGGATTTATCGAGGCAATTATCCGAAGTATTCAATGATGCGTGCATAGAGGCGCATGAGCAATATCCAAATCGCTTCGTTGGCCTAGCGATGCTCCCAATGCAGGAGCCCAGTCTCGCGATCGCCGAACTCGAGCGTGTCGCAGATCATCACGCAATCCGCGGGGTTTACATGGCCACAAGGATCGGAGAAAGGGAACTTTCTGATCCCGAATTTTTCGATGTATACGAGCGTATCGAAGATCTCGGACTTACCATTTTTTTGCATCCTGTTACCGTTGTTGATCCTGATCGTCTGAAACAATTTTACCTAACCAACTTTATTGGAAATCCTACGGAATCTGCAATTGCCGCTTCACACCTCATTTTTGGCGAGGTACTGGATCGATTTCCACGACTGTCTATTTGCCTCCCGCATGCGGGCGGGAGTTTCCCATTTTTAGTTGGACGAATCAGTCATGGATGGAGTGTGCGCCAGGAGTGTCAGCATTTAAAAAGATCTCCATCGGATTATCTGCGACGGTTTCATTTCGACACGATTACTCACTCGCCATCCGCGCTGGAATATTTGTTACAGCTTGTAGGAGCTGATCGGGTAGTGATGGGAAGCGATTTTTGTTTTGATATGTCATATGAGCAACCAGTTAAAATCGTCATCGAGCACCCGAGTCTTGATGATGCGAAACGCGCCCTAATATTAGGTGAAAATGCACGTAGATTGCTCCGGCTGGACAAACGATAAATTTTGCACGAGCGGTATGTTGTACCGACAATCAATACTGGTGGAATTTTTATGGAGTCTAACAATTTATTTATTTCCTTTCGGGCCGTTGAATTTTTCGCAATTTTCTGATGCCTGTTCACCATCTCGAACATTTTCTTATTCAGCCGGCAGATCTTGAAGTAACAGCTGCTTGGTGGTGTGATGTGTTGGGTTTAGAGGAAGGGCCTCACCCGGAATTTGGCTTCCCTGTTAAATGGCTCTATATCGGAGAAAAAGATGTTGTCCATTTAAGTCCAGGAGGGCCAGATGTCGCTGAAAAAAGAAAACGCTACTTGGGTCAACAATCGACAGACGTCGTTGGGACTGGGGTGGTCGATCATGTGGCATTTCGTTGCACTGATCTTCAGCATATGCTTGCCCATCTTAGAGAGAAAAAGATCGATGTTAAACACAGGAGAGTAAACGATCAGGCGCTTTACCAGTTGTTTTTGCTGGACCCAAATGGTGTAAAAGTGGAATTGAATTTTGACGTTGATGAAGTCATTAGTATTGAAGAAGAGCTATTGTTGGAAAATTGATCACTACGGATATTTGAAAAAGATCGATAGATGAGCGAATTCGTAATTCCATGTCCCCCTCAGAGCGCGCTGCCTGTCGCTGATTCGGACAAGAAATTTCCCGTGCGGCGCATTTGGTGTGTTGGACGAAACTATGCAGATCACGCAAGGGAGATGGGGCATGACCCCGACCGGGAACCGCCATTTTTCTTTTCCAAACCAGCAGATGCCATCGTCTCTTCCAATTCGGTACTGGCATTTCCTTCAATGACGTCGAATTTACACCATGAAGTTGAACTGGTCGTTGCGATCGGTGTCGGCGGCAAAGAGATTAATTCCGAATCCGCTCTAGAACATGTCTGGGGCTATGGCGTTGGGATTGATATGACCCGTAGAGATCTTCAGGCGCAGGCCAAGAAGCTGCAGCGCCCATGGGAAATGGGTAAAGGTTTCGATCAATCCGCGCCCGTATCAGCACTTCGTTCAGTCTCTGAGATTGGCCATCCTGCGGAAGGCAGAATCTGGTTGAAGGTAAATGACTCGATTAGGCAGGATGGAAATCTGAATATGCAGATCTGGAATGTTGGGGAGACGATTTCACATCTCTCTGCTTTCGTTGAACTCGGGGCTGGGGACCTCATTATGACAGGGACCCCCGCTGGTGTCGGTCCTTGTAGCGCAGGAGATACACTTGAAGGCGTTATCGAAGGAATTGGGCGTGTGACCGTATCCTACGTTGACGAATTGAGTTGAGCTTGCGCTGGCTTAACAGCGAGCCGAGCACAATACATCACAGTCGCGCAATGAATGCCAGAACACATACTGACTCAAGATTTGCGTGCGCCTTTTCACTCCCTGGGGGTCATGACTGCGGATGAAAAAGATGAAGATCGGATTTATTGGATTGGGAAACGTTGGAAGCAAACTTGCCGGCAGTCTGCGTAGAAACGGCTTTGAACTTGTCGTACGCGATCTCGATCGGGAGACTGCCAAGCCCCTGATTGAGCAGGGTGCCGACTGGGGCAATTCTCCGCGGGAAATAGTTGAGCAGGTTGATATGGTCATCACCTGTTTGCCAAATCCTGCGGCCAGCGCGGAAGTGATGGAGGCGGATGATGGAATTCTGGCTGGGTTGGCCCCTGGGAAATTATGGGCAGAGATGAGTACGACTGATGAAGTGGAAGTGAGGAGGTTGGGGCAGCGGGTCATCGATAAGGGGGCGGAACCCATCGATTGCCCAGTCTCGGGCGGTTGTCATCGGGCAGCTACAGGAAATATCTCAATATTTGTCGGCACGGAACGCCCCACGTTTGACAAAGCCTTCCCCGTGATCCGGGCCATGGGGCGGCAAATTCTGCACACTGGGCCACTTGGGTCAGCCTCGATCCTTAAAGTTATGACCAACTACCTGGCTTCGGTGAACTTGGTGGCCATCGGCGAAGCCATGATGACAGCTCATTGCGCTGGGATCGATCTCAGCACGACCTACGAGGCGATAAGGATTTCATCGGGAAACTCGTTCGTCCACGAGACTGAAGGTCAGGTAATTCTCAACGGCAGTCGCGACATTAATTTCACACTTGATCTGGTGGTAAAGGATATGACGCTGTTTCAGGCGGTCGCCGATCGCGGTCGTGTGCCTCTTGAAATGTCTCCATTGGTGCTCGAGATCTTCAAAGACGGCGAAAAGAGATATGGATCCCGCGAATGGTCGCCAAACATCGTTCGTCGGCTGGAGGAAGCCTGCGGTCATCAGTTGTTGGCACCAGGTTTTCCATCTGAAATTGTCGATCGCGAAGGGGAGGAAGCGGGTGAGGAAATCGTGCCGATGCCAAGCCAAAGTATCTGAGAGAATTCCTGCCAGAGGATAGCCCAACTCTACTTCACTCGACTTGTCCGCCGCGCGGCCCTAAGGATTGTGATCAAGAGAGTCAGGCCTTTTCTAAAAATTGCCGCTTTTGCGCGTCGCATTAGATTTTTCTCGTGGTTTATGAGTCCGTTGTGAGGCATCTCGGAAGATGATCGCGGTGTAATTGTTTTGGCGGTGCGCCTAGCACGAATCTACTGGGAGATTTCACCCTGGCTCGCCATTGACTTCGCTCTCGACCCAATAATTAATGAAACGAACTGCAGCGGATGTCGAAACGAATAATCTAACGCGTTGGTTGGTTCTGGCAGGGGTTTGGTTGTTGTATTTTTCTTTCGGCTTGAACCTTGCCAGCCTAGCGCCGCTAGTGACTTTCATTGAGGCGGATCTTCAGATGAGTCACTCTGCGATGGGAGCGGTGCTTGGAGTCTGGCAGTTGGTGTATATCGTGGCTTCAGTCCCATGCGGGATCTTGATCGATCGCGTTGGCAGTCGTTATGCATTTACGGCTGGGGCGTTATTGATTGCGGTATCGGCGATCGGTCGCAGCGTTGCTGGTGACTATGTCCAGTTGCTTCTAGCAGTGGGAGCATTCGGCCTTGGGGGGCCGATTATTTCAGCCGGTGCGCCGAAAATGATCGCCGGTTGGTTTCGGGGGCGCGAGCGAGGTCTGGCGATGGGGATTTACATTACGGGATTTGGGGTGGGAAGTATCTTGTCGCTGACTCTGACCAACTCAATATTGATGCCGTGGTTTAATGAGGACTGGCGTTTGGTGTTGAGATTCTGGGGCTTACTGACGGTGTTGGCGGGCGCCGTGTGGTTCGTAATTTCTTGGCTTCCCGCAGTGCGTGACGGCAAACACACTCCTATTCGTATAGAGGGGGCTCTGGTAATGCCGCTTCTACGGTTGCGATCTGTACAGTTGGTACTCTTAATGAGTATCGGTGTCCTGTTTTTCACCCATGGGTTGAGTAACTGGATGCCTGAACTGCTTCGATCGGGAGGTATGTCGGTTAATCAGGCGAGCCTGTGGGCTGCGCTACCCGTGGTAGTCGCCATTGCGGGCGCGCTGGTGATACCGCGACTGGCGAGCCGAGAACACCGTTATCGAGTTCTTTTGCTGCTGTTTCTCTGTACCATCGGAGCCAGCGTCCTGTTAAGGGCAGCGCTAGGCCCGGTCTTGGTCACTGGTCTTATACTGGATGGGATTGCGCGATCCTCGATGACCACTGTGCTTATCCTGACGCTTGTTGAAACAAGAGGGATTGGTGAAGAGCGTGCGGGTAGCGCAGCCGGACTGTACTTTTCTGTGGCCGAAATCGGTGGGGTAGCGGGTCCCGTGATGCTGGGTGTGCTGTACGATGCGACTGGCGATTTTTCTGCAGGCCTAGGCTTGTTGACGGCTGTCAGTATGCTTCTCGTAGCGGCGCTAGGGTTCCTCAAAAAGCATACCGGGTTGTCATAGGCTGAACCCGATCTGGATGACGGAAAAATGGCGCTCCCTAGGGGAATCGAACCCCTGTTACCGGCGTGAGAGGCCGGCGTCCTGACCGCTAGACGAAGGGAGCCGGGGACGCAGTGCAACATCGGATGCTACCATAAGGCATTCACTTCGTAGTGTTTATTGGCCGTTTTCGTTCTCACTCATATCATGTTTTCAAAATGGTAATCCTCTGAGCAGGCAATCCAATACCGGGAAGCAGAGAATCGCTTCTCGCGCTTCGCGCGGTTCCACTGCACAGTCGGATTCGGGCCGGAAGATACGGGTCCGTCGACATGGTTTGTCATCGCACAAGGTGAGCCCCAGCGCGTTGACCGTCGTTCACGATCTTCAGAATGCAGGATACGCAGCGGAGGTCGTCGGTGGTTGCGTGCGAGATCTGTTGTTGGGGTACGTTCCCAAAGATTTTGATGTCGTAACCGATGCCGAACCGGACGAGGTTCGCACCATTTTTCGCCGCGCACGTGTGATCGGTCGGCGGTTTCGCCTGGTTCATGTTCGCGTCGGGCGCGACGTGGTCGAAGTATCGACATACCGAGCTGCACCTAAACGCGGCAGTGCCGGTTTTGAAGCGCATGCCGAGCAGGGTCGAATTCTGCGGGACAACGTATTTGGTACCCGCGACGACGATGCCAGGCGCAGAGACTTCTCTATTAATGCGCTTTATTATGACCCGGTCGAGGATGTAGTGATCGATTATGTGGATGGGTTTTCTGATTTGCAGCGTCACCTGCTGCGGGTGATTGGGGACCCGATACGCCGATTCGAAGAGGATCCGGTACGAATGCTGCGAGCTGTGCGTTTTGCCGTCCGGCTGGATCTTAGGATGGAGAGAAGGATTGAATCCGTGTTGCCCGATCTGGCGGGCCTTCTGGGGCACGTGCCGCCCGCCCGATTGTTCGACGAAGTTCTGAAAATATTTCATTGCGGGCACGGCTATGCGGCGTACGAGCAATTACAAAGGCTTGGTCTTTTGGCTGAACTTTTTCCAGAGAGCGCCCGGGCTCATACAAAGGTGGACCTTGATCCAGACCATGGGCTCGTGTCCTTAGCACTTCGGAATACGGATCATAGGTTGGCGGGTGGTCAGCCGGTAATTCCGGCTTTTCTGTTCGCAGTTATGTTGTGGCGAGCGGTGTGTCTTGAGACCGACCGGAACCAGCAACGTGACATGGCGCCGGTGCAATCGCTGCATCGGGCAATCGGTACGGTAATCGGTAGACAGCAGCAGCGTGTGACGATATCAAGGCGGGTTGCCACTACTATGTTCGATATGTGGAATCTGCAGCACTGGCTGCTTGAGCGACGGCCGCGCCTGGTACCTAAGACATTGGCCCATAAGCGATTCCGTGCGGCTTATGATTTTCTGATGCTGCGGATCTCAGCGGGCGAAGCAACCGCTGAGATCGGCACCTGGTGGACGCGCATCCAGGAGGTCGATGGGCCGACCAGAAGGAAGATGATCACAGAACTTACGGTCCCTCAAAAGCGGGGCCGGCGCAGGCACCGACGGGGGAAAACAGCTTGACGAATTCGAAAATCAGGGCGTGGATTGGCGTCGGTGCCAATCTGGGAGAGCCGAGAAACCAAGTCTTGGAGGCGATTGATTGTCTCGATCGGATCGACCAGATGGCGGTCGAAGCGCGCTCTTCTATGTACCGGACGGCGCCGATTGGAGCGCAGGATCAGCCCGATTTCATCAACACGGTTGTTCGCGTGGGGACCACGCTTGACCCGTTGTCTGTGCTGTGTTGCCTGCTACAAATAGAAGGGCAGTTTGGCCGGGTGCGGGATGGATCTTGCAATGGTCCGCGCCGACTGGATCTTGATCTTCTGTTGTACGCGAACGAGATCCTGAACTCACGGGAGCTGACCTTACCGCATCCGCGGATGCAGCATAGATTGTTTGTATTGCAGCCCCTGATGGAGATCGAAGGGAATTTCGAGATTCCCGGTGCAGGATCAATCGCCGCCTGTATCAGTGCTTGCCAGGGGCAACAGGTTACAAAACTAATCGACAAGGACGGGCAAGACATTACCGGCGCGGGTTAAGAGAGTTTTGCCCTTATGAACTTGAACGATACATCGGTGGGGGCCCAGTTTATGAGTGCAAAGGATAATTTTCTCGATAGGGTTATCATGAGTCTGGCGTTTGAGTTTGTAGAAAGTGAATGCCAAGTCCAACGGCGTTTGTAAAATCGAATCGGTTATAATGAATCAATGTCCCGCGCTGCGATCGAGAGCGACAGACTGCGGTACCGGTAGAGCCGGAGAAGCCAAGGAACAGAGCTGATGAGTACAGCGGGAGAACGGGACAGAGTCCTCTCCGGGATGCGGCCCACCGGTCGCCTCCATCTCGGCCATTACCACGGGGTCTTGAAGAACTGGGCCCGCCTCCAGAATGAGTACGACAGTTTCTTTTTTGTTGCCGATTGGCACGCCCTGACCACTCATTATGAAGACCCTGAAATCATGGCGGCCAATGTCTGGGATATGGTGATTGACTGGCTGGCTGCAGGTATCGATCCTGATCGAGCGACCCTTTTTATCCAGTCGCGTATTCCGCAGCATGCGGAGTTGCATCTCTTGTTGTCTATGGTGACGCCGCTCGGTTGGCTCGAGCGGGTGCCAAGCTTTAAGGATCAGCAGCAGCGGCTGAAGGACCGAAATCTCGCAACCTACGGCTTTTTGGGTTACCCGCTGCTGCAAAGTGCGGACATACTGATGTATCGAGCGAGCTGGGTCCCAGTCGGAGAAGACCAAGTGCCCCACGTGGAGCTGACCCGGGAAATTGCCCGCCGCTTCAATCACATCTTTGGCAAGGATGCTGAGTTCGAAGAGAAGGCCGAGCAGGCCGTCACCCAGCTCGGCAAGCAAGCCGCTCGAAGTTTTCGAGCGGCCCGTCAATCCTGGTTGCAGAATGGGGATGAGACGGCCCGCCAGGGCGCGCGCGAATTGCTGGAAGCGGGTCGGAACCTGGGCGCGGAAGAGAAGGAACGCCTACTGGGCTACCTGGAAGGGGGCGGTCGTACAATTCTGACCGAACCCGAAGCGTTGTTGACCCGTGACTCGAAACTGTCGGGCCTCGATGGACAGAAAATGTCGAAGTCCTATAACAATACCATCAACATGCGGGATGATCCTGATCGTGTGGCGGGTGCCATTCGCACCATGCCGACGGATCCCGCTCGAAAGAGACGGAACGACCCGGGTGACCCCGACAAGTGCCCAGTCTGGGATCTGCACCAGATCTACACCGAGGACACGGTGCGGGAGCAACTGGCCGCGGGTTGTCGCAGCGCCGGGATCGGTTGCCTGGACTGCAAGCGCCCGCTGATAGACGCCGTGATGGAAGAGCAAGTTGCGTTGCACGAGAGAGCGAGACCCTACGAAGAAGACCCGGGACAGGTGCGCGCAATTATCGATGAGGGCTGTGCTCGCGCCGAGGCAGTTGCAGCGGAAACCTTGCGCGAGGTGCGCGACGTTGTGGGTACGGTCTACAGTTGATGGAACGCACCGAACTGGATCACCAATCAGACACGCGGGGCCGGCAGCCGTCTACCCCCATCGTCGCAGGCGAGACGCTACAGAGCTGGCCACAGGATCTATATATACCGCCCGATGCCCTCGAGGTGATCCTGGAAGCCTTTTCCGGGCCGCTGGACCTGTTGCTGTATCTGATCCGTAAACAGGACCTCGACATTCTCGATATTCCAGTGGCCGAGATTACGCGCCAGTATATGGAGTACGTAGAGCTTATGCAGCAGATTCAACTCGATCTGGCCAGTGAGTACCTGGTTATGGCTGCTACATTGGCTGAGATAAAGTCTCGGATGTTGTTGCCGAAACCGGTCGACGAAGAAGACGACGGGGAGGATCCCCGTGCTGCGCTCGTTCGTAGGCTGCAGGAATACGAACGTTTTCGATCCGCTGCGGCCAATCTCGATACTCGGCCACGGCTGGAAAGAGACCTATATCTTGCTTATGCGCGAGTCGAAGACCCCAAGCCGCACGCGGTGGAGGCAAAGGTCGACTTGACTGATCTTATGGACGCAATGCGTCGGGCTATGACGACGGCCGAGCGCCGTCGGAGTCTGCACGTGACCCGCGAAGTGCTCTCGGTGCGGGACCGCATGGTCCAGATTCTCGACCAGGTGAAAACTGGGGAATACAAGAGAATTGAGGATTTCTTTTCAGTCGGCGAGGGTCGCACGGGTTTCGTGGTGAGTTTTGTTGCGATCCTCGAACTGGTCAAGGGCGGGCTATTGACAATAACCCAGAACGAGAATCTCGCACCAATTTACGTGAGATTACCCAACCAATGATTCCATCGCAGAAAGATTTTTGCAACATCATCGAGGCGGCACTTTTTTCGTCAGAAACGCCACTCTCGGTCAAGCAGTTGCAGTTGCTGTTTTCGAAGGCAAAGACGCCAGAGCGAGAGGAGATCCTGAAAGCGATTGCAACGCTGGCTGGTGAGTACGAAGGCCGGGGCGTAGAGTTGATTCAAGCGGCTGGCGGTTACCGTTTCCAGACCCGCTCCGGCTATGCCGATTGGCTTCGTCGACTGCGCGAACTTCGACCGCCGCGATACTCAAGGGCGCTTTTAGAGACCCTCGCGATCATAGCCTACCGGCAACCGGTGACTCGCGGAGACATCGA
Organism: uncultured Acidiferrobacteraceae bacterium; assembly: GCA_913062915.1. Lineage (GTDB taxonomy): Bacteria > Pseudomonadota > Gammaproteobacteria > Arenicellales > UBA868 > CAJXWH01. The sequence continues at coordinate 3,033 of CAJXWH010000056.1, read as the reverse complement.
AGAAATACGCGGGGTTACGGTAACCACGGAGATTATGCGGGCGCTGCTGGACCGGGAATGGCTCCATCAGACCGGGGTTCGGGCGGTGCCAGGGCACCCGGCACTGTACGGCACAACGCCTAAGTTTCTGGAGTATTTCGGGCTGAAGTCCCTGGACGAACTGCCGGTACTTGAGGATCCGCGGAGAATCGCAGACATCGTGCAAGATCTGAACCTCGATTTGGATTGGGAAGGGAACGAGCGTTGGGAGGATGCGGCGGGCGAGAAAGCGGCAAGGGCGCATCCGCTCGAGACGGGTGAGCCCGCAATCGATACAGAGGATCCCGCGGACCAGGAGTCCCTGCAAACGCCGCATGCCGATGTCAAGGTGGCGACGCCTCCGTTGCCTGGCACGGCGAACGCTGAAGACGACATGCCGAAGGTGGCTGCACCCGCCGGCGAGTGACCGAACGCCTGCAGAAGTACCTCGCGCGAACGGGCGTTGGGTCCCGGCGCGAAATCGAGGACTGGATTCGCGCGGGTCGGGTGTCGGTCGACGGCCAGACCGCAACACTGGGCCTCAAAGTCGATGAGAGCAGCCGAATTGCAATCGACGGAACGAACATTCCTCAACAGCTGCCGGCATCGGGACAACCTCGCGCAATTCTTTACCACAAGTCCGTGGGCGAGATCTGTAGCCGAAATGATCCCAAAGGCCGGCCGAGTGTGTTTGATCGATTGCCGGCCCTCAAGACCGGGCGGTGGGTTGCTGTCGGTCGTCTCGACTTCAACACCACCGGGCTCTTACTGTTTACCACCGATGGAGACTTTGCCCATCGGCTAATGCATCCCCGCTTTGGCATGGAGCGCGAATACCTTTGCCGGATTCGGGGAGAAGCCTCACCAGCACAGATCGAAAAGCTAACGAAGGGGGTGCTCCTTGACGGACAGCCGTGCCGATTCGAGCGCATTCGAGCGCGGAGCGGGTCGAGCACTCACCGCTGGTACGAAGTGGTGGTTCGAGAAGGGCGAAATCGCGAAGTGCGTCGGTTATGGGCAGCGGTAGATTGCACCGTCAGTCGCTTGATCCGGGTTCGTTATGGGCCGATCCGATTGCCAAGAGACCTGCGAGCGGGTTGCTGTGTAGAACTAGACGGAGATGACCTTCGCAGATTATCCAGCGTTTCTGGCTTGCATGTAACCCAGACCGGGCGGTAGTCAGGCCAGGGATTTTGCGTCCCAGGGGAAGGTGGACAACGCCTACGTAAAATCCAACACCACTCATTTCAGTTGGGCCGGACCGAAATCAAAACTCAGCGCTGGGCGGGTGTTTTTTTGATGGCGAGATAGCAATGCACGTAGTCCATCGCGTGCCCTGCGGGATTGTGGGCCACCAGGTCTTCATATTGCTGATAGTAGTGATCGATCAAACCAGCTTTTTCCTCAAGTGGTCGGTCTGGGCTCAGGGCATTCAGAAACACAGTTTCACTCCAGGAGCGCAGCGTTGGAATATAGGAGATTGCAAATTCCCGGGCGCTCATTGAACCGTTTGAACGCTCATAAGCTTTCCGGTAGGGGCACCCAACCACCCCAGTATGGGCGGATACAAGGCGCAGTCCGGCCGCGAAGACGGGTGAGGAAGTATCCGCCAATGGCGCGCAGAACTCTTCTTTGGTTCGGTAGGACTGTGGAAACGTGGCATTGATGTACTCCTCTTGGGTGATTTTTCCTTCAACCGCCATTTGCTCCCAGAGATCGTTAAAGGTGTCGAACATGTTGATGCCGCCGGTGTTGCCGAGGTACCGGCCGTCCTCGTCTTTGCCGAAATTCATAAAGACAAGGCGGCCCCCGGGCCTAAGTTCGCGGGCCCGCGCCAGCAATATGTTTTGCCAATCTTTCACAGCCTGGTGAGTGAAAGCTTCGAGTACGGGCTCGGACGCCCCAACCATGTGTACATGATGATCAATCTCACTGGGTTTTTCCGACAGGTAATGCATCGCGGTCGCAGAGAATCCAAGATCGAGCGACCCATCGGGGAAGAGTTGTTCGTGAAAACCGATGCCGCAAGCATCCACGAAGACGTCATCGAACTCGTCAAGATAGGTGTGCTTTGATTCTTCTGCGACGCCCAACATATTGCGAAAGAGTGCCGAGAAATCATTGCTTGGAAGGTCGGTGTATGTAATCTGGATCTGGCAATCTGGAAACCTTGAACGGATTTCCGCTACGGTATCTCGGATGGCCTTTTTTGATGTGCCACCATCGGCAGCGCCAAAATCTGCGATCCGTACAGGTTGTCCGTCTAGAGGCTCTGGCAGCGCGTGGACTGCATCAAATAGCATGCTGGCCGCGTTGTCGATAACGTTTTTTGCACCCCGGGTACGCTGGCTGTAATACCCTGCACCCTTCATAGAAAGGGTCTGCGCGGTCTCCGTAGTCGCCCGTTTCGAGCCGGTGGTCATAACGGTGGTTGGCCTTACCTACGGTATAAGAAACTTCACATTGCACAAGACCTGCTGGGCAACAAGTCCGTGGTTGCTACGGGATTAAAAATGAAGGGATATATCGCGGTGCCCGGAAGTACACGCGGCAACATACAGCGCTTCAGTCTTGGCCAGTCTTTTTTGCTGGCGTAACCCTATAGTGCCACGGATAGCCTGTTCATAAGTCGTGATAGGCGACAACAGCTCAGACCTGGCTTGCGCCCTCCAGAGACGTTGCGTATTAAAGATCGCAATGGCCTCGTCAAGATGTGACATGGCCTCTTCGATTTTCGGTGCTTTTTTGCCCAACACCCGCCTGGATTTGGTGATTAGCGATTTGATCTCGCCGGCCCCCTTGATAGCGCCAAACTGTTTGGCCAGCGCCTTAAGTGGATCGATCATTTTTTCCGGAGCACGTCCCCTTGCTAGCGTATCGCGCAGACCGGCAAGGTCAGTCTCCAACGCTCTAAACGAATCAGTCGCTTCCATGAGAACGATCAGGTCTAAGACTGGGCCGTACGCACTGTCCACCGCTCGTCTGTATTTACGGCGCGCGTTGGTTTCTGCCTTA
>CAJXWH010000055.1 GCA_913062915.1 uncultured Acidiferrobacteraceae bacterium | reverse complement strand
GAGTCGCGCAGATTCTAATCCAGGTGACATTGGCTTGGCCTTGTTTACAAGAGGTGGGGGAGTGTCTCGCCATGAATCTGCCGGGTCATTTCATTCCGCAGCGAAGCCGTTGCGAAGGTCAAGAATCACTCGAATTGGGTGAAATTGACGGGGTATTCGCTGGGTCGGTTTTGATGGCGGGTTGCGACTCATTGGTTGGTGGCGGCAATTCAGGCAGTTTCACTGGCCAGACGGTAAGTAAGACTCCGAATTTCGGGTGATCGAGAAAATGCACTTCGCGAAACTTCACCCGGCGCCGTTCCTTGAGGAAATAATACGGTTGTGTATTTCGTCCTGCGGACTTCGAGGTTTGGTTGGCTGCTTGTTGCTCTGCCGGTCGGTAGCGGAGAAACGTATCGACATACAACAGGTCGGTAGAAAAAAGTCGGAGTACACCGGTCAGGGTATGACTTCGGCGGATCGCCGGCAGATCGATCCGAATATAAGGTGCGGCTTTTCGATCAGAGGTGGTTTGAGACCAACGCCCATGAAAAAGGATCTCATAATCGCGGCTGTTGCCGATGCGCTGAGCCGGATGGCTTAAGTAACCCTCGATGGCAGGTTCCAGGGGGATCGCCGATGTTCGGTCTAAAAGATCTTGCAATTCGAGATTGAGTTCGAGGTGCCGAATATTCGGAACATCGAGTTCTTCATCATCGCCCTGACTGTCGAGCTGTCGAAACACCAGAATCTCGACATCGTAAAAATCGTACGCAGGTACGGGCACGCACACCGACGTGAGCAGGCCAAAAAAGAGAACTTTTTGTAGCGTCGCATACGGCATCAATGAATGATCCATTTTAACGGGTATAGAGACAGCAAGCGACCTTCACCTCCGCTCCGAGAAGAAAGTAGGTTGGCGTTGCCCAAGTGTACTGCGTGCTCATTCGATGGCCAGTTGCGCGAGCAGTTTCTCGGCAAATTCGAGTCGCGCTGGGTGCTCCTCAAGTGGCTTTCGAATCTGGACCGAATGGCCGTCCGCCATGCGGAAAACGCCTGGTTGATCCGCCATCAACTGCAAAAGGGGGCCTGGATCGATCGTCGGATGGGGGTCGAATTCGATCCTGCCCCCATTTTGATCGAGTGTGAACCGGCGAATTCCCATGGCCTGACTGTCGAGCTGGAGTTTACTGATTCGAAAGAGAGATTTTGCAGGTTCAGGGGGTGGCCCGAAGCGATCGATGGCTTCTAGCTGCAGTCCATGTAATTCCTCTGCACTGCTTGCGCCCGCAATCCGTTTATAGAACACCAACCGCGCATGCACATCGGGGAGGTACGTATCTGGAAATAGAGTGGGAAGGTTAAACTGCAATTCCGCGTGACTGCGATACCCGGGCGTGATGTTCGATTGACCCGTTTCCGTGTGGCCCGCGATATCCTGGATGGCTCTTCCAAGATATTCGGAGTACAGAGAAAAGCCGATTTCGTCAATGGTTCCGCTTTGTTCTTCGCCCAGCAATTCGCCGGCACCTCGGATCTCGAGGTCATGTGATGCCAGCATAAAGCCGGCGCCCAGTTCTTCTAGTTTTGTAATCGCATCGAGTCGTTTCTGCGCATCTTCATGTAAGGTTTTGCCTGGTGGTGTCATCAGGTAGGCATAGGCCTGATGGTGAGAGCGGCCGACACGACCCCGGAGTTGATGAAGCTGGGCGAGCCCAAAGCGGTCGGCTCGAGTGACGACGATCGTATTCGCACTCGGCAGGTCGATGCCGCTTTCAATAATCGTTGTGCAGGCCAAAATGTGAAAACGCTGATGATAGAAATCGCGCATCACACGCTCGAGTTCTCGCTTCGGCATCTGGCCATGCGCTATGCGTATCTCTGCTTCAGGGACCAGCGCAGCCAGCCGTTTGGCAGCCACATCGATCGTTCGAACCTCGTTATGCAGGAAAAACACCTGTCCGCCCCGGTGAATCTCGCGCAGGCAGGCTTCTCGGGCCAGGTTATCGTTCCATGGACAGACAAAGGTTTTGATTGATCGTCGATCGGGTGGCGGTGTCGAAATCAGAGAGATTGACCGAAGCCCCGCCAGTCCTAAATTGAGCGTCCGCGGAATAGGCGTGGCTGTCAAAGTCAGGATATCGACTTCTCGTCGAATTTTTTTCAGCGTTTCCTTTTGTCGCACGCCAAATCGGTGTTCCTCATCAATGATCAAGAGACCAAGGTCCCGAAAAAGAACATCTTTCTGTAGCAGTCGATGTGTGCCAATGACGATGTCAGGGTATCCCCTCGGCAGGGATTCAAGCACCGCCTCCATGTCTTTTCGTTGCCGGAATCGCGACAACAATTCCACCTGAATCGGCAGGTCGGCAAAGCGATCACGAAAAGTTTCAAAATGCTGCTGTGCCAGGATGGTTGTTGGAACGAGCAAGGCGACCTGCTTGCGGTTATGAACGGCAATGAACGCTGCGCGTAGGGCGATTTCCGTCTTTCCGAACCCAACGTCTCCACAGACCAGCCGATCCATCGGATGTTTGGAAGACAGGTCGGTTAAGACTTCGGACATGACCCGTTCCTGGTCGGGGGTGTCCTCAAACGAGAAGCGGTCCACAAATGCTTCGTATTCCTCGTGCGGCACCTCGAAGCAGTAGCCTTGTCTTGCAGCGCGCAGCGCATTCATTTCGAGCAACTCGACTGCCACGTCATGGACCTTGTCACGGGCGCGCTTTTTTGCCTTGTCCCATACATCGGTTCCAAGCTTATGCAAAGGAGCCGACTCTGCGTCGCCACCGACATAGCGGCTTACCAGATGAAGGGAAAGGATAGGAACATACAATCGGTCACCATCTTGATATTCCAGCACCAGGAATTCCGTTTCCTCACCTGCGATGCCGAGTGTCTGCAGGCCGCGGTACCGTCCAACCCCTTGCTCCTCATGGACCACGGGGTCGCCGACGGAGAGCTCGGCGAGGGAACGGATGACGGATTCTGGATCAACTGTTTGTCGAGTGCGGCGTCGTCGTTGTTGCACTCGGTCTCCGTACAACTGAGATTCCGTGATGACTTCGATGTTCTCCGCCGGCAGCAGCATGCCTCGTTCCAATTCTCCGATGGTAAGCGCGAGACTCGATTCGTCCGTTGCCACCCACTCATTCCAGTTGGCGGTGCTGGTGGTTTTAATGGCGTGATGTGTCAACAGGTCATCCAGCGCTTGGCGCCGACCCGGTGTCTCCGCGACCAGAAGGATTCGATGCTGGTGCTTTCTCAAATGTGAGATCAGCGCCGAATAGGGCTTGGTTGAACTGGCTTGTACGGGAAATTCGTCGGGTAGTTGACTGTCAAATTCGATGCTGTTCCCGTTGGTTGGATTGATTTGTATCAGGGCGCGCCGCTGCCGTCCGAGATGTTCTGCCAGAAGGGTCGGGCTGAGGTACAGGCGATCCGGTTTCAGCGGGCGGCGCTCAGGGTTGTGAGATGCGATTTGATAACGATCCTGTATTTCCGCCCACAGCGCGTTCGCTTGTAACGCCGCCTCTTCCTCGATGATCCAGCAAGCATTCAGCGGGACATAATCGAATAGGGTTGCTGTCTCGGAGAAGAAGAGAGGGAAATAGAAATCCGCGCCTGCCGGCGTATTTCCCCGGCTGATCTCTCGGTAAACCAAGTGAAGTTGAGGATCGCCTTCGAAGGCGGCGCGAAAGTTCTCCCGAAAACGGCGAATTCCTTCCTTGGTCAAAGGGAATTCACGCGCGGGCAGAATGTCGATTCTTTCCACCTTCTCGGAGGAACGCTGGGTTTCAGGGTCGAAATAACGGATCGATTCAATTTCAGAACCGAAGAGATCCAGCCGAAAGGGGCGCTCGAATCCCATCGTAAAGAGATCGATCACCCCGCCCCGGACTGCGTATTCCCCGGGCCCCATTACTTGGGCTACCGCGAAATAGCCGGAATGTTGCAGTTGAGCGCGAAATGTCTCGATATCGAGCGCTTCGCCACACGCAAGGGAAAAAGTTTGCCCGAGGATGTGCATTGTAGGCGGCAGTCGCTGCATCAGGGTTTCCAGCGTGACGAGGAGCAGGCCGTGACACATCGTGGGAACCCTGGCCAATGTGCGCAGTCGCTCCGAAGTAATATCCTGGTGCGGCGAGAAGAGGTCATACGGCAGACATTCCCAGTCGGGAAGCCGAGCCAGTGGCGGGGCGTTACGGCCGCTGCGGTAGAATTGAAGTTCGCTGTGAAGTAACTGCAGGCGCCGGTTGTCACGAGTGACAACGATTACCAGCGGGTTGTCATGCGTCGCTGCCTGGGCAATTGTCAGCCCCCCTGCGGAGCCGTAGAGACCGCTCCAATGAAGTGCTGGTTCACCCGGGTTCGGAAAATGGGGGTTGAACGGACTGGCCAGCGATTGCACGGGGACGCGGAGGAGGTCGGAAGAGGCGGGGGGGAATTCTAACGCAGGCTTTGTTACCCGAAGTACAAGAATCAATGAAATGGTCAGGAAACCGTAGCCGGAGGTGAGTCAATGAATGCACCGAGATGCTGGGCTTTGGTTCCGGCAGCAGGGTCGAGTTCCCGTCTGAGTGGGGAGAGGCCGAAACAGTATGTGGAAATCGCTGGCAAGCCGCTCCTCGCCCATACGTTGAAGGCGTTGACGGAAGTCGGCCCGATCCTCGGTATTGCCGTGGGCCTCGCCAGCGATGACCGCTGGTGGCATGAAAATATTGTCGCCAGTGACCGTATTCTTGGTACCTATGTCGGCGGCGTGTCGAGGGCAGAGACCGTCCTTCGAGGGCTTGAATATCTCGAGCCCCATGTCCACACCGGGGACTGGGTTCTTGTTCATGATGCGGCGCGCCCGTGTATTCGACCCTTGGACATTGAACGTTTGATTTCTGAACGGGGAGATGGTCCGTCTGGTGCACTGTTGGCGTTGCCGGCACCCGACACCATGAAACAATCGAATGGCCATGATCAGGTCGAGCGAACCATTTCGCGGGAGGGATTGTGGTGCGCACAAACGCCGCAACTCTTTTCCTACAGGGCGCTTCGGGATGCCTTGCAACGGTCTGATCTTGCGACGGTTACCGATGACAGTTCGGCAATGGAAGCGGCGGGGTACACGCCGCGCCTGGTACCCGGTCGAGCCGATAACCTCAAGGTGACAACGCGCGAAGATCTCGAGCTTGCCGCCCTCATTCTTCAAGCTCGATGCCAGCGAGGTGACAGATGAAAATCGGTCACGGATTTGATATGCATCGATTGGAAGTTGGGGCTCATCTTGTCATTGGAGGCGTGGATATTCCGTGGACCCATGGTCTCACCGGGTATTCGGACGCAGACGTTTTGATTCATGCTGTCTGTGATGCACTGCTGGGAGCAGCGGGGCTCGGCGACATCGGACGTCATTTTCCGAATACGGATTCGAGTAACGAAAACCGAGACAGCCGTGAATTCCTACGAACTGTTCGGTTGTTGCTGGAAAAGGCGGGTTACCGGGCACACAACATTGATTGCACTGTGCTAGCCGAAGCCCCAAAACTCGCGCCCTATCTTGACGCGATGCAGGCAAATATGGCATCCGATCTACTCATCGCGCCCGGCAGCGTCCACGTAAAAGCGACCACTACAGAGCAGTTGGGATCGATCGGGCGTGGTGAGGGAATCGCGGCGTTCGCGGTGGTCCTGATCGATGAAACTCAGAAAGAGAGCAAGACGTAGAACGCGCCACTGCCACCATCGCTTGGAGGCGCACTGCTGTAGGCCAGCACCCACGGCTCGTGTCGGAGCGAGTCCAAAGTGGCTTCTCGAATTACAGAGCGATGGCCGGGAGAACTTCGACCTTTGCCGGTGACCACACGCACGCAATCCAGTCGTTCTGCACGGCACCGATCAAGAAAGGTCTGGAGGTAACGGAGTGCTTCGCGTCGAGTGCAGCCATGCAAGTCGATTTCTGCATGTGCTTTGAAGCGACCACGCGTGAGTTTTTTCAGCGTGTTCTTTTGTACGCCGGCCCGGTAAAAGAGATCACCGTCTTGGCTGAGGATTCCCTTGGCGGGGTCCCGATCTGAAGCTGGCACGCCCTGACCATCAGATTGGGGCGCGATTTCTTCGGAATTCGAATTTGCTTGATCATTCGAGTCTAGTATCGTCTTCGTGCCGGAGATCGCTTGGCGAAAGAGTGCGCGATCGGCAGCACTGACGCCGGGTGGTTTTGACTTTTGTTGGCCGGACATCGATGGAGGTCAGTTCTGGGTCGAGAGAAATTGATCTACGTCCAGCGCCGCCATGCAGCCGCTTCCTGCTGAGGTCACCGCCTGCCGGTACACGTGGTCCATTACATCCCCAGCAGCAAAAACCCCGGCTACACTGGCGGCTGTGGCATTGCCATCCGGCCCCCCGTGAACTCGGATATAGCCATTTGTCATGGCCAACTGGCCTTCAAAGATTTCGGTGTTTGGAGTGTGTCCGATGGCAATGAAAACTCCATGCACGGCGAGGGTTGTCGTTTCACCGCTCAGCTTGTTCAGCGTTTGGATTCCCGTAACCCCGAAGTCGTCACCGAGCACCTCTTGTAACGTTTGGTTCCACAGGATTTCGATGTTGCCCTCATCTTTTGTTCTGGCCATTAATCGATCCTGCAGGATGGCCTCGGCCCGCAACGCATCACGCCGATGAACCAGGGTAACGCTCGAGCAGATTTTGGAAAGATAAAGGGCCTCCTCGACGGCCGTATTGCCACCACCGATGACAGCAACTGGTTTTTCCCGGTAGAAGAATCCGTCACAAGTTGCACAGGCAGACACACCTTTACCCATGTAAGACGCCTCCGATGGTAGGCCCAGATAGCGGGCCGATGCGCCGGTTGCAATGATCAGTGCATCACAGCGATAGGTCGCCTGGTCGCCGGTCAGGGTAAATGGCCTTTCAGTGAGATCAGCTGTGTGAATTTGATCGAAGATGACATCCGTCTCGAAGTGCTGGGCTTGGCGCAGCATTCGTTCCATTAATTCCGGTCCTTGTAATCCGGCCGGGTCACCCGGCCAGTTGTCTACATCGGTGGTTGTCATTAACTGGCCACCCTGTTCGATCCCCGAAATGAGTACGGGACTCAGGTTGGCACGGGCGGCATAGAGAGCTGCGGTATAGCCGGCAGGGCCGGAACCGAGAATCAGGAGTCTGGCATGTTTCATTGTTCGGACCAGGGCGCGAGAGCTGTGAGATGAAAAGGGTTGTTAGAGCGCCCCACAGGGGGCAATCGCGCAAAAGCCAGTATGGTAAGGGCTTTTTGCTGCGACTCAAAACTACCCGCCTCGGGTGATCGGAACCGAGGGGCTCGGATATAATTCGTTGTACCGGAATAGCGACCTCCCCACCGACCCGGAATCCTTTTGGCGCAGGCAAGAAGACACCCAGCGGCCGCAAAGCGGCTTCCCGCGATTACACCGCGCCTCGCTCGGCTTGGCCGCGAGGTACTGGTCATCGCGTTTGCGGCTTTAACGCTCTATCTTCTAGTCAGCCTGTTCAGTTATTCCCAGCAAGATGCGAGTTGGACTTTCACCGGAGGCAGTGATGATGTCCGAAACTTGGGTGGGCGTTTTGGTGCCTGGTTTTCAGATCTCGCTCTGCATGCTTTTGGCTATTCCGCTTATTTATTTCCACTGATATTCGGACTGCTGAGCTGGCGCACCCTGCGCTACCACAAAGAGTCGTCGGCGCCGTACGTCCGGCTTGTGCACACGATCGGTATGGTACTCGCAGTACTGTCAGCATGCGGCCTTGAAAACATTCATTTTGTAAGGGACATCGCTGGACTGACCTTCGAAGCCGGGGGCTGGGTTGGAAGTCTGAGCGGCGCCTGGTTGCTAGAGAGTTTTGGAATCGTCGGGGCCACGGTGATATTTCTGGTGATGCTGATTGCCGGGGTCTCATGGGCCCTTGATGTTTCCTGGTTCACCATCATGGATCAGATCGGCGAGTGGACTTGTGACGGTGCCGACTGGCTGATCAATCGGGCTCGGGCAGCGATTGACCTGGCGCAGGGGGTGCAGTCTCGTAGGCAGCGCCAGCAAGCCGTCGCGGGCCTGCGGAAGGGTTTGGACAACAAACCGCCGCTTCGTATCGAACCCAAGATCATCCAGCCCAAGACCGGCGCCCGGATTTACAAGGAGAAACAGACGGCGATCCCCATGTTTGTCGAGGACAGGGTCCCCAAGGGTTCGTTGCCGCCGCTGGCGCTTCTCGATAATCCGGAGCCGCACGGCAGCGGTTACAGCGAAGACGTTTTGGAGAAGATGTCGGCCCAGTTAGTTAAGAAACTGCTTGACTTCAATATTGAGGTTTCGGTGGAGGCTGTATGGCCGGGCCCTGTCATTACCCGTTTCGAAATCGATCCGGCACCCGGGGTCAAGGCCAGCCAGATTGTCGGCCTCTCCAGAGATCTTGCGCGCGCGCTGTCGGTCGTCAGTGTTCGAGTGGTCGAGAACATTGCCGGCAAGACGTTCATCGGGTTGGAGGTTCCCAATGAGGAGCGCGAGACCGTTTACCTGCTCGAAGGATTGGCGTCCGAGGTGTATGAGTCGAGCAAAAGTCCACTAACTCTGGTTTTGGGTAAGGATATTTCCGGGCAAACGGTGATATCGGATCTTTGCAAAATGCCCCATTTGTTGATCGCAGGCACGACGGGGGCCGGCAAGTCGGTCTGTATCAATGCCCTGATTCTGAGCATTGTTTACAAGTCGACCCCGGAAGACGTGCGTCTCATTTTGGTTGATCCGAAAATGCTGGAGTTGTCGACCTATGACGGGATGCCTCACCTGCTGACACCGGTCGTAACGGAGATGCCAAAGGCAGTGAACGCGTTGCGCTGGTGTATGAACGAGATGGATCGACGTTTTCGATTGATGTCGGCTCTTGGGGTTCGGAATATCGTGGGGTATAACCGTAAGGTACTGGCTGCCGAGAAAACCGGAAAACCGATCGCTGATCCCTTATTCGCACCGGTGGGCGTGGAGGATGAGAGTGAGGCGCCGCCGCTGGCCAAGATGCCCTATATCGTGGTCGTCATCGATGAATTAGCCGATCTCTTGATGGTTGGGAAAAAAGTCGTAGAGGACCTAATTACTCGGCTCGCCCAGCGAGCCCGAGCGGCCGGGATCCATCTCGTTGTTGCCACCCAGCGGCCTTCAGTCGATGTAGTCACTGGCCTCATCAAGGCCAACATCCCGACCCGTATCGCATTTCAAGTGAGTTCCCGGGCCGACTCTCGAACGGTCCTCGACCAGATGGGTGCCGAGCAGTTGCTGGGCCATGGCGACATGCTGTTTCTTCCACCGGGCACCGGTTTTCCGGTTCGTGTGCATGGGTCTTTGGTGTCAGATCAGGAAGTTCATCGGGTAGCCGAGCAGCTTCGGTTGAGCGGTGCACCGGAGTATCTCGAGAGCGTTTTAGAAGTGACCGCTGGAAATGGTTTTTCGGGTGGCGAGCTGGATGCGGGCAGCGGTGAGGAAGATGAACTATATGATCAGGCATTGGCGTTTATCACTGAGACAGGGCGTGCATCGATTTCGTCTGTTCAACGGCAGTTGCGTGTCGGCTACAACCGAGCTGCGCGGATGATCGAGGCCATGGAGGCAAGTGGTGTCGTTGGACCCCTAGAAAATGGCAAGCGGGAAGTTTTTGCGTTGCCATCACCACAGGAATAGGGCGCTTACGGTGGTTGAGTGTCCTGCATGATGAGGAATATATTCTGTAGGCGCTTGCTGTGCGGTGTGATCGGGGTGTTGATCGGAGGATTGTCGATGTCGGGCCTCGCGGCCACGGCGACGGACAACCTCAATCGCTTTTTTCAGGAATTGAAAACACTGCGGGCAGAATTTTCCCAGGTGGTGCTGGATGAAAACCTCGTGCCATTGGAAGAGAGTGCCGGCCGTCTATGGATTTCTCGTCCCGGACGATTCCGATGGAACTACTATCCACCATTTGCACAGCAAATCGTTGCGGATGGCGTAAGGATTTGGATCTACGATATCGAGCTCGAGCAGGCTATAGTGCGGGATCAGCGCAGCATGCTTGAACGCACTCCTGCGTCGTTGCTCGCCGGCCAGGGAGACCTGAGAACAGACTACGTCATTGAGGACCTTGGACAGCAGGGTTCTATGGCCTGGGTTTCTTTGCAGCCGAAGGCGAGCGAAGGAAGTTTTGCAGAGGTGCAACTCGGATTTCAGAATGACACGCTGCGGTTGATCCAGTTACTGGATCATTTAGATCAAATCACCCGTATTGTGTTGAGCCATGTCGAAGAGAATCCACAGATTCCGGCCAGTCAGTTTCGCTTTACCGTGCCCGTAGGAGTCGATCTAATCGAGGGGGAATTGTAGTGGAGGTTGTGCTTGTCGTCGGGTTGGGCGGAGCCGTCGGCGCTATTTTGCGCTGGTGGGTTGGTGTGCTCATGAGCCATCTTTTGGCCCCGGTTTTCTTAGGCACTTTGGTGGTCAATTTGGCTGGTTCGTTTCTGGTCGGGGTGTTGCTGATATGGTTTCAGGGAAAACTGCCCATCAACGATGTTTTGCGTACTGGCATTGTGGTCGGATTGCTGGGTGGGTTCACGACCTATTCGGCGTTTTCGATGGAGGCTGTAAATATGATGATGGCTGGATTCTATGGCCGCGCGAGTGCCTACGTGGTCGTGACAGTCGCGGTATGTCTGATGGGAACATGGGCCGGGGTAATGCTGGGCCGTTCAGTGTAAGCCGGTCTATCGGAACGAGACCATGCTGGATCTACAAAAGCTTCGCCGTGATACTGCTGGCGTTGCGCAGCAACTGCTGCGGCGACGTTACACGCTCGACGTCGAGAGATTTTCACAAATTGAAGCCGATCGCAAGACATTGCAAAGCCGCCAGCAGGCGTTGCAAAACGAACGCAACCGCAGCTCCAAAGAAATCGGTCGACGAAAAGCAAGTGGGGAAGAGGCGAACGAGATGCTAGGCGCCATGCAGCAGGTGAGCAGCGAACTGGAAACGATCGAGCAGCAGTTGACTGCGGTCCAGGATCAGTTGTCGAAATTGTTGCAGGGGATCCCGAACATTCCGCATGAATCGGTTCCGGAAGGGCAAACAGAGGAAGACAACCTCGAGATGCGGCGCTGGGGTGAACCGCGGGAGTTCGATTTCGAACCGCGAGATCATGTAACGCTTGGCGCAGACCTCGAAATGATGGACTTTGACGGGGCCGCAAAAATCAGTGGATCCCGGTTCGTGGTGCTGTCTGGCCCTTTGTCCCGACTGCAAAGGGCGCTGACGCAATTCATGTTGGACTTGCATACCCAGGAACACGGTTACGTAGAGACATACGTTCCGTTTCTGGTCAATTCGGATGCTCTTTTTGGTACCGGACAGTTACCGAAGTTCGAAGAAGATCAGTTCAGCACAGATACGGATCCCAAATATTTTCTGATTCCGACCGCAGAAGTTCCGGTGACCAATCTGTATCGGGACCAGATACTGGAAGAGGGCGCATTGCCGGTGCGGCGGGTTTGTCATACTCCGTGCTTCCGGCGTGAGGCAGGATCCCATGGCAAGGATACGCGCGGCATGATTCGACAGCACCAGTTCGAGAAGGTCGAACTGGTGCACGTGGTTCGCCCATCGGAATCATGGGAGACGCTAGAGGTGTTGACCCGCCATGCCGAGGCCGTGTTGCAGCGCCTGGAACTGCCCTACCGGGTGGTGACACTTTGCACCGGCGATCTCGGTTTCTCGTCGGCCAAGACGTATGACTTGGAGGTCTGGCTTCCAGGGCAGCAGGCCTACAGAGAGATTTCTTCGTGTAGCAATTTCGAGGACTTCCAGGCCCGGCGCATGCGATCGCGCTGGCGTAACCCGGAGACGGGGAAGCCCGAATTGGTTCACACGTTGAACGGGTCGGGTCTTGCAGTCGGGCGCACGATGGTGGCGGTGATGGAAAACGGTCAGAACGAGGATGGCAGCGTCCGGATCCCCGAAGCATTGCGACCCTACCTGGGTGGGACCGAGGTGATCCGGCGCGGCGACTAGCGGTAACATCAGATACCAGAAAAAAGCCCCGGTCTTGGCCGGGGCTTTTCTTGATGGTACGGAGTTCGGTCAGTCGCTACTGAAGATTCCCAGCAGGTGCAAAAGGCTTAAAAAGAGGTTGTAGATGGCAACATAGAGCGTGACTGTAGCCATGATGTAGTTCGTTTCACCGCCATGGATGATTTGACTGGTCTGATACAGGATAAGACCGCTCATCAGCAGAATGAACATGGCCGACACTGCCATAGAAAGAGCTGGAATACTGAATATGATCGCACCCAGGCCCGCGAGAAAAGCGACCAGAATTCCGGCAAACAGCATTCCACCGAGGAAGCTGAAATCCTTACGAGTGGTCAGCGCGTAGGCTGAGAGCCCCAGAAAGATGATCCCCGTCCCGCCCATCGCGGTCATAACAATCTGCCCTCCGTTGGGCAGGGCCGTCAGGTAGAAGCTAATGATTGGGCCCAGGGTCAACCCCATGAATCCCGTCAATGCAAAAACGAAGACGATCCCAAGTGCCGAATTTCGGAAGCGGCGAGCAAGAAACAACAGGCCAAAGTAACCCACCAGGGTGATGATCAAGCCGGGATGCGGCCATTGATTCACCATTGACAGTGTTGCCGTGATCGCGCTGAAAAGCAGCGTAATCGACAGCAGCGCGTAGGTATTTCGCAGGACCTTGTTGACTTCAACGCCGCGGGCGGCGGCTCGGACGGTGGTCGAATTTCCTCGATTAAGCAATTGCATGGATAGGTCTCTCAATATGGACGAAAAAACAGTGTTAGTGCCAAACTGTCTAATCTATAGAATAAGGACTTCTACACGTAAATCAAGTGATTAGAGCCTCGGGGGAGGCGACGATTTCGGGGAGAAAAACCCGTTGTCATCGGTCTGTCGGCGGTAAAAGACGACCGCGACTTTCGTGCAAAGAGGTGCCTCCGGACATTTTGGCGGTGGGGTGGCAGAGCGGTTGAATGCACTGGTCTTGAAATAAACTGTGTCCAATAAGAAATAGTCTAAAAAACGTTGAAATATCAACAGTTCCTTACCCGACTCGGAGAATAGGAGATACTCCTTGAGGAATATTCCTCGTTTATCTGAGTTTCGATATGAAAGAAGAACTACCTGTAAAACTCAAATACTCAAAAGTCATTCGTCCTCAGA
>CAJXWH010000054.1 GCA_913062915.1 uncultured Acidiferrobacteraceae bacterium | reverse complement strand
GAAGCGCTCACACGAGCAACCGCAACCTCGATTCATACGGGTAGCGCCCCAGGGACCCGCCTGTAATTTTCGGCGGCGCCCGGAAACCAAACGTGCGAACGTACTGTGCCACCTAAAGTCTCAAGAGTGCTCGTCACCGGGGGTGCCGGGTATATCGGATCCCATACGACCCGACAACTAATTGACGCGGGATATGAATTAACCGTGGTCGATACGCTCTACAGCGGGCACCGGTGGGCGATCCCCGAGAAAGTAGATTTCCACCAGCTGGATGCCGGTGACGTGGACGGTATGGCACGGCTACTGGAAAAGGGACAAATCGAAGCAGTAATTCATTTCGCGGGTCACATCGTGGTGCCCGAGTCGGTGCGCAATCCAGCCAAGTATTACCGAAACAACGTCATAGCGTCGATGAACTTGATCGGCGCTTGCCGGCAATCTGGAGTGGGGCTATTTGTCTTTTCATCCAGCGCGGCGGTGTACGGAAATCCAGAAAAGGTACCGGTTTCAGAGGAAATGACAACCCTGCCGATCAATCCCTATGGTCGGACCAAACTCATCACGGAATGGAATTTGAGGGACGTTGCAGCGAGCAGTCAATCTTCAGCCGGCGGGGCGTTTCGATACATCGCTTTGCGCTACTTCAACGTTGCCGGTGCCCGTTTCGACGGCACGCTGGGCCAGGCGACACCGGAAGCGACCCACCTTATCAAAGTGGCTTGCGAGACAGCCCTGGGCAAACGTGACTCGCTGGCAATATTTGGTACGGATTACGACACCCCCGATGGAACGTGTATTCGCGACTATATCCACGTGGAGGACCTGGCAACCGCACATCTTGACGCACTTCAATATCTCGCAGACGGTGGCTCATCGGAAACACTGAACTGCGGTTACGGCCGAGGATACAGTGTTCGCGAAGTGTTGGCGACGGTCCGATCCGTAAGTGGCGTCGATTTCCCAATCATCGAGACCGCAAGACGCCCCGGCGATGCGCCTCAATTGATTGCAGACAACCGGCGCATTCTTGAGGTACTCGGCTGGCTGCCTCAACATGATGAATTGAAGGAGATCTGCCGAACGGCCTGGAAGTGGGAACGACGCTACCAAGACCATTCTCCCGCGGCACCAGTCCAGTCCACGGAACTCGGGTAGACTAACTGGCGCCACTGTTGGGCAGCCCCAAGGCCGTCTGCACTCCGATGAAATTCGCTTTCTGTCTTTTTAAGTACTCTCCTTATGACGGATTGTCGCGTGACCTCCGTCGCGTTTTAGTCGAATGCCAAAGCCGGGGGCACGAAGCCGAAGTTTTCGTTTCAACCTGGGAAGGAGATCAACCTATAGGAATTGAGATAACGCATTTAGGCAAATGGGGAGATAAATTTGTCCAAAATCATTTCAAGGACACACTTTATTTTAGGAGGCTTCGCCACCAGCTCAAAACACGATCGTTCGACGCGGTAATCGGTTTCAACAGAATGCCTGGGCTCGACATCTACTACGGTGCAGATTTCTGCTACATCGAACGTGTTCGGAAAGAACGTCCTCCAGCATCTCGATTAATGTGGCGCTATCGACACTTCTGTGCCTATGAAAAAGCCGTCTTCGGCACAAACAGTCAAACTCTGATTTTGTCTTTATCTGAACGCGGAAACAAAGTATATCAAGAGTACCATTACACGCCAGATTCGCGCTTTTACCTGTTGCCTCCGACGTTGGATCTAGATCGAAAACCGGTGAAAGATCGTAACGGGACCCGGCAACAAATACGACAAAAGTTTGGGATTGCAGACGATGCGCTTCTGCTACTCTTCATAGGTTCAGGTTTCGAGACCAAAGGTTTAGACCGTGCCCTGCGGGCCCTGGCCAGTTTGGCTTCTGACTTGCGGAAACGTTCGCAATTGATGGTCATCGGTCAGGATCACCCAGGAGCGTATCAGGACTTAGCTGAGCAACTGGGAGTTGGGCGCCAGGTTCATTTCCTCGGAGGTCGCCTGGAAATTCCCGATTTTCTTGCAGCGGGCGATCTGCTGCTGCATCCAGCCTACAGGGAAAACACCGGGACGATTCTGCTCGAAGCTATTACTGCCGGTGTGCCGGTACTGACTACAAATGTCTGCGGTTACGCCCACCATGTCCAGAAAGCCGGCGGAGGAACCGTCCTTTCGTCCCCGTTTGACCAAGATCAACTGAACCGGGAACTGGCTGCCCTTTTGGTCTCACCGATGCGGGGGGAGTGGCAAGCGAATGGTTTGAATTATGGGGAAAATGACGACCTCTACCGCATGCCGATGACAGCGGTTGATGTTATAGAGCACTACTGCCATAAAGCGTTGAGCCATAACACTGCAACCATCAGCCCATCAGCCGGCTCCATTCGGTATTTAGATAAACGGTTATCTACTGGAGCCCTCCGCGCATCGGACTTTGATCAGATCATGCAGCGCCAGGGTCAGGGTGAATTGATTCGAACCTCCCGTGACGGCAGTCGCAAGACCAGCCGACTTGAATTCGACGGCAGGACTTATTACCTGAAGACGCATACGGGCGTCGGCTGGCTGGAAATCATTAAAAATTGGACATCTCTTCGCTTGCCGGTTCTTGGCGCAAAAAATGAGTGGCACGGGGTACATCATTTGGAAAGGCACGGGATTGACACGCTGACCATTGCTGGGTACGGCACCTCTGGGGGATATGCCGGGCGTCAGTCGTTTATTATTACGGAGGAGATCGAAGGATCGATTAGCCTCGAAGAGCTAGGCTACGAATGGCAAAGAAACCCACCGAGAAAAAAGAGTGAACTCCGCTACAAGAGATGGCTGATTCGAAGAATCGCGGAGATGGCCCGCACGATCCATCAAAGTGGCGCCAATCACCGCGACTTCTATCTCGGCCATTTCCTGCTGCAGCGAGAATATGATAACGGTGAACTTTCGATCGAAAAAAGCAGGTTGTATGTCATAGATCTACACCGCATGCAGATTCGACGAGAAACACCCGAGCGTTGGAAACTGAAGGATATTTCGGGACTTCGTTACTCTTGTCTACCCCTGATCAAGGCGGGACTGCTCACCCAGAGAGATCTTTATCGGTTTGTTTCAACCTACCAAGGCGTCCCCTTGTGCGAGACGTTATCGGGTGACCGACCATTCTGGAGTGGGGTAGTATCAAAAGCGGACAATCTTCTTGAGGCTGAACAGCGTAAAAGCCAAAAGGGTTCACTTACGACAACGAAAACGGTGCCCGCAGCACGCACACAGCATTAGGCTGCTTAACTCAAAGATTGCGGGCTCGCCGTCCTGCTAACAGACCCCATCTTGATGCCCCCGTGATTCGAGCTGCGCATACGTCTGATGAAGTTGAATCCTTTGCTCTTGAGAACTTCAGGGTTCAATGCCGCACTTGCTACCAGTCCCCAAGACTCCGTGACTTTCTAGAAGACCCCGACCAAGACTTGAAAAAGTACGGCGGCGATCCACCAATCAAGGATGATAAGACGACTACCGTCAAGGTCGTTCCAAATCTGGTAGAAGATTGCCCAATCGTAATCAAGCGCTATAACACCAAGAGTGCCTGGCACGCAGTTCGTCGCACAGTCGGCAGATCAAGAGCCGAGAACTGCTGGATGCGCGCAATGGCTCTCGAAAATCTTGGCGTTGCGATCGCGCCCCCGGTTGCATTCATTCAGGAATACCTGGGTGCTGGGCTGAAAGGCCGTTCCTGGTATCTCGCCGAATTCGTGGATGGACCTTCTTGCCTGGATCGCCTGCCAGCCATTGACGATGAGACCGTCCAGGGAAAACAACTAGAACAAATCATTGATACGTTGAAAAAAATTTGGGACCACCACATCGCACACGGTGACTTAAAAGGAAGCAATATCTTGCTCGCGCAAGACCGAGCCGTGTTATTGGATCTCGATGCAATGAAACAGTATGAAGACGAGGAGGCTGCTCGCAGTCATATCAGCAAAGACGTGGAGAGACTTCTTCGCAATTGGAAAAAAGATCATCCTCATCCGGCCCTATACGAACTCACGCAAAAAAAACTTAGTGAAGCCGGTTTTAGCGAACTGCGATAAAGGCGGGTCGTTTTATGTCAGGCTTAAACTGGCTAAATAAAACGGGTGATCTGAGGGGCCGGTCGGTTCACTTCGTGCCCATAACACCTTAAGACCGCGCGCCAGTATCCAGTCCACTCTCAGTGGATCTTGGCCGGTAATGATGGATGTGGCATCCTCAACGCCCGATGCCAAGAGTTCGCGCAATTCAGGATGCGCCGGGTGGGCATTGAAATCGCCGAGCAATACCACTCGCTCCAAACCTGAAAATACTTCAAATACCCTTCTCAGCGGGGCAATTTGCTCTTCGGGTTTAGACAGGTGAGTATTGATGATGTGGACGGCTTCTCCGTTGAACGAAATCGTATAGATGGTCATGTTCCGATACGCTTTGCCGGTCGTAGGCGACAACGGCTCTCTTTGCCAATGCGTGACCGGGAGTCGCGTCAATAGCGCATTGCCTCGGTGTGGAAAAAAGAAGTGCCGGCGGGTGGGAGAAAAATGAGCCGCATATTCGCAATCTCGCCCCAGCTGGTAGGCTTGATTTCGAAAATGCCGCAGTCCATGGCCTTCCACTTCCTGAAGGCCGACCACGTCACACCCCTCGATCATCCGAGCGATGCGGGCGAGGTTGCGTTTTCCATCCAGACCACGACCTCGATGAATGTTATAAGTCCCCACCGTAAAGCTCCCTGCCTCAGTTTCACAGCCAGCCAGACTTCCGTGTAACTCTCGCCCCTGAGCGGCAGAAAGCGGCCAGTGTCTGCTCCCCAACCACGCTGCCGCGACAGCCGCAATACTTAGAATAAGTTCCAAAATATCGCCGAATGGGAATTCAGCACCTGCTATCGGTTGGTTTTAGCCAGCCAATCAGGATACGCTGGTCTTTCGGGTCGAGCCGGCGGGCAATCCGTCCCCCACGCTCGGCTTCGCCTATGTCCCGCGCCATGGATAAACTGCGCGTCAAAAGCACTTTCTTCGTGATCCATTGCATGAATGTGCTAGGCCAGCCCCTTCTCCCCTTGTAATCGAACCGTGGCAGATCGTAATGTGGAATACGAGTGGGCACGTTTTAGCATTTCGTGACGAATGGTGTGCATTGTACCGATGAGTACCGACCAAGACTTCAGTTCAGAACTCCTCATGCCACCTTTTCGGTGGTACGCTTCCGCGACCTGCCGGTCGGCCGGAATTTATATGCGATGACAACATTCCAATGAATACCGCGTTTCTCTCAGATGATCGTTTTTTGCTTCATGATACAGGTCGATCGCATCCAGAACGTGCAGCCCGCCTGAGCGCCGTACTCGATCAGTTGGTAAAACAATCTTGGTTTGGACAGCTGTTGCCGCTTCGTGCAATCGCGTGTGATGAAGCGTGGCTTTGCAATGTGCACGACCTTGAACTCGTACGACGTGCCCAGCAGGTATGTTTGGACGGGCACGACTATCTAGATAGCCCAGACGTCCAGGTCAGTAGGCAGTCATTCGACACAGCGCTACTCGCGGCCGGTGGCATACTCCAACTCGTTGATGCAGTTGTCTCAGGACAAGTTGACAACGGTTTCGCTCTGGTACGACCGCCAGGGCATCATGCGGAAAAAAACACGGCGCTTGGATTCTGTTTGTTTAACAACGTGGCCATCGCGGCCCGTTATTTACAGCGGCACCACGGATTGGACAAGATCTTGATCCTCGACTGGGACGTTCATCATGGCAATGGCACTCAACACACATTTGAAGATGATCCCTCGGTGTACTACATCAGCCTCCATCAATACCCGCATTATCCAGGCACCGGTGCAGCATCGGAGACGGGCTTTGGGCGCGGGACCGGCACGACCCTCAACTGTCCGATGGCCGCTGGAAGCAGCGACGGTGAATACCAGCGGGCGTTCAAACAGCAAATTCTGCCCGGAATTCATGAGTTTCGACCAGAAGTGGTGCTGGTTTCGGCGGGTTTTGACGCCCACCAGGCTGACCCACTTGGCGCCATTAATCTCACCACCGGCTGCTACGGGTGGATGACAGAACGCTTGTTGGAAATAGCCGATCAGTATGCCGGGGGTCGTTTGATATCGATGCTCGAGGGCGGTTATGACCTCGATGCTTTGGCTGCCAGTGTTGGCGAGCATCTGTCGACGCTGCTAGGAAAGAACAACGACAGCCCCTCTTGTAGAGCTTGAGGCGCGATGGGACTCCCTCATGCGGGAACTGCAACCCATGACTCTACGGGGTGGCCGCTTGTTGCTATTTGCCAGAGGCACCGGTAGATTGACTCCCCATTTCGCTGGTCGGGGCCAGGACCCGAGCGGCGACAACGGCAAAGAAGGGAAGGAGTAACTGGAACCGCCCGCGTGCCAGCGACCGGGGGATGGTGTGAGCCCCGGCCGGGTCCCGGTGAAGATCGTCCTCGAGCCGCCGACCGAACGGTTTTTGTGCCCAGTAGGCTCGGCCGATTGACCCCCGTGAACGGGTCACAGGCAGCCTGTGCTGTCTACCGAGGCCGCCGGGCCAAACAGGAGGCGGCGAAGCCGGGTGGTACCGCGCACGGATCTTGGCGCCCCAAAAGGATCCGCTTCGCCCCGGGTGCTAGTCCGTAGCATCCGGGGTTTTTGTTGGGAACGAAATTCATGGCATTCAAGTCCGTATCCGGTCGTTATAACGGACCCGAACTAGAAAAACGGATTCTCGATTTCTGGCGGGCAAACCAGATCTTCGAGAAATCACTGGCGCAATCGCGCGACCGGCCGTTATATACCTTTAATGAAGGCCCGCCAACGGCCAATGGCCGCCCCGGCATTCATCATGTCCTCGCCCGTTCCTTCAAGGACATCTATCCCCGCTTCAAAACCATGCAGGGGTTTCATGCGCCGCGAAAAGCGGGCTGGGACACCCATGGATTACCGGTTGAACATGAGATCGAAAAAGAACTCGGCATTTTTGACAAAAAAGTGATCGAGGAAAAAATTGGAGTTGCCGACTTTAATCAACGCTGTAGAGATTCGGTCATGCGTTATATCGGGGAATGGGAAATCTTGACCGAGCGAATGGGCTTCTGGGTCGATCTTGGACAAGCCTATTACACCCTTAACAATGAATACATCGAATCCGTTTGGAACCTCTTGAAGATCATTTGGGATAAAGGGCTGATTTACCAGGACTACAAAGTGGTGCCCTATGATCCGCGGATCGGCGCGACGCTGTCGTCACACGAAGTTGCACAAGGCTACCGTGAAACGGAAGACCCTTCGATCATCGTCCGGTTTCCTGTTCAAGGGCAAGAGAACACGTCGTTTCTGGTCTGGACAACGACCCCTTGGACTCTTCCAGCCAATCTCGCGCTGGCGGTTGGCCAAGACGTCGAGTACGCGTTTGTTCGATGTGGCGATGAAACCTTGGTGATGGCTGCGCCTCTCGTCGAATCGGTGTTTGGGACGCGGAAATACCAGATCGTGAAAACCGTCGGGGGCGATGAACTCGCTGGGCTTTACTACCAGCGTTTATTTGATGAACTTGAAGCCTCTGGCGATATTTGTCGGGTACTCACGGCTGACTTCGTCAGCACCAACGACGGTACTGGGATCGTTCACATTGCGCCTGCATACGGCGTGGACGATCTCGATCTCGCGCAGCGTAACGGGTTGCCGGTTGTACACGGCGTCGGTTTGGATGGTTGTTTTAAAGAAACCGTGACCCCCGTCGCGGGACTGTTCTTTAAAGATGCGGACCCCGTAATCATTGGCCTACTTCGAGAACGGGGTCTCCTGTTTGATGAAGGAACCTACCGACACAACTACCCGTTCGGCTGGCGTACGGGAGATCCTCTGATCTACTACGCCAAGAATGCCTGGTACATCCGGACCACCTCTGTGCGCGATCGCATGGTGGAACTCAATCAAACCATCAACTGGGTGCCCAAAGCCATTCGTGACGGGCGGTTTGGCAACTGGCTAGAGCATAACGTTGACTGGGCCCTTTCCCGCGAACGATTCTGGGGCACGCCGCTGCCCGTGTGGACGGATGGTCACGGGGACTTTCTGTGTATCGGGTCAATTGCAGAGCTGGAAACGTTGTGTGGGCGGCCTCTCGGGGAAATTGATCTGCATCGACCAACAGTAGACGACATCGTTTTTCAGCATCCCGACAATGGCCGTAAATACCAGCGCGTGCCCGAAGTCATCGACTGCTGGTTTGACTCGGGCGCAATGTCGTATGCCCAGTGGCACTACCCTTTTGAAAATCAGGATACCTTCGACCGCCACTTTCCAGCCGACTACATTTGCGAGGCGATTGACCAGACCCGTGGCTGGTTTTACAGCCTGCATGCGATCGCCACGCTTGTTTCTGACTGTGTGGCGTATCGTAATTGCGTTTGCCTCAACCATATCGTCGACGCAGATGGAAAGAAAATGTCGAAATCACAAGGCAACATTGTTGATCCGTACGATGTTTTCGACCATGTTGGCGCTGATCCTTTGCGCTGGTACTTTCTAGCCCGTCTTGCACCTGAAGCGCAAAAACGTATCTCCACAGACATTGTTGCGGAGGTTGCGAGCTCTTTCGTTAACACCTTCTGGAATACATACGCTTTCTTCATTCTTTATGCCAGTCTCGATGATATCGATCTCGACAAAGACGTATCTCACGCCAAACGCCCTGAAATTGATCGCTGGGTGTTGGCTTTGCTCTACCGAACGATCAATCTCGTAACAGCCGCACTCGAAAACTACGATGCGAGAGGTGCGGGGAGCGCGATTGAAACGTTCACTGATCAGCTCAGTAACTGGTATGTGCGCCGCAATAGACGGCGCTTCTGGAAAAGCGAGACTGGAGCCGATAAACAGTCTGCTTACCTGACGCTCTACACATGCCTCGACGTTCTGCACCGGCTGGTGGCGCCGTTCATGCCCTTTCTTGCCGACGAGATGTATCAAAATCTCGTCCGCGGACAACAAGCAGACGCCCCGATCAGCGTGCATCTTTCCGACTGGCCGAAAGCGGACCCGAACTGGCGCGATGATGAACTGCTTGCGTCCATAACAGTGGTGCAACAAGTGGTTGCGCTGGGCCGTGCCGCTAGAGAAAGCAGTCGAGTACGGGTTCGCCAGCCACTTTCAAGGCTGCTGGCGCGTCTACCCGATGATCGAACAGCTCAGGCGGTGATCCACCACAAGGATCAGATTCTTGAGGAATTGAATGTCAAAAACCTAGAGCTGGTCGCGCGAGATGCCGAACTCGTCCGTTACCGCTTGAAACCGAACTTACCGCGACTTGGCGCGCGCTACGGAAAATTAATTCCGGCCATTCGTGAAGCACTCGCCATAGCAGACGGCCCCACGTTTGCCGCGGCCCAGGCACAACGAGAAACCAGTATTTTGGCCGTAGCGGGGCAGGAGATCGCCCTTGGGCCTGACGATTTCCTGGTCGAGACAACCGCAGCCGAAGGATATTCCAGCGCGGAATCGGAAGGTTTTCTGGTCGCCCTGGATACCCGGCTGACACCGGCACTGGAACAGGAGGGGCTGGCGCGAGAACTGATCCGGACCGTGCAAGATGCAAGGAAGCAGGCCAACCTCGAAGTATCCGATCGAATTTCTTTGCAGATCACGGGATCTCCAGATATCGAAAACGCCCTCGGGGCGCACCGCGACTGGATCATGACGGAGACCCTGGCAGAAAAGTGGGTCGAGGGCAGTATCGACAACGCTTTTTCGATCGAGCATCGACTGGATCAACACAATTGGCGGATTTACCTCGCAAAAAAACAAAGGGCGTAGGTGGGCAAGCACCCATAGGTTTTCCCTGTCGCAACACGCGATTCCCAGGCGCTGTTAGTTGCACACTCTGCTAAAATTCGACTGGCAATACCATTGTCACTGCTCACACCCCGTTGACTGCAGCCAAAATAAAATCTTGTTTTTAATTTAGGAGGGGCCGATGTCACGTAGTTATCTATTCACCTCGGAGTCGGTATCGGAGGGCCATCCCGATAAGATGGCGGATCAAATTTCCGACGCGGTGCTCGATGCGCTGATAGAACAGGACAAAGGTTCGCGGGTCGCTTGCGAAAGCCTCGTAACCACGGGTCTTGCAATTGTCTCCGGAGAAATCACAACTACGGCTCAGATCGACACGACCCAGGTCGTGCGTGACACCATCCGCGACATCGGTTACTGCTCGTCCGAAATGGGCTATGACCATGCCAGTTGCTCTGTCGTGATTGTGCTCGACAAGCAATCGAACGACATCGCCCAGGGGGTAAATGAAGGCGAGGGCATGGATCTTGAACAGGGCGCGGGTGACCAGGGATTGATGTTCGGCTTCGCTTGTAACGAAACTGACGTACTGATGCCCTTCCCGATCACCTATGCGCATCGCTTGGTCAAACGCCAGGCAGAAGTGCGAAAGTCCGGCACGTTGCCATGGCTGCGGCCCGACGCTAAGAGCCAGATCAGCGTGCGCTACGAAAACGGCAAACCGACCTCGATCGACACCGTCGTGCTTTCTACACAGCACGGTGAGGACGTGAGTCACGAAACACTCAGCGAAGGCGTAGTCGATGAAATCATTAAGCCGGTGCTGCCCACCGAGATGATCTCCGGAGAGACTCGGTTTCTTGTCAACCCGACAGGCCGCTTCGTGGTTGGAGGACCGCGTGGAGATTGCGGGCTGACTGGCCGTAAGATCATCGTCGACACCTATGGCGGCTCAGCCCACCATGGGGGCGGGGCATTTTCCGGCAAAGATCCATCAAAAGTGGACCGCTCAGCTGCCTATGCGATGCGCTATGTCGCAAAAAACGTGGTTGCTGCGGGTCTTGCCGAAAAATGCGAAATACAGGTAGCCTATGCAATCGGGGTTGCCCGACCGGTCTCGCTCATGATCGATACTTCTGGAACCGCGGTCATCCCAGAAGAAGATATCGAGAAACTGATTCTCGAGCATTTCGATCTGAGGCCCAAGGGCATCGTCCAGGGGCTTGACCTGCTGCGTCCTATCTACAGGAACAGCGCTGCATATGGTCATTTTGGCCGCACCGAACCGGAATTTACCTGGGAACACACAGACAAAGCTGAGCTGCTGCGTGATGCAGCGGGACTCGGTTCACAGGAGGCTGTCAGCAGATAACTTCCCCTGCCGCCAAAACGGCGGGAAGACGGGGCCGAGGAGCGTTGCGACAGAATCACCTTTCTGCCAGGCTCGGCCAGCGACGTCTGTGAACACGCAACGGCGCTCGGTAAGCTTGGAGACAGGCCATGAGCGCTCAAACAAAACCCAATTTTTCTGATTACCAGGTTGCGGATCTCTCGCTTGCAGGCTGGGGCCGTAAGGAAATCGCAATCGCTGAGACCGAGATGCCCGGTCTTATGGCGGTGCGCGAAGAACACGCGGGCGATCAGCCGCTAAGTGGCGCCAGAATCGCCGGCAGCCTGCACATGACCATTCAAACTGCTGTGCTTATCGAGACATTGCATGCACTTGGCGCCGACGTTCGCTGGGCATCGTGCAATATTTTTTCCACCCAAGACCATGCTGCAGCCGCGATCGCCGTGGGTGGAACGCCGGTATTCGCCTATAAAGGCGAAACACTTTCAGAGTACTGGGAGTATACCCACCGAATCTTGCAGTGGAGCAACGGCGGCACGCCCAAC
Organism: uncultured Acidiferrobacteraceae bacterium; assembly: GCA_913062915.1. Lineage (GTDB taxonomy): Bacteria > Pseudomonadota > Gammaproteobacteria > Arenicellales > UBA868 > CAJXWH01. Next base: position 1,667 of record CAJXWH010000054.1, on the reverse strand, counting down.
ATGATTCTCGACGACGGCGGCGATGCGACCTTGCTGGTCACCCTTGGCGCCAAGGCAGAAGAAAATCCTTCGCTGATTGATCAACCCAGTAGCGAGGAAGAGGAAGCGCTGTATTCGAGCATCCGGCAACATCTGCAACAACAACCAGGTTTCTACAGCCGCATCTTGAAAAATATCCGTGGCGTGACCGAGGAGACTACAACGGGGGTGCATCGCCTTTATCAAATGGAAAACGCAGATGAGCTGCCGTTCCCGGCTATCAATGTAAACAACTCAGTAACCAAGTCCAAGTTCGATAATCTCTATGGTTGCCGAGAATCACTGGTCGACGGGATAAAGCGAGCCACTGATGTGATGGTGGCAGGTAAGGTTGCGCTTGTGCTTGGTTATGGCGATGTTGGAAAAGGCTGCGCCCAGGCACTGCGGGGATTAGGGGCGACGGTATGGATCACCGAGATTGATCCGATCTGTGCGCTCCAAGCTTCGATGGAAGGCTATCGGGTCGTCTCCATGGACGAAGTTGCCTCGATTGTCGATATTTTTGTCACCGCCACAGGCAACTATCACGTGATCCAACACCAGCACATGTTGCAGATGAAAGATCAGGCCATCGTTTGCAATATCGGTCACTTCGATAATGAGATCGATGTTGCGTCGCTGCGTCAGTATTCGTGGGATAACATCAAGCCGCAGGTCGACCACGTTGTTTTTCCCGATGGAAGTCGTTTGATCTTGCTTGCCGAAGGGCGGCTCGTGAATCTTGGTTGCGCTACGGGCCACCCGAGTTTCGTCATGTCAAATTCGTTCACCAACCAGGTGTTGGCTCAAATCGAGCTCTGGCAACAAACGGGTCAATACGAAAATAAAGTCTATGTGTTACCGAAAAAGCTGGACGAGATGGTGGCACGCCTTCATCTGAAGAAAATTGGTGTGGCGTTGACTTCCTTAACTGACGAGCAAGCACAGTATATCGGGGTACCAGTAAACGGGCCGTTTAAACCGGATTACTATCGTTATTAAGGCCTGAAGAAAAACGCCCCCTACCGGGCGGCGTTTTAGAAAAGTAACCGGTATAAAGAGTTACGCTATTATGTCGGGTAAAAGGCTGCTCTCAAGATGGGCAATACTGTCTTTAAGAAATAACTTGCGTTTTTTCAATCGCTGTATCTGTAAATCATCGACCAGCGGATCGTTCGCAATAGCCCGTAATTCTTTATCTAGGGCCCGATGTTCTTCTTTGAGATCCTGAATCCGCTGGGACAGATTACTTCCTTGGTCTTCACTCATATACGGCTCCCATAAGCGGTGAGTCAATACTTCTGCCTGCGGGCAAAACACTCGAACCGCGCCCCCCATAATACCCTGGAGAGGGCGCTTTCTTGCCCGTTCAGCCAATGCTACTCTCTTTCCAAAACCCTTTCACCTGTTTGACATCACGTTCGAAACCGATTGAACCATAGCCCCTCAACTGCTGGTAAAATTTCGTAAAACCAACGCTTCTTTTGGCGTCTGGCATTCCATTGGTTCCGCGCAATTGCCACTGCCGGAGTCTGACTCACCCTATCGCGACACTATGGGCCCACTCGCTACTTGGGAAAAACTGCTGCTCGGCGTGATCGGCCTGTTGGTGTTGCTCTGGTTCTCTCCGGGGGTCAAAACGATGATCG
>CAJXWH010000053.1 GCA_913062915.1 uncultured Acidiferrobacteraceae bacterium | reverse complement strand
TGCCAGCGCACCGGAACTCAGCCTGAGGGCGACCGGTACGGTGGATGCGTTGGGCAGTCTTCCGGAATTTACCTTGCAGGTCAGCGGACGCAGCTCGGATCTGGTCCGACTTTCGCAGGTTTGGTCTTGGGACTGGCCGCTCCCGGCGGGAATCGAATTGGCAGCTGCCGGGTCGCTCAAAGCCGTTGCTGGAACGGTGGTTACTTCGGATCTTACGCTCACTGCCCTCGGGCAGGAGGTGGCGGGTCATTTTTCCGGGCGCCTGCCCTCAATGGGTTACGCGGGTCGCCCGGACTGGTTATTGGTTTTGAACTTTGACGATCTTGGCAACCTGGCAACAGGGCTTGGCGTACCTTGGATCTACCCTGAACCCGGAGAGTTTACGCTTCGGGCCCGACCCTCTGGGAATGATACGAAATCCTTCCACGTGCAGACGAGACTTAATACGAAGGAACTGGACGTCAAGGCGACCGGAGAAGTAACCGGGTTTGATTCGCAAGCGGGATTCGAACTGGTGTACTCGATTGTGTCGCCGGGGGCGCCAGAGGGGGCTGAGTGGTATGGGGTCGCCGTCTCCAAGGTTGGCAGTTTCCAAGTAGAGGGATCGGCAACGCGGATCGCAGGTGACGGGCAGCCGGTGACAGGATCGGCACGGCTGGTCGCCGATCGACTGGGTTCCGTGGCGGTCGAAGGCGTGTTTGGCTCGCCGCCGCAGGGCGATTCCGAATTTCGCCTCGCAATGGAATCGGATTCGATTGCCGAGGTGGCAGCGCTTGGATCTTTTGCCTTGGAGGACGTGGGCCCTTTTCGCGGAGAAGCAAACATCCGTTTGATGCCGGAACAAGTATTGCTGGAAGAGTTTCATCTCCGCGCGGGCGACAACGATCTTCATGGGTCAATCGTCTATCGTTTAGCTGCGGACCATGGCGGCAGGGCCGAGATCGACGCACAACTGTGGTCGTCGTACGTCAATGTGAATGAACTTTTGCCGCCACCCGAGCGGAGGTTCCTCTTCGGCGCGGAGCCTTTGCCGGTGCGATGGGCCAGAACCCACGATGTTAACGTGGACTTTGAGGTCGGGCGCTTTCTCCGCCGCGACTATGATCTAAGAAGCCTCACCGGCAAAGTAAGCTCCAAGAACGGAGAAGTCGACGCATATTCCAACTCGTCTGCTTTCGGCGGGGATCTCGCACTTCACCTGATGCTGGATACTCGGTCGACGCCCTATCGGGCTAAATACCAATACGACTGGAAGGGTCTGAATCTTGCCCTGCTGCCGGCGGCGCGAAAAGTCGATCGCGAAATAACTGGCCGGGTGAACCTCAAAGGTAGGATTACAGGGACCGGGAATTCTCTGCATCAAATCATGAAGCGAGGCGACGGTTACCTGTTCGTAGATCTTGAAAGCGCGCGATTTTTACGCGGTGGAATGGAGTTGCTCACTACTTCGCCTATCAACATCGCCGAGCAGATCCTGCGCGAGGTCAGTCCCTGGGCGCAAAGGAAGAAGTTCTTCGAAATTGAATGCGGCGTTATCGGAATGCGAATCGAGAACGGCATTGGGCGGTCTTTGGCGCCGCCGGATCATACGATAGCGATCAAAGCAAAGGAGTTCCGTCTGGCCGGTTTCGGGGATGTTCAATTAGCAGACGAATCGATGAACCTGTCGGTGCGCTCCAAAGCCCGCCGCTTGGGCCTGTCGGCCGCAACGCTGATTGAACAGTCGGGGCTTTCTCCCATTTACTCCCCGTTCTATCGGATTGCCGGAACCCTGCTTCGCCCCAAAGTCGAGCCGGACCCGCAGGGAACTGATCTGCTGGAGACGGGTGTCAAGCTGGGTGCGGCCTGGGCTACGGGCGGGACGTCGGTCTTCTTACTGAGCCTGATCGACCGTCTCGTCATTGAGCCGGTCGGGTGTGAAGGCGCCAGAGAACGGGCCCGTGCATTGGTGCCCTCGTCGGTTCTGTAGATTTCAATAGATTGGTTGCGGGGATTAATAAAAAGCCCAAAAACGAATCAGCGCTGGGCGATCGCAGCCGTGGAAGTTCAGGAGATCTTACAATCGGCATTTGTCATAAATGTACCGGGCCGTCATTAAATCCAGGTGACCGCCACCGCCGTTTTTAAATACCGTGATCTCATCTTGTCCCTGACGGCCTGGGTGGTCACCGCCACTCAATTGGTAAAGGTCGGCGACAATGTCTTGTTCGCGCAAAGTGCCATTTTTGATTGGAATGGCCAACTCGCCGATCTCACTGATGGTGGTTTTTCGGGAATCGACAAAAACCTGCCCGCGGCGCATCGCGGTGTCGTCCGCCTCTCGCATATCGAGGGTAAAGGCGCCCACCAGGTCGAGATGGCACCCAGGCGACAACCATTCCCCGTGGATAAGGGGCTGCTGGGCCATGGTCGCGCAACTGATGAGATCGGCGTTTGAAGCCGCGCGTTGCAGATCATCGGTTGCGACAATATCGAACTCTGGCCGCAGGGAAGCGATCAGTCGATCGCGTCGATCCGCGCTGCGGTTCCAGACTTCAATTTGTTTGATTTCCGGGCGCACACTGATGTGAGCGCGAATCAGATGGGGCGCCATCGCGCCAGCGCCCACCATCAGTAACGTCTTACAGTTCGCACGGGAAAGTCGCAGGCTGCCCAGCGCAGAATCTGCCGCTGTTTTTCGCCAAGTCAGTTCATTTCCATCGATAGAAGCGAGTGGCGACCCGGTTGTGCCGTCGAAAAGAACGTAACTGGCTTGGATCGCTGGCAAGTCGGCCGCTCGGTTGCCGGGAAAGACGGAGGCCATTTTGACGCCGAGCGCACGCCCGCGTTGCCAGCCCGCCCGGACCAGAAAATGATCCGTAGCCCCGCCCTCGCCCTGTTCGCTAAGCAGCAGGTCGCCGAGGTTGGCAGGTTCCTCACGGTGCATTTGATCGAGCGCTTCGATGAGTTCTGCGTAACCGACACGGTTGCGGATCTCCTCGCCGCTGATGTGAAACTGACTCGTGTCGCGGCTCATAGCCTGCCTTATTGCCCACTTGAGAATATACCCGTGGTACCTTTACGGGCGAAGATCCGGGTATCGAGTGGCAGCGAGTTATGGCGATTCATTTTCGTAGCGAGGAGTTCGAGCAGCGGGTTCGGCAGCTTTGCGCTGCACTCGATGCGCAGGATCTCGATGGTCTTTTGCTCTTCAAGCAGGAAAGTATGTACTATCTTACCGGCTACGAGACATTCGGATTTTGTTTTTTCCAGTGTTTGTATTTCAGCGCTGACGGTCGAAAAGTATTGATGACCCGCGCGCCCGATCTGCGCCAAGCACAGCATACCTCGACACTCGACGACATCCGCGTGTGGGCAGACGAGGCGGATGCGTCGCCGGCCGCGTTCCTGCGAAATATGCTCGAGGAGCTGGGGTGCCGCGACCAGCGCCTCGGTATCGAGTTGGATTCCTACGGGCTGACCGGGCGCAACTGGGGCGCAGTGCAGTCGGCGCTCGAATCATTCTGTACGCTGACCGATGCTTCTGAACTTGTCACGCGTTTGCGAATGGTCAAGAGTCAGGCCGAATTGTTGTTCGTCGAGCAGGCGGCTCAACTGGCCGACGACGCACTCGATAAAGCAGTTTCTCTTGCCCGGCCCGGGGAGAATGAAGGTCGGATCCTTGCCGGGATGCATTCGGTGGTGTTCAGTGCAGGGGGGGATTATCCCGGCAACGAGTTCATCATCGGGTCAGGACGGGATGCGCTGCTGTGTCGTTACCATAGTGGTCGTCGCGTGCTGGATGACAAGGACCAGCTGACCTTGGAATTTGCCGGTGTGTACAGACGCTATCATGCCTGCCTCATGCGGACCCTCGTCATTGGCAGTCCGGGTCGACGGCAGATCGAGATGCATTCGGTTTGCCGCGAAGCACTCGCTGCTTGTCGGGAAAATGTTCGGCCCGGCAATTCGATGGGGGCCGTTTTTGATGCCCACACCGGGGTCATGGATGAGGCCGGGTTCCAAGCACACCGGTTTAATGCCTGCGGTTACGGCTTGGGTGCAACATTTAGCCCGACTTGGATGGATTACCCCATGTTTTTTCACGGCAATGCAGAACCGATCGTTACCGGAATGGTTCTGTTTTTGCACATGATCTTGATGAACAGTGAAGAAGGGTATGCGATGACGTTGGGGGAGACCGTCCAGGTAGGCGACACGGGTGCTGTTCGCTTGAGCCGCCATGGTACCGACCTGATCGTTCGTGCCTGACGGTTTGCGGGAATACATCGATCGACAGGACCCGGGGAAATGCATTAAGGAAGAGTATCCCCCGCTGCGTGTCGCCAACGCCAAATAGGGTCTACAATCCGAAGCCGATCCCGTTGACGCGACGACAGGGGAAGAAATGACGGCAAAACAACCGCGTATGGGGGGGCGCGCAGCCCGCCAGGCACTTCGGTCCGCACCCATACCGGCGGACGAGCGCCCGGTTCAGCCCGGTCAGTCGGGTGGGCGCTTTCAACCACTTTCTCGATCGGATGTTGAGCGGATCCACCATGCCGCATTGGATGCGCTGGAAACGATTGGTCTGGCCAACCCCTCGCCCAGTCAAGTCGAGTTGTTTACAACGGCGGGTTGTTCCATGTCTGAGGAAGGGCGCTTATTGTTCCCCCGGGCGCTTGTCGAGGATACGGTGGCGAGCGCTGCGCGCAATATCGTACTTCATGGCCAGGAAGAGCGGTATGACCTTGAGCTGAGCGGCGAGCGGGTGTATTTCGGTACCGCAGGTGCAGCCGTACACCTGGTTGACATCGAAAAGCGGGAGTATCGGGATTCCACCATTTCGGATCTTTACGATGCAGCGCGACTGGTTGACCGGATGGAGCACATCCATTTTTTCCAGCGATCGATGGTGCCGAGGGATCTCCCAGACCCGCGTGAGATGGATTTCAATACGTGCTATGCATCAGTACATGGCACGACCAAGCACGTCGGCACAAGTTTTGTATTGCCGGAACACGCCGATGAATCGATCGATATGTTGGAATTGATCGCCGGTGGCGAGAAACTTTGGCGAAAACGCCCGTTCGTAAGTTGTTCGTGCTGCTTTGTGGTACCACCGCTGCGTTTTGCTGAGGATGCCTGCCGGGTGCTGGAAGCCTGTGTGCGACGCGGCATGCCCCTTTTGCTGCTGGCTGCGGGCCAGGCGGGGGCTACGAGTCCGGCGGCGCTGGCAGGTGCGGTGGTACAGGAGGTGGCCGAGGTGCTGGCTGGATTCGTCTACGTCCACCTGTTGCAGCCGGGTCATCCGGCGATTTTTGGGACCTGGCCTTTTGTATCCGATCTTCGGACCGGCGCTATGAGCGGCGGCAGCGGCGAGCAGGCGGTTCTGATGGCGGCCTGCGGCCAGATGGGCCGTTATTATGATTTGCCGACCGGGATCGCAGCCGGCATGGCGGACTCGAAACTACCGGACGTGCAATCGGGCTACGAGAAGGCGTATACCGATGTGTTGGCAGGGCACAGTGGGGCAAACTTGGTCTACGAGGCGGCGGGAATGCACGCGAGTCTGCTTGGTTGCTGCCTGGAGAGTTATATCATTGACAACGATATGTTGGGTGCCATCAATCGAACGATCCGCGGGATCGAGGTCAACGATGACACGCTGTCGCTTGCCGCCATGCGCGACGTCTGCATCGATGGCCCATCGCATTACCTCGGCCATGATCAAACGTTGTCACTGATGGAGCGCGATTACGTGTATCCGGATGTGGCGAACCGCCAGAGCCCCAAGGAGTGGAACGAGTCGGATCGACCCGATGTATTGGAGGTCGCCCGCCTTAAAACGCGGGGCATTCTGGATACACACTTTCCTGCGCATATCCCGGAGGCAATGGACCAGGCCATTCGAGCGCGCTTTCCGGTGTGCTTGCCGCGCGAGAAAATGACGCCACCCGAGCAGCCCTAAGACCGCGCGATTGGCCCTCGTGCCAGGCGAGAATCAGGGCGTCAGGCGGTCGATACGCCAAGCGCCGTTTTCTCCCCGGTTGTACAGGAAACGATCGTGCAGGCGGTCTTTGCGGTTTTGCCAGAACTCGATGCTGTCAGGATCCACCCGGTAACCGCCCCAGAAGTCCGGAAGCGGGACTTCGCCTTCGGCGAAGCGGCGCTTGACCGTAGCAAAAGCCGACTCGAGGATTGCGCGCGAAGAGATCACGTTGCTCTGCGCTGAGGCCCAGGCACTGAGTTGGCTGCCCCGGGGTCGGGAGAGAAAGTATTGCACCGATTCGCTCTTTGATATCTTTTCAACGCGACCGGCAACAGTGATCTGGCGGCCCAGGCGGACCCAGGGAAAGAGCAGCACGGCCTGCGGATTGTCGCTGATTTGTTTGGCTTTGCGGCTGCCATAGTTGGTAAAGAACACGAACCCGCGTGGGTCATAGCGCTTGAGCAGCACGGTCCGTACCGTGGGCAGACCCTCTGCAGAAGCCGTTGCCAGTGACATGGCGTGCGGCATGGGGTAATTTTCGTCCCAGGCTTCGCGGAACCATTTTTCGAACTGCACGATCGGGTCTGAGTCGAGTTCCTCGATCAAAAGGGCGGAGCGGGAAAAATCAGGCTCAAGGTGACCTTGCATCGGTATGAATTGTGTTGCCTTAATCCCCGACCCAAAGCGGCTGGCGGATCGCAGCAATCAAGCGGTGTGAATCGGAATATTGGCAATCGTCTGTTTCCAGAGTGCCGGGCCGGTGGTGTGGATCGATTCGCCGCGGCTGTCTACCGCCACGGTAACGGGCATGTCCTTGACCACAAATTCATAGATGGCCTCCATGCCAAGATCTTCAAAGGCGATGACCCGTGCCGACTGAATTGCTTTTGAGATCAGGTAGGCTGCACCGCCCACAGCAATCAGGTAGGCCGCCTCGTGTTTGCGTATGGTCTCGATCGCGTCCGGCCCGCGCTCTCCTTTGCCAATCATGCCGAGCAGGCCGGTTCGCCCCAGCATGGTTTCCGTGAACTTATCCATCCGGGTCGCTGTGGTGGGGCCAGCCGGTCCCACCACCTCGTCGCCGACCGGATCGACGGGCCCGACGTAGTAGATGAACCGGTTCGTGAAGTCCACCCCTTCGGGAAGTGGCGCCTGGTTTTCGATCAGATTGCAGATCCTTTTATGGGCCGCGTCGCGTCCTGTCAGGATCTTGCCGGACAAAAGCAACGTGTCACCGGGTTGCCACTGCGCGAGGTCCCGACGGTCAATTTGATCAAGGTTCACCCGACGGCTCTGGCTGCTGGGCTGAAAGTCGAGATCCGGCCAGTCGTCGAGGCGGGGGGGCTCGAGATGCGCTGGCCCTGCGCCGTCGAGCGAAAAATGGATGTGGCGGTTGGCCACACAGTTGGGGATCATGGCAACGGGTAGCGACGCAGCGTGGGTAGGGTAGTCGAGCAGCTTGACGTCGAGCACGGTGGTGAGCCCACCCAGACCTTGCGCACCAATGCCAAGTGCGTTGACCCGGTTGTAGATTTCGAGGCGCAATTTTTCCTGTTCTGTCGTGGGCCCCCGGGCAATGATGTCGTCCATGTCGATCGGAGCCATTAATGATTCTTTGGCAAGCAGTAAGGCTTTTTCCGGGGTGCCGCCAACCCCAAGGCCAAGAATTCCGGGCGGGCACCAGCCGGCCCCCATCCCCGGCAGCGTGTCAATCACCCAGGCGACGAGATCGTCATCTGGGTTCAGGATGGCGAACCGTGCTTTATTCTCAGATCCACCGCCCTTGGCAGCGATGATCACATCGAGCCGGTTGCCGGCGACGAGTTCCGTGTGAACGACCGCTGGGGTGTTGTCCATTGTGTTGCGCCTGGCGCCAAAGGCCGGCGCCACGATGGATGCGCGGAGGGGATTGTCGGGATGATTCCAGGCCCGTCGCACCCCTTCATCGACCAGATCTTGCACCGGTAAGCGACTGTCAAAACGAACCTCCATACCGATTTTGAGAAACACGACGACAATACCGGTATCCTGGCATATGGGTCGATGGCCCTCGGCCGCCATGCGAGAATTGACAAGAATCTGCGAAATGGCACTGCGGGCGGCCTCAGATTCTTCGCGCTCGTACGCCCGCGCCATCGCGCGGATGAAGTCAGGCGGGTGAAAGAAGGAAATGTACTGAAGACTGTCCGCAATACTGCCTGTGAAATCTTCCGCTGTGATGACAGTCATTCGAATCGCCTTCCCGGATCGATTCGGGAACGTGTTCTAGAGTAGGTCATTTAATGCCCGTGGCGGGTTGCATCGAACCCAAGGGCCAAGTGTAACAAACGGATGATAGATTCGGCTTTCTAATTGACACTGCCATACCACAATTTCACCCATTCGAAAAGTTTTCCGGGCTCGAAGAAAAGCGTAGCATCAAGGCGGTGAAGTCGCTTTTCATCGAACAGCCGGGAGGCATGAAGGCCCAGTGCAATCGGTCTGTTAGAGCATCAGGAGTGGCTGATCTCTCGCCATGAAGGCGTCTGCGGATCGGCATAATCGGTGGGTAACACAGCTTGCGGTTGCCGTATTGGTTGCCTTGGCTTGGGGGTTTGGAGCCGGTCCGTCGGATGCGGCATCTGCCCCGCGACACAATCTTAAGTGCTCTCGGGCCTTTCCATGTCCACCGCCCATCTGGCCGCGGGTCAGTTTCTGGATCGATGTCTACAGCCGATGGAACAGCAACGATGCGATCCTGCATGACAAAGAGTATCCAAGCCGTGTGTATCGCGTGCTGGCGGGCCAGAATTGTGGTGGCAGGAAAGAATCCCCCGCTATCAAACGTCAGAAGGACAAGATCGCAAAAGAATTGCGTTATTTGGCCGACCGCCTTGAAGACGGCCGCAGCACATCCAGCCGAAGGGGGCGGGAATTGCTGGCCCTGTTCACCAACCCGTCCGGGATGACACTGCGCAAGGCGGCTGGTCGGATTCGCTGTCAAAGTGGCAACCGCGATCGATTTCTCAAAGCACTTGATCGATATGCTGTCTACGGGAATCTGGTCCGACGGACGCTGGAGCGAGCAGGCCTGCCGTCGGATATAACGTATCTGCCATTCGTCGAATCGTTATACAACCCGGCCGCGTATTCTCGCGTTGGCGCCGCTGGGTTGTGGCAGATCATGCCGGGCACAGCCAAAGGTCTAGGCCTGAAACTAACCGCAGCACTTGACGAGCGGCTCGACCCCGAGTTGGCAAGCGAGGCTGCAGCCCGTTACCTCGGCGAGAGTCACGCCACGCTGATGGCGGCAGCTCAGAAAATCCAGCCCGGTGCGAGTTCCATCCAAGTCAGCCCGTTCATCATTACGTCCTACAACTACGGCGTTAATGGGATGCGGCGTGCCATCGAACGGCATGGACCGGACTACTTGATGGTTCTGGACCGCTACCGATCGCCGGCTTTTCAGGTCGCAGTGAAAAATTTTTATGCCAGCTTCCTGGCCGCGCGGCACGTTGCAAAAAACGCCGACCGTTATTTTGGCCAGAGGCGGCAACAACAGCCGCTGCGCTACCAGACGGTGAGCTTGCGGCGTTCGGCATCGCTTGAGCGCTTAGAGACCGTGTTCAATCTGAGCCGGGAGCGTTTACGGCAGTTCAACCCCGCGCTGACCCGTTTTGTCTGGCAGGGGTGGCGGCTTGTTCCGGCGGGTTATCGTTTGCACCTGCCGCATCGCCAGGCGGGTTGGGCCACGGAGTTGCAACAGCTGAGGGCACTGCCGCCAGAGCCGAACTACCGCACGGTGTTGCAGTACGCGGTGAAACATGGTGACACCGCCTGCGCCATTGCCAACGCATTCCAGGTCCGCTGCCGGGACCTGATTGACCTGAACCGGCTTGATCGAAACGCAGTGATTCGGGTGGGCCAGCGGCTCCAGATCCCTCCTGCACCGGGTCAGCGACGATCAGGTATCGTCGACCCGGGAATCTATCGTGTGCGTCGAGGCGATTCCGCCTGCAATATAGCCAAACGCTTTGCCGTAGGTTGTGATGACCTGCTGGCGGCCAATGGACTCAGGCGGGTTTCGGTTCTTCGAATTGGGCGCAAACTTGTAATACCCGGGGTCTTGCGGGCTGTTGACCCGGCCCAGTCGTATACGGTGCGTCGCGGTGACAGCGCTTGTCTAATTGCTGCCCGTTTTCGTGTGCCATGCCAGCGGCTGATGGCGGAAAATGCCCTGAACGCCCGCGGGCTCATTTTTCCCGGCCAGGCACTACAAATTCCGGGACTGTCCGGTGACAAGTCGGGTACAGCCGTTGGCGGCGCGCAGAAGGTGTCGATCACCCACGTGGTGCGACGCGGCGACACGGTCTGCGAGATCGCGGAACGCTATGAGGTCCCATGCCGTAGACTGATTTCGGTCAACCATTTGGGGAGCGATGCGGTAATCCGGCTCGGTCAGGTGTTGCTGGTGTCTGGGGTGTCGTCTTCTCTCGCGGGTGCCCTGCCTCGCCCTCAAGATTTACCCCGAAGTAATGTGCAGCACACGGTTCGCAAAGGCGATACCGCTTGCGAGATTGCAAGACAGTACCGAATCAAATGCACAATTCTGGTCGCCACCAACAGCCTTGGCAAAAAAGCGATCATTGTTCCGGGGCAGACATTGAAAATCCCGGGGGCCACCATCGAACAACCGGTGGTCCGGTTTGCGATCACCCCGCTTGATCAGGAATTAGACTTTAGTGTGCAGACGGCCGCGATCAACGGTAAAACGATATTCCGGATCAACGTAGAGCCAGAGGAGACGCTGAGGCATTATGCCGATTGGCTGGCGTTGCCTGATGTGGATGGGCTTCGCGAGTTAAATGAAACGGTAATTGGAGGCACCCTGGCTATTGGTGATGTATTGCTTCTCCCGATCGCTTCACAAAAGCAGCAGTTGTTTTTCGAGCGGCGGCGTCAGGAATACCACCGGATGTTGGTGGAAGAATTCAAAGAGACTTTTGACGTGGTGGCATTACAGGTCTACACAATCCGCCGGGGCGACAGTGTGTGGGGGATCGCAAGGCGATTTGATCTGCCAGTCTGGATCATTACCCGTTACAACCCATCTTTAAGATCCCAGGCGCTGCGGGTTGGTGACGAGATCGAAATCCCGAGTGTCCGTTCAAACGGTTCCTAGGTTTTCATCTCGGTCTTATTGAACTGCAGAGTGACCGAATTGATGCAGTATCGTTTCCCCGTCGGATCGGGCCCGTCATCGAATACATGCCCCAGATGTGCGTCGCAACGGTTACACAGCACTTCGACCCGAAGCATGCCGTGGCTCGTGTCGGATTCGTGGCGCACACAATTGGCCGACAAGGGTTGCCAGAAGCTTGGCCAGCCACTGCCTGAATCGAATTTTTCCGCCGAACCAAAAAGCGGGCTGCCGCAGCACACGCAGCAATAAGTCCCATCTTCCTGGCACGAATACAATGCGCCGCTGAACGGCGGTTCTGTTTCTTTCTGGCGGCAGACCCGGTATTGTTCTCGGGTCAGTTCGGCCGCCCATTCACTGTCGGATTTCTTGATATTGTGTTCGTCCATTGTCAGGTTCTTTATCTGGCTGCGCTGGTTGTTGCGCCAATACGCTGGCTTAACTTGCGTCTTTTTTCGAAGGCATCCCGGGCGATTTGCATATCTTCCAGGAACCAGGGCAACTCGTCGATATGCAGGGCCTGAGGGCCATCGACCAGCGCCTGTTCGGGATGCGGATGGAAATCCACCAGGACCATGTTGGCCCCGGCAATGACACCCTGGGCGGTGGCGTGCATCACGTCCAGGATATCAGCAGGATCCCGGCTGCGCCCGCCGACGGAGTGAGAAGGATCGATGCACACGGGCAGATGGGTCAGCCGCCGAATCACGGGAACGTGCGAGAAATCAACAAAATTGCGGTGCGGATCACCCAGGTTGGTTTTCATGCCGCGCAGGCAAAAGACGATGTTGTGATTGCCTTCGCTGGCCAGATATTCTGCCGCGTTCAGCGATTCGTCCAAGGTGATGCCGAAGCCGCGCTTGATCAGAATCGGCAACTCGCGCTGGCGACCAACGGCCTTGAGCAGTTCAAAATTCTGGGTATTGCGGGTACCGATCTGCAACATGACCCCGGTGGCATGTCCACTGTGTTCCAGCGCTTGCATAATCTCGTCGACATGGGAGTCGTGGGTGACCTCCATGGCGATGACCCGAATCTCATACTTCCCCGCAAGTTCGAAAACCCAGGGCAGGCAGCTTGCGCCGTGGCCTTGGAACGAGTACGGGTTGGTTCGCGGTTTGTATGCACCCATGCGGGTGCAGTGTTGGCCGTGCTCGCGAAGGGCCCGCATCATTTGTTCAACGTGATCACGCGTGTCCACGGCACACAGCCCCGCAAAGAGATGCAAAGAGGCCTGGTCAAATTGGATGCCGTTATAGGTAAATCCATGCCCGCGCGTATCACCGATGTGGCGGCCAATCACCGCGTAGGGTCGCGAGACGCGGACGACTTTCTCTACTCCGGGTAACGCTTCAATTTCTGGCTGGTCCAGGGCGCTGGTATCCCCGACGACATAAATCTCGGTCAATGTCCGGCCGGTTCCGGTGATGGCGTGGACCTTGGGTGTGATGCCAGGCCGGGCCGTGAGATATTCAATCACGCTTCGGCCTTCTGTGGATTCGGCAGCGACGTCGTTTTTCAACACAACAATCATGAATTTGTCTTTTCGCTATTCGATGGGTGTTCGCGCGTCATTGCCCCATTCCGACCACGAACCCGCGTAGCCGCGCACTTGAGAATATCCAAGATGCCGCAGCATCATCCAGCTGTGGGCCGATCGATGATGGGTCTGGCAGTACACCACGATCTCGCGGTCCGGGACAACGCCTCGCTGCGAGAGCATTTCGCGCAATTCAGGGTCTGTTTTGAGGCGCAGCTGACGCGCCCCATCGATCGTGTCCAGCCAGTTGAGGTGCACCGCGCCAGGGATGTGACCGCCCCGGCGGGCCAGTACCCGTGATCCTTGATATTCCTCTCGGGTGCGGGCATCGAGAAGTGCAAGGTTGGGTGCGCCCAGCCGGGAGAGGATATAGTCCCGGGTGGCCAGCACACGGTCATCGACGGCAAAGTGTGCCGGCTCGGTTGTCGTGGCGGCGGTACCGGTCCGAGTAATCGGGCACCCCTCATGAAGCCATGCATGGATCCCGCCGTTCAACACGGATGCACAGCGATGGCCCAGCAGGTAAAGCGTCCAGACCAGCCGCGAGGCGCGGCCACCGCCTTCATCGTCATATGCAACGATGTGCAATTCATCGCGCAGTCCAAGGCGACTGGCCAGGCGCTGCAGCCGTTCATTCGAGGGTACCTGGCCGGTCGCCGGTTTTGTGCCATCGACAATTTCTGAGTAGTCGACATGCATCGAGCCCGGAATGCGCTGATTTCGGAAGTCGCTGGATTCACAAAGATCAACGATCTGAAGGTCAGGATTCGACAGTCGTGAGTGCAGCACTTTCGGCTCAATCAAAATCGAAATGGTTTCATCTGACATATTGGATTTTCTCGTTGCCGGCGATTAGAA
>CAJXWH010000052.1 GCA_913062915.1 uncultured Acidiferrobacteraceae bacterium | reverse complement strand
CGCATCCTTCTGATGCAGGGCCAGAAGTATTACGGCAGCCACTTGGGCCCATACAAGACACCGACCCGGGAGGATGATCCACGGCATATGCCGCCGAACTTTTATTTCAATCAACAAGACCTTCTGATCGAAACGGCACAAAAGGCAAATTGGAGCTACGTCTGCCTTAGACCCCACATCATTTGTGGCCTCAGCACCCGGTCACCGATGAATCCGCTCATGGTCATTGGCGCCTATGCCAGTATTTCCCGGGCCTTGGGGTTGCCGCTCAGATTTCCGGGGGATCCGAGTGCCTACCGCAGGGTGTACCAGGCGACAGATGCCCGTTTGTTGGGGCAGGCAGCCCACTGGGCATTGACTGATCCCCGGGCCGCAAATCAGGCCTTCAACATAACCAACGGTGACTTTTTTCGTTGGGAGCAGGTCTGGCAGTGCGTCGCCGAGTCCTTCCATATGCCTTTGGCTTCGCCGCAACAGATATCTTTAGAGCAATTCATGTCCGATAAAGCTGACTTGTGGCGACAACTGGCGAAGGAACACAACCTCGTTACTTCGGAACTCAGTGATCTCGTGAATGGATCCTTTGGCGACTATATTTTCAATTGCGATTGGGATGTTATGGCCAGCACAATCAAGGCGCGCAAACATGGGTTTGATTTTTGTTTGGACAGTGAAGAGATGTTTTCGCGGTTGTTGTCTGAAATGGCGGATGCTCGATTGATCCCCGCGCTGTAACCGGCGAGATGCGCCCCATGGAAAGATGTCAGTGTGTGGGCGTCAAAGTCTCCCAATGTGGCTTATGGCGCCGCTGACGGTTGTGGCTCTTGGGGCATTTGCTGCGGTGTAGACAAGGCCGGGCTGGGATTCCCCGGCGCCGGTTCAGCCCTCGAGCCCAGGCAGTCGTTCGGCCCGAGTGGTTTGCCGAGACGCATCGAAGTTAGTGGAAACAACCCAGCTAACGATTGTTGCGGGTGCGTTTTTGTTTGCCGCGCTCGTCAAGGGTGTCACGGGGCTTGGCTTTTCGACTACGGCCCTCCCGTTTCTGGTCTACGCGCTCGGTATCAAGGAGGCTTTGCCGTTGCTGATCATTCCATCTATCACGAGTAACCTCATCGTGATGCGCGATGCTGGCCAGTTTCGGCCCACAGCATTGCGTTTCCGGTGGCTCTATTTAGCAGTTGCGCCGGGCATCGTTTCAGGTTTGTGGTTATTGCACTGGCTTGATCCGATCGTCTCCTCGGCCGTGCTCGGAATCGCGCTGATCTTGTACTGCATGACCGCTTGGTTGCAGCCCGATTTTCGCTTGGGTCGCAGAGTCGCCAGGACCCTGGAAATCCCGGTCGGATTTGCGACCGGGCTGATCAATGGTCTAACCGGCTCTCAGGTGATGCCAGTGCTGCCGTTTCTTCTGTCCCTGCAGCTGGAACGGAACCGGTTCATCCAGGCCATCAATATATCGTTCACCCTCTCGAGCCTTGTGATGGCCATCGGTCTTTGGAAACTTGGCCTGATGACACTCCAGTCAGTCGAAGTTTCCCTGCTGGGTCTCGTTGCGGTGTTCATCGGCGTGCGCTTTGGGAGTCATGTTCGGCACTGGTTGTCGCCCGTTGCTTTTCGTTCAGCGGTTTTGATTATTTTGACCGCACTCGGTGTGGGACTGATTGTTCGCCTGGTGCTGTGACGAGATCTCAATACCTGAGGGTCGACGTAGCGATCAATAATCAGTCGGGGCGCCGCCCTCGCGCTTTCGTCTTTCGACGAACATCTTGAGTTCTTCTCTGGCGGCTGTATCCATCGGCGGGGGTTCATAGTTTTGCAGCGCTTCTTTATAGATACGATTTGCTCTTTGAAGCGTGGTGAGCGCGCCGTTGTCTTCCCAGTTTTCAAAGTTGCTCCAATCGGACAAGAAGGGGCTGTAAAACGCGGTTTTGTATCGAGCCTGGGTGTGTTCACTGCCCAGAAAATGGCCGGTGGGCCCGACTTCCTGGATCGCTTTGACGGCCAGGTCTTCATCACTGACGCCAACCGGCCGGTGATAATACGCCAGCTGCTGCAGCATCTCGCAGTCAATCACGAATTTCTCAAAACTGGTACATAGCCCGCCTTCCATCCAGCCGGCCGCATGATAGATGATATTGGCCCGGGCACTGGAACACGCCCAAAGTGAGGCGGCACTTTCCCAGGTTGCCTGGGCATCCGGGTAATTGGCCGCATTGGCGTTCGAGGCGCGCCACGGCAGGTGGTAGCGCCTGGCCAGTTGGCCCGAGATCTGGGTTGCCCGCACATACTCGGGCGTGCCAAAAGCAGGGGCGCCGGTTTTCATGTCGACGTTGGAGGTAAATGAGCCGTAAGCGACGGGCGCACCGGGGCGAATCACCTGGAGCAGGGCGAGAGCCGCCAGGCACTCGGCGGTCTGCTGGGCCAGGGCGCCGGCCAGCGTAATCGGAGCCATCGCGCCCGATAGGGTGAATGGGGTCACGATGACCAGTTGGTTGTGTCGTGCCAGACGCATTGCCCCGTCGAGCATTGGCCAATCGTGTTTGAGTGGCGATGACGAGTTGATGTTGGTAAACATCCGTGGTGCCTCTTCGAACGTCTCGTCATCCAGCCCTGACGCGATTCGCACCATAGCGATGGCATCTTCCATCCGCTCTGTCCCTAGGGAGTAGGCGTGCACCAGTTTGTCGGTCAGCGTCAGCAGGTCGAACAAACAATCCAGGTGGCGGATCGACGGATGGATGTCTACGGGTTCCACCGGGTATCCGCCGGTGAAGTGAATGCAATTGAAGATCTGGGCCAGTTTGAGGAGATTCTGATAATCCTCGCGGTTGCCGATCCGGCGGCCACCGTCCAAGTCTGAAACATTGGGGGGACTGGCCACCTGGCCGAAGGCAGCATAAGGGCCGCCAAAGATCACGGTCCGCTCCGGGTTGCGCGGCTGCAGCGAGATAGACGGCGGCGCTTTCGCCACCTGCTCCATGACGAATGCACGGTCCATCCGCACGGTGACCGAATCGGTGCGGACATCACATCCGGCCAGTTTGAGGATGTCCCGGGCTTCGTCGTGCAAGAAGTCGATGCCGATTTCCTCCACGATGCGCATGGCCGCATCGTGAATTCGCTCGAGCCCGTCGTCATCCAGAGGCTCGATCGGCGCATCGATGTATTGCGGCTGCTGCCAGGGCAATTGCTCGAGCCAGTCTGGCCGATCCGTCGTTTGCCGTGCGCTTCGCCGCCGCCGCCGGGACGTTGATTCTGCCGTGGCAGACATTAGGGTATGTCGATAAGACGCTTCATGGTTGAAACCCGCGAGGGTGCCAGCCCAATTCATTGATCGCTTCGCGGTCATCGTAACAGAGATCCTGCTCCATTCTCTCTACCATCTCCAGGGTTACGTCATTTTGATTCGGCAGCCAACGGAGAATCTGCACGATCCCCCGCATGAGAAAAGTTGGTAGGGTTAGGATTCGGGGCGAGAGTCCAGCACTCGAGAAGATGCGCTCAATCATTTCCCGGTAGCGCAGTGTCTCGCCTCCGGCCAAGAGGTAGGTTCGGGCGCCGGGTTGGTGGTTTTGTAGACACCGAAGACACAATTGGGCGAGGTCTTCGGCGTGAACCGGCTGTCGCCGCCCTGCGCCGTCGCCGGCCAGCAGGAAAAATCGAAACACTTTGATGAGCCGAGCGAGTCGGTTTACGTTGCGATTGTGTGTTCCGCCATAGATCATCGTCGGCCGCAAAATCAACGCGCTCCGATTGTCGCAGGCAAACTCATCGTTGGCCCAGGCCTCACCCCGCTGCAGCAGGCTGGCAATCCGGCGTTCTTTTTTACTTTTACTGGTTGCTTTGGTGATGATACTGGTCGAGCTGAACGCAATCAGAGTAGTGGCCTGGATGCTCTCGAGGATTTGTTGATAATCGGGTAACGCCCAAATCGGCATCAAGCTGATGACGATAGGGATTTCGATCCCATCCGCAAACGACGGTTCCTGAAAGTCAGCCGCGGTCACCCAGGTGACCTGGGTGTTTTCATCGGTACTACGTTGCTTCCGGGTGAATCCGTAAATCGACCAGCCCGCGTCGGCGAGGCAAGGAAGAAGGCAGGACCCCACATCACTGTGGGCACCGAAAACAAGAACACTCCGGGTGTTGCTCACGACTCCGGCACCGGGAACGAACGTTCGTAGATCCTCACAGCGACAATCGATTTTGGCACTTAGTTTGTTCGGGCGTGGCAAACCCTTGCCAAAAGCGCCTGCCCCGCGCTCTTGATGGGCCATGATTTGATCGCTGAGCTTCTCGATCTGTGAGTGCAAGGCAAAGGCTACGGATTCCCCCAGGGGGTTTTGGTCTCCGTCGAGACGGGGGCATCGATGGGTGTGGAGGGAATGGAAAGCGAGTATTCATCGAGTGCACCCTTCTTGCGTTCGATCGACATTATCGCGAATGGGTTAGGGCGGATAGGGTGCGGAGCATCGTCAATATCCTTATAGATATCGGTGGGGGATTGAAGAAAAGACGCAAGAAGTTTATCGCAGGTGAGAAAGCCGCCGGCGACGGTTCATCCACATCACAATGTTCGACACCAGGAAAACAATGGTCGCAAAGGCGACAATCGACGGGCCTGTCGGGGTGTCCCATTCAACAGAGGCTGCGAGCCCTCCCAGCACCGAAAGGGTGCCGATGATCGCTGCCACCGCCGCCATGGTCTCTGGGGTCCGTGAAAAGGGCCGTGCGGCCGCGGCCGGAATGATCAACATGGCAGTAATCAACAGCGCGCCGACGACCTTGATCGCGACTGCGACCAGAACCGCCAGTGCCAGTGTCAGTACGAGTTGCTCCCTGCGCGGGTCGAGGCCACCGGCTGTCGCCACGTCCGAATTCAGCGTTGCTATCAGCAGTGCCGACCACCGTACACCGAGTATCAACACCACCGCCATGGCGCCCAGCCAGATCACTGCAAGATCTGTCGTATTCACAGCCAGGATGTCACCGAAAAGATAGGCCATCAGATCCATTCGCACGCCGGACAAGAACGATACGGCCACGAGCCCGATTGCGAGCGCTGCATGGGCGGTAACGCCCAGCAACGTATCCATCGCATAGATACCCCCGTACAGCCTTGACACCGTGGTGGCCATGACGAGCGCGGCGACCAGGACACCCGCGAACACCGATAACGAGAAGGCGAACGACAAGGCCACACCGAGAATGGCAGCATGGGCTGTTGCGTCTCCAAAGTACGCCATGCGGCGCCAGACTACGAAACATCCAAGTGGCCCGGCAGCCAAGGCAATTGCAATCCCGGCGAGTGCTGAACGAACCAGAAAATTATCCAGCATCATGGATTGGATTCGATGGGATGCAGGTGATCGTGGTGGTGACGGTACAGAGCCAGGGCATCCTCGGTGTCAAGGCCGAAAAGCGCTCGATAGGCCGGCGCGGCGGAGACGGCCGTAGGTGTTCCTTCACAGCAGACGTGACCGTTCAGGCAGACCACGCGGTCGGACTGCCCCATGACCACATGCAGGTCATGGCTGACCAGCAGCACCGCACATTCGAGTTCTTGCCGACATTCCTCGATCAACCGGTAAAAGGCGGCTACGGCCGGCGGATCGAGGCCTTGTGTGGGTTCATCCAGAACCAGAATGTCAGGTTCGCGGAGAAGCGCCTGGGCCAGGAGCACTCGCTGGAACTCCCCCCCCGACAAGTCGATCATCTGCCGATTGGCGCGGTCTGCAATTCCAACGCGTTGCAGCAGGACAGCCGTTTGGGTTCGATCCGAGTTGCCGGACAGCGCCAGGAACCGGGCGACTGTCATCGGCATTGTGTAATCAATTGACAACCGCTGTGGGACGTAACCGATTCTAAGCGCTGGGGCCCGTTCCACACGCCCCTCACTTGGTGTTTGCGCACCGATCAAGACGCGCAGAAAAGTCGATTTGCCCGAACCATTCGGTCCGACGATGGTCACGATTTCACCACGGTCGATCGAGAAATTAATGTCGCGCAGGATCCGGCTACCGCCGTAGCGAACACCAACCTCGTGGGAGCGCATCAAACTCATGGCGTATCGTCTTGTCGACAGCGCGGGCACATACCTTCGGCTTCCAGCACGGTCTTGTCGATCGAAAAGCCGATCGCCTTCGCCGCCTTGCTGAGTGTGGTTGATATCGGAACAGACATTGCCTCTGCAACCTGGCTGCATCGCTTGCAGATCATGAATGCCGGACTGTGCCCTTCGCCCGAATGGGTACAGGCGATGAAGGCGTTCAGTCGTTCAATCTTATGAACAAAGCCATGTTCGACCAGGAAGTCGAGCGCCCGATACGCGACCGGTGGCTGAGAGCGGAAACCTTCGAGGGCAAGTTTCTCGAGGATATCGTATGCCCCAAGTGCCGCATGTGACTCGAGCAGAATGTTGAGCACTTTCTCCCGAACGGGCGTCAGTTTGAGGCCGCGCGCTATACAAGCACGGCGTGCGGCATCAAGCGCGCTAGTCGCGCAGACCTCATGATCATGGTGGGCAAATGCCCTGGGTTCTGTGGACGCTGGCATCTTTGGGATTATTTGATCCAATAGCGTTATAGTATAACATATCATAATCAGCGCCGTGCCGTTCATGCGTTGGGCATGTGGCTTTCGCGTACTGGATCAACGTGAAGATTACGACCCGTTCATTGATTGCAATCGTTGCTATGGCAGGGTTTTTCAGCCCACCGGGCCATGCCGAGGTGCCGACCGTCGCGGTGGATATACCGCCCGTGGCGTCGTTGGTTCGCCAGATCATGGGAGACCTCGGTCAGCCTCGTCTGATCCTACCGACAGGTGTTTCGCCTCATGGCTATGCAATGCGGCCGTCCCAGGCCCGGACCCTGCAAAATGCGGACATCGTTTTCTGGGTGGGTCGCGATCTGACGGTATGGCTTGCGCGAGCCATCAAGGCCCTGGCCGCCGATGCGGTCTCGGTGTCGTTGAGCGACGTCCCGGGCATCACCCTTCTCCCGTTTCGTCACGGCAGCACCTTCGAGGCGCATCACCATGACCACGACGCAGAAGGCAGCCATCGTCAGATACCCGAGCATGAGGACGTGCCGGGAGACGGCCACGACAATGAAAAAAACGCGGACCGCGACGATGAGACAAGCGGGCGTGCTGGATATGATGATCACGGCCATAACGGGACGGATCCCCACGTCTGGCTGGATCCCGAGAACGCGCGGGTCTGGCTGGAGGTTATTGCCGCCGAGCTCGCGAAACTAGACCCGGACAACGCCAGTGCATACTTCCACAGGGCCCAGGTGGGCAGAGATGCTCTAACAGAGTTGATCCACCACTTGTCAGACCAACTGGCGCGAATTCGGGGTCGGCCATTTGTGGTTTTTCACGATGCTTATCAGTATTTCGAGCATCGTTTCAACATCGGGGCGGCCGGCGCCATTGTTCTCAGCGAGGCGTCCGATCCGGGGCCGGCACGGATCGCCGAAATTCGTGACGCGGTACGAAATCTCGAAGTCAACTGCGTGTTTGCGGAGCCGCAGTTCGAGCTAAAACTGATCGCGACGGTGATCGAGGGCACCGATGCGCGTTTGGGTATGCTGGATCCGCTCGGGGCATCATTGCAGGCGGGGCCCGTTTTGTATTCACAGCTCTTGCGCAATCTGGTTCGGGATCTCGCAGATTGCCTTGAGTAACGGGACCGGCGAACGGGTTCTGCAAACGATTTCCGCCTGGGTTCCGGTCGTTTCACTGGAATCGATCGGCTGCCGGGTGTCAGACGCCGTCGGCTGTGGGGTGTGAGGCGCCTTCAGTGCCACCTAGGCCAGGGTTTTAATCAATCCGATTCTCCGCGATAGCTGCAGCCAATGGAGAATAGACGAACGAAGCACCGGTGCAGCGCCCGGTCTTTGCGTCGTGCCGGGCGATGCCTGGGCAGGCAAAAAGACTCGGAAACACGCCGTGAGGGGTAGGCAGTGCGTGGTCCAGCCGTTTTGACAACTGGTTTGCGATCTCAGGCTCGAGGTGCGTGTCGAAATCCACTTCGCGGTTGCCGCTTACATCGATGCGCGGCTGGTGCATGGCGCTTTCCAGGTCCATGGAAAAGTCGACCAAAAAGGAGATCAGTTGCAGCACTGCGGACATTATCCTGCGGCCACCCGATGCCCCCAGTGTGAATCGTGAACCATCGGATTCCTGGACGATGGCCGGGCACATGTTGGAGAGGGGCTGTTTGCCGGCGGCGATCGAATTGGCACGGCCAGGTCGCGGATCGAACCACATGATGCCGTTGTTCATGAGGATTCCGGTCTCGGGCAGGACCACCTTGGATCCGAACAGCGACAGCAGCGTCTGAGTGAGGGCAACCACGTTGCCCTGTCGGTCGATGACGTTGAGGTGGGTTGTACATGAGGGTGATTTGCCGTCGGGACTGTCGCCGACGGGCTGCAATCGATGCTCGTACGCCGCCTGCATGCTGTTGGCGTAGTGCACGTAGGTTTTGGCATCGGGTGTGGCTGATGATGTTGGCATCAGGGACTGTAGTGAGGTCAGAGCCTCCTGCAGAGTCGGTCCGGCGCACAGTCCGGGCGGCGAAAACACCGTGGCCCCGCGATATCCAAACCCCGAAATTTCGGTGCACTGGGGGCGATAGGCTGTCAGGTCGTCGGCCTGTATGCCGATCCCGACCGATCGGGCATCCGCCAGCAGGTCCGTTGCTAACGGGCCGGAATAAAAAGAGTCAGGCCCCTCGGTGGCCAGGCGGCGGAGGGTGTTGGCAAGGCCATCCAACTGTATTATCGGGGCAGGACCGCTCCACTCACCGACCGGGACAAACCCACCCGGCAGGTAAATAGATCGAGTGGCTGCAAAGCGGTCGATATCGCGGGCCACAGAGGCAATCTTCAAACTGGAGTACCAGTCGACGCGCAAGCCGGCTTCGGCCAGTTCAACCGCAGCGCTGAGCAGGTCGTTCCAATTGAAACTGGCGAATCGCGCCGCGGCCTCTGCCATACCGGCAACGAACCCGGGCACGGCAACGGATTTCGGGCCAAGCACATTGCGGTGTTCAAGTACGCCCGGCCAGGCGAAAAGATCGGAGTCATATCCGCCAGAGAGCGGGTAGTCCGCGGGGTCGAGGGCGAGCGGCGCCTTTACGCCGAACTCGAGCGCAAACGTTCGCTTTTCGCTCGCAAGGTATACCACCATAAATCCGCAGCCACCCAGGCCGCTCATCCAGGGCTCAACGCTTGCAAGAGCAAACGCGGTGGCGATCGCAGCGTCGACAGCATTGCCGCCGCGCGCCAGCACATCAGCCCCCGCGCGAGCTGCCATATGATGCTGGGCCGTGACGATGCCACCGTTCGATTCAACAGCCGGTTTACGAATGATCCAAGTCTCGTCGTGTGGCATAGTGGTCAGGCGATGGGCGGTGGCGCGGATTCGAGTGTTACGATGGGTCGGCGTGGCGGCTCGATGTAAGCGCGATTCTCACAGAATCAAAGAAGCAGCAAAGGCCGGTCATTCGAAGCGCCGCAGTTGGGCAGTGTACATTGCCCGCCGGTTGCAACCGCATTTTCGAAGCGTTGTCAAAACAATCCAAACTCTGTTTGGGCTCCCTTGGTACATCGAAAGAGGACCTCGGAGTGGGGTCTTGGAATTGAAATTTCTCGTTTTTTTTAGCGATGATCTTGTTTTGGCTATCACGCCGGGATAAGGTTACTTTCCAACGTGGAGAATTTCAGAATACAAGTCGAGCGGCTGATCCGGCAGGCATTGGGTCCCGTGGTCCAGATTTTGGTCCGCCTCCAGGTCAGTCCGAACGCGGTGTCCGTCACCGGAATTCTGGTAACGATTGGCGCGGTCGGATTGTTTGTCGGCGGAGCGCCGGTGGCAGCCGGTTTGATTTTTCTGCTGGGCAGTCTGCTTGATGTGTTGGATGGTGAGCTGGCGCGGGCCAGCAACCGGGTTACGCCATTCGGTGCGGTCTTCGACTCGCTCCTCGATCGGATCAGCGAAGGCGTGCTGCTCATTGCCATCGCCTGGTATTTCGCGGACCGCGGCGAAGTGGCCGGTGTCGTTATCACTGTGGCGGGAATGCTGGGATCGGTGTCCACGAGTTACGTGCGTGCCCGGGCCGAGGCGGTTGGCATGACCTGCACTGTCGGTTGGATTACGCGCCCGGAACGGATCATCATCCTGACCCTGGGGATGATTTTCGGCCAGCTTTTCGCTGCAATCGTAATCCTCTTTGTACTGGCGACTCTGACCGTGATTCAACGAACCGCGCACGTCCATCGTATGGTGCGGGAACAAAATCTGCCGTCCATGGACGAGACCGATTCCAGTCACTGAGACGGCTGGGCGAGGTTTACCGCTTTGGTCAGTGATGGCTCGTTGCCACAGGATCGACTGCCTCAGCTTCAAGGGCGATCTGTTCTGATAATTCGTCAAAACTTGCCTGCAAAGGGCCGGCGTACGCCAACTTGTGACTCGCTGCAACGGCACCGACATGGGCAGATTGATAGGGCGTCAATCCTTTCAATCGGGCCGTGACATAGCCGGCCAAGTACGTGTCACCACATCCGGTCGGGTCGACCGGGTCTGTTGGAGGGTACGCAGGAATCTCCCACATGCCCTCGGGCGAGCAAATGCTCGATCCTCGAGATCCATCAGTAATCAGAATTTCACTGGGACCCCAGCTTTGTAATTCTGTTAACGCGTCTTGGGTGGAATTGCAGCCGGTAAGAAGCCGCGCCTCCTCGGTATCTGTTTTGAGAATGCGGGCATGCTGAACCAGGTTTCGGATCTTGGGCGCCATTTGTAGAACCACTTGGCCGGGTCGTCGGAGCCGGAGCAATCCTTGCCCGTCAAGGGCCACGGTTCCGCGGGCCGCGAGTTCTTCGAATAATGGTGGCTCGATATCGCCGGCAGCCAACGGTCCCAGGTGGAATACGTCCGCAAAGACATCGACCAAGTCGTCTGTCGTTAACGGATCCGCAAATCCTGAGATGCTCTGGAGCCGGAGATTTGGGTCGGACGAGGGGTAGATGTTTTCAAATTGCAAAGTCTCCCGAGACCCGAGACAGCGAATCGTGACGCCCGCGTGCTCGAGTGTGGTCAAAAGATTTCCCCGGTCGTTATCGGCGACTTTCGTCACCAGCGTGGTATCAAGACCCAGTTTCCGGTAGGCAAAGGAGGAAAAAAAACCAGTCCCGCCGACGGTGGGGGCTGAACGGTGTCCGCCGACCACAATGGATTCGGAGGTGACATGACCGACAACACAGACCTTAGACATTGCACGAAATCTCCCAAAAGACGGGCCCGGGCCGCAGTGAGTTCCACCCATCACAACGTCTGGCCCCAAGGATTTGGGGTCCAGTGCTGGGCCTTATCTTCGAAAGACCAGGGATACTCGTCAAGTGCGCGGGGCCGCCGCCGCCGGCCTTGTAGCTCCAAGCCCCATGGGGCAACCTCCATCCGGTGACTGAAGGTCTCTCAAACCAAGTATAGAGGGGGTCAGGGATCGCCCATGTTGTGCGAAATATTGGCCAGGTGACCGGAAATCTGGATAGGCGCAGAGAAAGAACCGAGCATGGCCGAACGAAAATCTCCGTCGGAACTAGAATAGGAGGTGAAAATTGGTTTGCCCGCGCCGGCTCGTGAGGTCTGGCGCAGCGCGGTGCGTTGCAATCGGAGAGGAAAGATGGAGTCGCCTGGTATTGCCAGGGGTTGTCATGAGGCACGACAGGCGTTCGTTGGCTGGTGCCCGCCAACGAAGACGAACAAGACCTGGATGATGGATTGGAGGAGGTGGATGGTGAAGACGTTTATAGGTTGGGCAGTTTTGCTCTTTCCAGCGGCACTTTTTGCGGCGAACTACGGCAGCATTATGCTCGACAAAGAGAATGTTCTCAGCGTGACCGATGGTCAGACGTTTCAGGTCGATATCCATCAATGGCAGTCGGTGGTGGGGCGAAATATCGAAGTTCGTTTGCGCGGAGTGGAAACGCCTGCCATCGACGGCGAATGCGAACAGGAGAGTGCATTGGCAGTGGATGCCCGCAATTTCGTTCATAAACTGCTCATGGGTGCGGAGACCATTGTCTTGCGCGACATCGACCGGGACCAAGGCGCATTTCGTTTGGTCGCTGATGTGACCGTCGATGGCATAGAACTCGGTGCGGCGGTTCTTGAAGCGGAACTCGGTCGGCCATCGGATGATGCAAAAGAGCAGGTCTGGTGTGATATGCAGGTCTCGGAGATGGCTCATCAAGGCGGCACCTATTCCGGTGAGGTGCTGGATGGAATTCCCAACGGGCAAGGAACGTGGAATTCACCCGATGGTCAGCAGTATGTGGGGCAGTGGCAAGACGGGTTGTGGCACGGAGAGGGCACGCATATCGCTGCCGATCGATCCGAGAATACCGGCGAGTACCAGAATGGACAGCGCAATGGCCAAAGCACCTGGAGCCATCCCGATGGCCGTAAATATGTCGGCGAATTTCGGGAGGATCAGATGCATGGGCAGGGCGTCCATACTTTCTCGAACGGGGATAGATATACCGGTGCATTCGAGAATGACAAACAGCATGGCCAAGGTACGTACACGTTCTCCGATGGATCGGTCGTGGCCGGAGACTGGCAGAACGGAAAGCCCTGGCAGGCGAAGTATGCCGATGTGTCGGAACAGGAAATCGGGCAGTACATCGACGGAATCTGGTACGCCAATTAACCGATTGCGAGGTGTGCCGTCTTCGCGGCCCGGGTGATCACCCCACTGCGGCCTATTGTTCGAAGCTCAGCGGTATTCAGACCATTTTGCCTGCCATGCTTCGGTTACGGCGTCGATTACGGTCAGCTGATCGAGCCGCATCCAGCCGGCGACCGAATCGAGTGCTTTGACCCGTTTCCAGTCGCCTTGCCGGCTGATAAACACCAAACTGGTGCCTTTGGAAAAAATTCCGAGCACTGAGGAATCGCGGTGGTTCGAGGGCAGCGATCGGGCTCGTACGTGATCCGTGTTGATGAACGATTGGTCTGCGTTCTCGCTCAAATACTTGCCATAGACCCAGACATAGAGACCGGTCGGCACCTCGACTTTGGCCCACGCCCCGCGCTCTTCGGTGATGCGAACCGGGGTATCACGCGTCAGTAGCTTGAGGAGTTGTGCATTTGACTCGCGGGCGCCGACCACTTCAGCAATCTTGGCGCTGACTGTCGCAGCCTGAAAGGCCGGGCGCGCGGTCCCAGCGGTGGAGGGTTCGGCTGGTGGACTCTCGGGCAGCGTCTTGGCGGTTTGCACCACTGGGGCAGGAGCGGGACTGGGCGCCGTTCGCCGCGCGCTCGCCGCGCGCCATTCGTTCTGCCACTCGTCGGTGATGTCCTTGGCGATCTGTACGTGGCGGGTCGGGATCCAAATCGCAATCGAAGAAGGTGCGCGGACTTGTTTCCAGCCGTTTTTTGTCGCTACGACCTCAACCGTTGTGCCCGTGGCAAAAGCACCGACGACCGACGACGACTTGTCGGTGGCGGGTGTCGTGCGGGCCCGCACGCCGATT
>CAJXWH010000051.1 GCA_913062915.1 uncultured Acidiferrobacteraceae bacterium | reverse complement strand
ACGACCGAGCACATTCGACCAATTGGCGAGACAACCGTGGTCCTGCCCTCTTCATCATTCCACTGCACTCTCCAACTCACCAATCAAATGGGATCGGGATCATCCCGTTGAGGATCTTCCACCAACGAACTGGCCAAAATCATAGAAAAAATAGGTCCGCTGATCTTCCAATAGGTCTTGAGAACTATCGTGACCGAGAAAATCGGGACGCACCACGGCCGCTTATTGGCGAGCCTTTGTGACAAAACAGTACAATGGGCCAGGGTCCAGCATCAGTGAATTAATCTCCGGCGGTCGATACAAAAAGCTCGAGTAAGCGGCTCGTCTTCTCGAACCATCGTGTGCTAACCCCATGACCGAAACCAACTTCGAGGCAACCCCTCCCAAGAAACACCGTTCGCGCGTTGGGACTGCGTTCCATCGCCTCGGCTCTCCGCCCTATTTCTATGCCCTCGCCGGCAAACTCGTGCCGTGGGCCGGTGGACTCAGTGCTCTTTTCTTTGCCTACAGCCTCTACGCGGGGCTTGTTATTGCACCGACCGATTACGAACAGGGCGAGAGCTTTCGAATCATCTACGTACATGTACCTTCCGCCTGGTTGTCCATGCTGGTCTATGCGATTTTGGCCGCCTGCGGCGCCATCAGCCTCATCTGGCGAATGAAACTCGCCGAATCCCTTGCCAGAGCGTGCGCGCCGATTGGCGCCTCCTACACTTTTCTTGCGCTGGTGACCGGCTCTATCTGGGGGAAACCGATGTGGGGCACCTGGTGGGTGTGGGATGCACGGCTGACCTCCGAATTGGTCCTGCTCTTCCTCTACCTCGGGTACATGGCCCTGCAATCCGCCTTCTCAGATCGGCGCACCGCATCTCGTGCCAGTGCCATTCTTGCATTGGTTGGGGTCGTGAACCTGCCGATCATTCACTACTCGGTCGACTGGTGGAATACCCTGCACCAGGGGGCCACGATCCTCAAGACCAGTGCACCGTCCATCCATCCGAGCATGCTGATTCCACTTCTTGCCATGGTGCTGGCTTTTCACCTGCATTTTTTCACTGTTGCTCTGATGCGAATCCGCTGCGAGATTCTCGAGGACGAAAAACGAACGCATTGGGTACAGCAACTGGGTACGAGTCGATGAGTTTTATGGAATTTCTCGACATGGGGGGCTATGCCGGTTTTGTCTGGCCGGCGTATCTCATCACCGCCGCTGTTCTGATCGCAAATCTACTGCTGCCCCGGATCCGTCATCGCCGCCAACGGAAATCGCTTGGCACGCGGGACCGGAAGGATCCGACCACTGGCGGATGACCCCGCGGCGGAAACAACGGCTAATCCTGACCCTGATTTTATTTACGGGAACGGCCGTCGCGATCACCCTCGCTTTACTCGCGCTTCGAGAAAACATCAACCTCTTTTTTGCACCGACCGCAGTACAAGCCGGTGAGGCGCCCCGTGATGCCTCCTTTCGACTTGGTGGCATGGTGGTTGCAGGCAGCATCCACCGCTCTGACGACGGGCTTGAAGTACGGTTCGACCTCACCGACACGGCCGAAACGGTCGCCGTGATCTACCGTGGAATTCTGCCGGACCTTTTCGGGGAAGGTCAGGGCGTGGTGACCCAGGGACGGCTGCTATCGGACGGCACTTTCCGGGCCGAGCAGGTGCTCGCAAAACACGACGAGACCTACATGCCGCCCGAAGTCAATGACGCCCTCGAGAAGGCGCAGAAGATGGGTCTACAATGATTCCTGAAATCGGCGCATTCGCTCTGGTCGTCGCGCTGTGCCTGGCGGTGATCCAGAGCACGCTGCCGCTGGCCGGCGCCGCCCGGGGCATCCCCGCCTGGATGAACATTGCGAAACCTGCTGCCTGCGGGCAACTGCTGTTTGTGCTCATCGCCTATGCCTGCCTGACCTGGGCATTTGTAACGCATGACTTTTCTGTCCTTTACGTCGCCCACAATTCCAATCTTAATCTGCCCCTGATTTACCGGATATCTGGCGTGTGGGCCGCGCATGAGGGCTCCCTGCTGCTTTGGCTGTTGATCCTTTGCGGCTGGACGGGCGCCGTGACCCGCTTCAGTCGCAGCGTGCCAGACCAGATGGTGGCCCGGGTGCTCGCCATTTTGGGGCTGATCAGTGTCGGTTTTTTGCTTTTCCTGTTGTTGACATCCAATCCGTTCGAGCGCCAGTTCCCAGCGCCCTTGAACGGGCGTGACCTTAATCCACTGCTGCAGGACCCGGGCCTCGCCATCCACCCGCCGATGCTGTACATCGGCTATGTGGGTTTCTCGGTGGCCTTTGCGTTTGCCATCGCAGCGCTCCTTGGCGGCCGCCTCGACGCGGCCTGGGCCCGCTGGTCCCGAACCTGGACGACCCTTGCCTGGGTGTTTCTGACCATTGGCATTGCCCTTGGCAGCTGGTGGGCCTATAACGAGCTCGGTTGGGGCGGGTGGTGGTTCTGGGATCCGGTGGAAAACGCCTCGTTCATGCCGTGGCTGGTCGGCACTGCGCTGATTCACTCGCTTGCCGCCACCGAGAAACGCGGCGTGTTTAAGGCGTGGACGGTTCTCCTGGCCATTTTTACCTTTTCTTTGTCCTTGCTCGGCACGTTTCTTGTCCGCTCCGGCATCCTGACCTCGGTTCATGCGTTTGCCATCGACCCCGCCCGGGGAATATTCATTCTTGCCTTTTTGGGCATCGTGATCGGCGGCTCTTTGTTGCTCTACGCCTGGCGAGCCCCTGCGATCCGGAGTGTGGGAGGATTTGATTGGCTCTCGCGCGAAGTTGCGCTGCTCCTCAATAACATCCTGCTCGTCGTCACCGCCGCGACCATCTTGCTTGGGACGCTGTATCCACTGGTGCTGGACAGCCTTCAACTCGGCAAGATCTCGGTGGGGCCGCCGTATTTCAATACCGTCTTCGTGCCGCTGACGATTCCACTGGCGCTCCTTGCGGGGATCGGGGCCGTGTCCCATTGGAAACGAGACCGCGCTTGGCGTCTGGCGAAAATCCTATGGATGCCGTTTGCAATCAGCCTCGTACTCGGCCTGGCATGGCCTTTCATCGGAATGCCGCACTACTCGATTGCCGCCGGCCTCGGCGGATCGCTGGGGCTTTGGGCGATCTTTGCCGCACTGCAAGGCCTCTGGAGCCGCACCTCCAGTGGCCAACGCTGGGAAAGTTTGCGGGCCACGCCGAGCGGCATTTATGGCATGACCCTGGCGCACTGTGGGACCGGTATTTTCATCATCGGCATTGCATTTACGTCGGCATATACCGTTGAGAAGGACCTTCGAATGACACCCGGAGATGAATACCTTCTCAGCGGGTATCGCTACCGATTCGATGGCGTAGAAGATCGAGACGGCCCGAACTACCGAGCGGACGTAGGGACCATCACCGTCTTTCACGATGAGACGGAAGTCGCCCGTCTTTACCCGGAAAAACGCTTCTACTCGCGCCAGTCGAACGCTATGACAGAAGCCGGAATCGATGCGGGACTCTTTCGCGATCTTTATGTGGTAATCGGCGAACCCTTAGACGAGAACGGCAGTTGGTCGGTTCGACTTTATTACAATGCTTTCGTTCGCTGGATCTGGCTGGGCCCTCTATTCATGGCACTCGGCGGTCTCATCGCAGTATCGGATCGTCGGTACCGCCATCTTGCATCTCGGCGCACTCAAAGTCCGTTGCCGGGTGCCGCAACAAGCGCCGGCTGAAAACTCATGAAGTGCCCGGCGGCCCACCGTATGAAGTGCTGCTGCCTCGCGGCCATCCTGCTGCTGTCTCCCTGCGTCCCAGCCCTCTCGCTCGCCAGCCTAGAGACCCTGAGTTTTGCGAACCCGCAACAAGAGACCCGATACAAAAAGATCATCGCGGAACTTCGCTGTCTGGTCTGCCAAAACCAGAATCTGGCCGACTCGAATGCCGATCTGGCAAAGGATCTGCGCAAAAAGACGTATACCATGATTCTCGCCGGCCAAACGGACGCGCAGATCATCGACTTCATGGTGGCCCGCTACGGAGACTTTGTACGCTATCGACCGCCGTTTAACCCATCGACGGTACTGCTGTGGATTTCGCCTGCTCTATTGCTGGCGCTTGGCCTTGGCATTCTCTGGCGGGTGACCCGACGATCACGCGGCACCCTCAGCGCGACCGACGAGGCCGGGAAAGCGCGCATTCGCAAACTGCTGAGAAAAGAGCGAGAACCATGACCGTGTTCTGGTTGGCTGCCACCGTTATGCTGCTCATCGCGGTGGCTTGTGTGGTGTGGCCACTTCTTCGCCGAGGACCCCTATCTGACCTCGATCAGGACGAACTCAATCTCGGTCTGGCCCGCGAGCGTCTGCAGGAATGGCGGACAGCGCTCGAAAAAGAAGAGATCAGTGAGGCCGAGTTCGACAACCTACGCTCAGAGCTCGAAGACACCCTACTCCTTGAACTCGGTTCCGAAGGGCCGATAGAAACCAAACACCAGCCCCGCGCCTACTTGGCCATCACCCTTGCGGTTCTCCTGCCCATCGCCGTAATCGGGCTTTATCTGCAAATTGGCACCCCGACCGCGCTGCTGTCCGAAAACCTGGTCGATCCATCGACTGCTCGGCAAGGCGCGGCACTCGAGCCATCGGTGCCCCCGGTCGACGTGATGCTGGCGCAACTGCAAACCCGTCTTGCGAAAAATCCCGACGATGAACGCGGCTGGTCGATCCTCGCCCGAGCGATGATGAGTCTCAAGCGTTATCCCGAGGCCGTACAAGCCTATGAAGCGTGGCTTCGACTGGTGGGCAACCGCCCGGAAGTGCTGGTTCGCTACGCCGATGCGTTGGCCATGGCCGCAGGGGGGAACTTCGGCGGCCGGCCCACGGGCCTCCTCGAAGAAGCCCTCGCCACCGACCCCCTGCAGCCCCACGGGTTGTGGCTGTCTGGCATTGCCGCCCGAGAGCGAGGGGACTTAAAACAAGCGCTCATCTACTGGTATCGACTGGAACCGCTCCTGGTCGAACAGCCGCAGTCACTTGAGGATCTGCAGCGGATGATCGCGCCAACCGAAGCGACGGTGCTGGCCAACGGCACCGCGCTGCCGGATCGCTCCAATACCCCCGTTACCGGACAGCCATCCCCAAGTCCGGGTCGCGCGGCACTCAAGGTCCGGGTGGAGATCGACCCCGAACTCGCTTCTCTTCTTTCCGCCGGGGACGTGCTGTTCGTCTATGCGCGGGCAGCGGGTACCGCGCGCCCCGTTGCAGCGATTCGCCGCACGATTTCGCAGTGGCCGATCGACGTCATCCTCGATGATGCGTCTTCGGTGATGCGTACTTCACCACTTTTCTCTTTTGACGCGGTTGAGATCGGCGCCCATGTTTCGCGCTCCGGCGAAGCGATGGCGCGGACCGGGGATCTCGCGGCCAAGGCCGTTGCCACCCCGACAGATGACGGGGCCGTGGTTCAGATCAGAATCTCCGACGTGCTCCCCTGATTCTCGACACGTCCGAGCCGATCAACGGCTAGCGAGTCCCGTAAATCCGGTCGCCCGCATCGCCCAGACCCGGGAGAATATACCCATGATCATCTAATCGATCGTCGATCGCAGCCGTATAGGCTTCAACATCGGGGTGCGCCGCATGCAGCGCATCGACACCCTCCGGGGCAGCCAGCAGGCAGACAAATTTCATTTGGCGGGCACCGGCGTTCTTCAGCCGGTCAATTGCGGCGATTACCGAATTGGCGGTTGCCAGCATAGGATCCACGACCACAGCCAGGCGTTCACCGATGTCCTGGGGCACCTTGAAGTAGTACTCGACCGCCTGCAGCGTATCGGGATCGCGGTAAAGGCCCACGTGACCCACCCGCGCGGACGGCAAGAGATCCAGCATTCCGTCCAGCAACCCATTGCCGGCTCTCAATATGGAAACGAAGCAGAGCTTCTTTCCCGTCAGAACGGGTGCCTGCATCTTCTGCATGGGCGTTTCAATTTCGACACGGGTCAGCGGCAGATCTCGAGTCACTTCGTAAGCGAGTAGGGTCGAGATTTCACGAAGCAACTGCCGAAACCCGGCCGTCGACTGGTCCTTGCGCCGCATCAAAGTGAGTTTGTGCTGAATTAGCGGGTGATCGACCCAATGGATCTTGTCTTTCACGGCCCGGTCTCCTGATAGACGATACGGTTGCCCTTCATGGCGCCTCGATCCGAGTTCAGCCTGTGGCTGCCGTGTCCGATTCCGCCGCGAGCTCCATTACCGCCTGCTCCAGACGCTTCAATCCTTCCTCGACGTCCTCTTTCGGGATCACCAAGGAGGGCGCGATTCGAACCACATTGGGCCCCGCGACGAGCACGAAAACACCGGCCGCTTGGGCCGCTTTCATAATCTCGCGGGCTCGCCCCTCCCAATCGGGCGCCAATACCCAGCCGATAAGAAGTCCCTGGCCGCGCACCTTGACTGCGCATCCCGAGTTCTGCGCAATCTTCTCGAGACCCTTTTCGATCCACTGCCGCCTTTCCTTAACTCCATTTAACACATCTGGCGTATTTATTAGAGCTAACGCGACCGCCGCCACAGCGCAGGCCAACGGATTCCCGCCAAAGGTGCTGCCATGTGTTCCGAACGCCAATGCTTCTGCCACCTCTGCCGTCGCCAACGTGGCAGCAATCGGGAAACCACATCCAAGCGCCTTGGCCGTTGTCAGAATGTCGGGTGTTACACCGTAGGCTTCATGAGCATACAAGTGGCCCGTTCGGCCGACCCCGGTTTGGACCTCATCCAGTATCATCAAAGCGTTGTGCTCATCACACAGCGTTCGAATGATTTGTAAAAATTGCGGCTCGGCATCCAGCACACCCGCCTCCCCCTGAATCGGCTCGACAATCACTGCGCAAGTTTTTTCAGAGACAGCTTTCCGTAGTACATCGACATTATTAAACGGCAGATGGGTAATTGAACCCGGGAGTGGACCGAAGCCACTTTTATAATCCGCCTGGCCACCCACTGTGACCGTGAACAACGTGCGCCCGTGAAATGCATTGTCAAAAGCAATGATCTCGTCTTTGTCCTCGCTATACCTATTCCGAGCGTAACGCCGCGCCAACTTGAGCGCGGCCTCGTTGGCCTCTCCCCCTGAATTCGAGAAAAAGACCCGGTCGGCGAAGGTCGCCTCCGTCAATTGCTTCGCCAGCGCCAACGCCGGTTCGTTCGCAAGGATGTTGGAAACGTGCCAAAGTTTTTGGCCCTGTTCTGTGAGGGCCTCGACAAGTTTGGGGTGTGCATGCCCCAGTGCATTCACGGCGATGCCCCCGGCTAGATCGATGTACTCTCGACCGGCCTGGTCAAAGAGGCGGGACCCCTTGCCACGCACCGGGATGACCTCGACCGGGGCATAGTTCGGCATCATGTAGTGGTCAAAGGAGGCTCGAGTAATGTCGCTCATGAAATCAGTTTTCCAACGAAGTATTCAAAATAAGCACCTTATGGTACCGCAGCATCGGCCCTGTAACGTTAAGGTAAGGATTTTCATTGCCTTCACGGGTCGTTTCAAAGCGCTCTTGACCCTTTTCTGATCTAACCGATTTCATCGAATCAGCGGATGCCACGCAAAGGTATTGTCGCGATTTCTGAAAATTCTCCTCACAACTACGCCTTATCTCGAGGAGGAATTCCGGCCCATCGCCCGGTGATATCGTTTTCGATATCCAACAGATCCAGCAGGCGACCCACCGTTCCGTCTACGATGTCTTCGACACTCTGCGGTCGGGTATAAAAGGCAGGAACTGGCGGTGCAATAATGGCGCCGATAGAAGCTGCTTCGTATAGCAAACGACAATGGCCCGCGTGTAAGGGCATTTCTCTTGGAACCAGAATTAGTTTGCGCCGTTCTTTTAGAACGACGTCCGCTGCACGAACCAGCAGGTTGTCGTCGTACGAATTGGCAACGCCGGACAGTGTTTTCATCGAACATGGAGCTATGACCATACCGGCTGTTTGAAACGATCCGCTGGAGATGGATGCCGCCAGGTTTTGGTCGTTGTGGACAACATCGGCTAACGCCTCCACGTCCTTGACCGAACGATCCGTTTCCAGGGTTATCGAGAGTTTCCCGCCGTTGCTGATTACTACATGCGTTTCGCAATCCTCAACTTCAGACAAAACTTCAAGTAGGCGGATTCCATAAACCACACCACTGGCACCAGACATACCAACTATAATTCTCATTCCGGTACGTCACCTCAGACTAAGTGTCATGTATTGATACCTGCCAAGCTGCTAATCTCGTCAGGTTTATCGTGACGATGCACGATGGCCTTCTTGCGCACGAAACGTAGAATGCCATCAGGACCATAGCGAGAGCCGCCAAGACCCGAACATTTGAAAGCGTTTTTTTCTGCGTCAAGACCTACTTCGCCAACCAGATCAATGTCATTGATAAAGATGCCACCTGCATCCACCCGTGCGGCGACGGCTTCCGCGTCCTGCTCGGCACCGAATACAGCGGCGCTGAGACCATAACTGGTGTCGTTGGCGAGGGAAACGGCCTCGTCAACAGATCCTACGCGCATCACCGGCAGTACCGGGCCGAATGTTTCCTCTCGCATGATCTGCATACCGTGATCCACATTGACGATGATTGTGGGGCGTAACCATTGGCCGCCTTCGTGATTTTCGATCGTACCACCGGTCATGACCTTTGCCCCCTTTTCAACCGCGTCGTCAAGTTGATTCTGAACAATCTCTGCCTGACGAGAAAATATGAAGGGGCCAATATGGCCCTGCCGAATATCTGGATAGTTAATCTCAATCTCACCGGCCAAACTGCACAATTTCTCCACGAACGCATCGTAGACGGCGTATTCCACATATATTCGCTCGGTAGCAAAGCATGCCTGCCCGCAATTGACGATACTACCGCGCATGATTGAATGAGCGGCCGCCTCCAGGTCGGCAGATTCAAGCACGATAGCAGGGTCCTTGCCTCCGAGCTCTAACATCGCAGGGATAAAGGCCTGCGCCGCCGCCTTGGCGACCTTGCGGCCTGTCGCGACACTGCCGGTGAAAACGACGGCATCGGAGCGTTCAATCAACGCCTGACCCGTATTCCCATCGCCTCCTAATATGCTCACTACCGCGTCGAGCTCGGGAACGTCACCCAACGCCGCTTGCACCGGGACGATGAAGCGTGGAGTCAACTCACTGGGCTTGATCGCGACCGAACATCCCGCGAGCAAAGCGGGCACCGCATCCAGAAACGACAATATCAGAGGATAATTCCACGGTGAAATGACTGCCAACAGCGAGTACGGTACATATTGCTGCCGGAAGCTCACTTTCTGCACATTCCCGCCGACGGGCTCGTCCAGGACGGCAGCGGCGTGACTGCAACGGGCGCCGATATATCCTGTCAGGCCATCCAGTTCCATCTCAGTCAGAACCCAGCGACCGGTGTCAGTCGCCAGCGCCTCCAATATGGCGTCACGATGCACACCAAGTACGTTTGCGAAACGTGTCAGGGATGCAATACGGTCGTCGAGTCCCCCGGCGCACCAGGCAGCCTGGTTGTTACGCAACCGCGCACACTCGGCGGCGATCTCTGCTATGTCCGGCAGGAAGAGTTCATAGTCAGACCGGCCAGTGCGTGGATTGCTGACACCAATTACATTAGGGTTAGAAGGACACACTGCCATTGATACTGATGGTTCGCGGTGCAACCGTAGCGTGCTTGAAAGGATCGTTGTCGACAATACGTCCCGCTATCTCGGTTGGCTCTGTGAATATGGTTTCGAGCGGAAAATCGCCATTGCGAATCTGCTCCAGTAACAAATCGTAGATCTGATCACTCAGGCGGCGGGTCCGAACGACGCCAGCGAGCTGCGGAGGACGTGCTTTTTTCATAGTTGATGGTTTGCGCCAGAACAATTGATGGATGGTGCAGTTAATTGCAATCGTGAGTGCATCAATCTATTATCTTGTGGAACGTCTACGTTATAACTATAAACCCTTTTTTCGAACGCATACCAGCGTCGCACTGAGTTGATAGGTGTAGTGTATGTCAAGAATCACTTTGCGCGATCATATTCAACGGCTCCGCGAGCGAGACTCGCTACATGTTGTCAGCCGTCAGGTTGACCCAAAACACGAGTTGGCCGCAGTCACCAAGGCAGTACAACAGGCCACCAACGACGCGGTCATTTTCGAGAATGTAATTGGCACTCGTCACCCGGTTGTCACCAACCTATACAATGACAGGGATCGCCTGTGCAGCATTATCGATACGGGTGCGGACGATTTCTGCGGTCGTTGGAACGAGTTGCACGATATCGCGAAATCGTTGCCTTTTCCGGAAACTAAAGACTGTGAGAAGCCGGCGGATATTGAAGACTGCGCGCTGAGCGACCTGCCCCTCATTACCTACCATGGACGCGATGCCGGGCCGTACTTCACGTCTCCCATCTTCATTGCCAGACATCCGTTAACCGGCACCCATAACCTCTCTTTTCATCGCTCGATGTACATCAACGACAACGAGTTGAGAGTGCGACTGGGTGCGAGCCATGATCTTGCAGCCTATCAGGCGATTGTCGAGGAGCGGGATGAGGCATTGGAAGCAGCCATACTCATCGGCGCCGATCCAGCCATTTTTCTTTGTGCTGGCGCATCGATTCCACAAGACGACAGTGAAATTGCTGTAGCTGCCGCGATAAACGGTGCCCCGGTTGATTGCTATCCCGCCAAAACTATCGATCTCAAGATCCCGTTGGGTTCGCAGTTCGTGATCGAGGGGCGGATTTTGCCTAACGTGAGACGGAACGAAGGTCCTTTCGGTGAGTTCCTGGGCTACTACGTAGAAGAAGGGAGGAATCATGTTTTTGAAGTCAGCGCGGTGTATCACACTGATGACGCGCTGTTCCACAGCATACTCTGCGGGTCCAAAGAGGATATTGCGCTGCTGGAAGCACTTACCGCGGCAAAGACCTATCGGCATCTGAACAATGTGCTGCCTGGCATTGTTGACGTGGCGTGTTCGCCAACAGTCATGAACACGACCATCAAGATTCGACAGCAATATGAAGGGCATTCACGGCAGGTGTTACTCGCCGCTTTCGGCGCACACCTGGACTACAACAAAGTGTGTGCCGTCGTGGACGATGATGTCGACATTCATAGTCAAGACGACATCCTGTGGGCATTTGCGACCCGCGGCCGGGCGGACACTCGCACACTCGTTATACCTGACATGCCGGGATTCTACCGCGATCCGAACAAGGACCACTGGGGGCGCCTCGGTATTGATGCGACATACCCGTTTGACCGCCGGGATGAGTTTGTGAGAAAGGAAATTCCCGGCGAGGAGTCGATTCGGCTCGAAGATTATCTTTCGTCCTGAGCTGATGTGACGTCTTTCTTCCCCGGTGATGCTCGTAGCGGTGGTACACAATCGCTTCGGGTCGCTGTTGTTGGGGCGGGCATTGCGGGTCTGACCGCGGCGTATCGACTGAAGCAAACAGGTTTTGAGGTTGTGGTGCTGGAACGTCAGGCCAGTGTCGGTGGCCGAATGACACTGCGCATCGAAAACAATATCGAGTACAACACGGGTGCTCGATTGGTCTATTCCTTTTCGAAGGACTTACTCACTTTAATGAATCGACTCGGTCTGACCTCCAACATATTGCCCGTCGAGCAGACCAATACAGCCATCCGATGCAATGGTGTGGACCATCCGGCTCACTTCACACCGGGTCCAGGCATCCTGGCATCGCCCTTCGTCAAACTGCGCCACATCCCCGCGCTCATGCGCATGTCGGTCGAACTGCTTGGTCGGCAGTTTCACCGTAATCCGAATGATCTCGCAGCCGGTCATTTACCGGACGATCAGACCATGGTGGAGTACTTAGAAATGCGCGGTTTGGCAACCATTGGCAGATTTCTCCTGGAGCCGGTATTCCGTGGCACACGCGGCTGGCGATTGCAAGACGTATCCCCGGCGTTTTTTGTGTCGACTTCGGCAGCAATGCTGAGAGCGAGACCGCTCAACTTTAAGGACGGTATTGGAATGCTGGCGAATCGGCTCGCGCAGCAAAACAAGGTCGTCACAGGCGTCGAAGTAACCGACATAGCCCGGGTGAACAATACCGACCCGGACGGCTGCACAATCACATACAGGACGGCTGGGGAGACGCTGCAGTTCAGGGCGGACATAGTTGTGGTCGCCGTAGAGGGATCTCTTGCCGCCAATATCATCCGTAACCCGAGCCCGGAAGAAAGCCGTTGGTTCTCGGCTATACGCTACAACTCGGGTGGCGTTCTTCACTACCAATTGAACAAGCAACTGCCCGCGACTCTGCGGTTTTATGGTCCGGGAGAAAATGAACTGATTTCAATCTTTGAAATACGGCCGGGGCCGGATGCAAGCATCCACGTGTTATTCCACCTGTCTCCCGAGGGCGTTCAGAGAGCGACAGAGCAGGGACTAGAGCATGACATTGAACGCTTGCTGCAGGGCATTCTTCCCGAAATCGTTGTTGAAAACCGGCAGCACATTTGCAGTCGTTTTGATCAGTGGATTCCAAACTATCTCCCGATCAGCTACCCGGGGTACGTCGCCGCATTGCGAGAATTTCGGCAACGACAATCGGTCAATCCCGGCCGTTGTTACTATGCGGGCGATTATATGGCACAGGCATTGACTGGTGGCGCCTGTCGCAGCGGCAAGCTCACTGCGGACACAATCATTGATCATTGGGGCAAGTCATGAAAGCAGAATCTCAATGGCCGTCACTAAAATACATTCGCTAGCCATAAGGCAGCACTATCCATGACGACGGATCGGCACACCTGGTCTTTATTCTTGCAGCCGCAGGTGCGGCCGTGAGTCTGGGAAATATTTGGAAGTTCCCGTACACCGCGGGTAGCAATGGCGGTGGAACGTTCGTCCTGATTTACCTCGTTGCAATCGTACTCATTCCGCTACCGATTCTCATTGCCGAGCTTGCCATCGGACGGCGAAGTCAGGCGGAAGACCCTTTTCCGGCTGTTCGCAACGCATCGGTGGCAGGCGGCACATCACCGCTCGATCGAAAAAATTGTCGAATAAAACTGTAATATTAAACGATTAGTTACAATTCTAAATCTGCGATGCCCTATTAGGTAAGCAACCGTATTTGCTGTTATCGTAACTGCAAAGCAGCCTAAAATCTGTTGAGAAGCCATCACTACGCTTTTAAGCCCGAGTCGAAATTATGTTAACCGTAGACAACCTGAGCAAGCACTTTGGTGGAGTAGCAGCCGTTAATGATTGCAGTTTCAGCATTCAAGAGCATTCCATTACTGGCCTGATTGGTCCGAACGGTGCCGGGAAGACCACTACATTTAATATGATCGCTGGTGCAATGAAGCCTGATTCCGGGAGAATCATTTTCAACAGCGTCGACATCACTGCAAAGCCAGCTCATAAGTTGTTTCACCTTGGGGTCATGCGCACTTTCCAGATCGCCCAGGAATTTAGCGCCATGACCGT
Organism: uncultured Acidiferrobacteraceae bacterium; assembly: GCA_913062915.1. Classification (GTDB taxonomy): domain Bacteria; phylum Pseudomonadota; class Gammaproteobacteria; order Arenicellales; family UBA868; genus CAJXWH01. The sequence continues at coordinate 56 of CAJXWH010000051.1, read as the reverse complement.
TCTCGAAAATCTCATGGCAGTCCCAGGTGATCAGCCCGGAGAAAATCTTGCCCTGG
>CAJXWH010000050.1 GCA_913062915.1 uncultured Acidiferrobacteraceae bacterium | reverse complement strand
ATATTTTTGTGGATATGGGTCATTGATCCCTCGGAATTTGGTCTGCTCAATCAAATATTGACGAACCTGTTCGGTGTGGTGAAACCCGTTGACCTAATGACGAATGCACCGGTCATGCTGATCATCTTTTCGAATGGTTTCATCGGTGCCTCGATGGGGATGATTATCTTTACCTCGGCGATCCGATCGATCCCCGAGCACCTATTTCATGCCGCGCGGGTGGACGGCGCCGGCGGGTTGGCGCTCGTGCGCCATGTCACGCTGCCAGCGCTGCGGTGGCCCATCAGTTTCATAACGATCTATCAGACGCTATCGCTCACCGTTAGTTTCGAATACATCCTCCTTCTCACCAAGGGCGGCCCTTTCTTCGATACCACTGTCTATGCGCTTTATATCTATGGACGTGCGTTTGAGAATGGCCAATACGCATACGGCGCGGCGCTTGCTTTGTTCCTGATCGTCATTGGCATTGCCTTGGCCCTGCTCGGCTGGAAGTTCTTCGACATGAAAAAGCTGCTTCAGGTACCGAGGATCGAGGTGCAATGACCATGGAAGTCATGTTCGGCGCACTCCAGGATCAAATCCAGAAGCCGTGGGACCGGCTTGCCGCACGCGCGAGGTGGATGCGCAGAGCCAAGCTGGCGGCAATGTACGGGTTCCTTATCGCCGTCTCGGCGCCCGTCCTCCTGCCCTACTTCTGGATGGTCACGGTGGCGTTTTCGTCCAAGACCGGCACAGTCGATACTCTCATACTCTGGCGCGCGATGGCCATCCTCCTTCCGTTCGTTTTCGGCTGCTGGATCTGGTCGACCATCGGAACAACCGCTAGGCAAATGTTTTTCGGTTTCGCCGCCATCACGGCGGTGGCGGTCGCCGCTTTTGTCATCTTGGTCTTGCCGGATCTTCACTTGGGAAACTTCATCTTCATCGGCGAGAGAAATTTCGGTGATATCGTCCGCGAGACCAGGACTGGTTCGAAGAAGGGAGAAGTCAGCGGAGGGATCGACTTTCCGAGCGTGTGGCTTGCCTTCGCCAATTCACTGTATTTGGCGGGAGGGCAGACCATAATCGTTGCGGTTATCGCCTCGTTGGCGGGTTACTATTTGTCGCGGTTCGAGTTCGCGGGACGTGCCGCGATGCTGCGCTCCTTACTGGTTTTGCACGCTTTCCCGGTGCTGACCCTGATCGTACCCCTTTTTCTGATCCTGAACTTCGTCGGTCTCCTCGACCAGCTGTTGGGCGTAATGCTGGTGTTGGTGGGGTTCGAGTTGCCTTTCGCCATATTCATCATGAAAGGATTCTTCGACGCCGTTCCCTGGGAAATCGAAATGAGTGCCTTGACCGACGGCGCGTCACGCCGCCAGACTTTTGTCAGGGTGGTGCTGCCGCAGGTCACCAACGGTCTAATTGCGATCTCTGTATTCTCATTCATCCGCGGATGGGAGGAGTACATCTTCGTTTTCACCTTCCTGATCGATAACGTGAACTGGACCATGAGTCTGTACATGTTTTTCGTTCGTGATGACATCCTGGGCATTGACTTCGGCCTTGTCTCGGCCGTCGGCGTTTTCTACCTGGCGCCCAGCCTTGTATTGTACCTGGTGGCCCAAAAATATTTGGCTCAGATGACCATTGGCGGTGTGAAGGGGTAGGCGAGATGGCCCGGATCGAGTTCGACAGGATTCGCAAGACGTGGGGCGACGTGGTCGCGGTCGACGCTCTGACCCTGACCATAGACGACGGCGAATTCGTCTCTCTTCTGGGCCCGTCGGGCTGCGGCAAATCGACGACCCTCTTGATGCTCGCCGGCATCTACGCACCGACCGAGGGGAATTTGCGCTTCGACGGCCAGGTGGTGAACGACGTCGAGGCGAGGGATCGCAACGTCGGCATCGTTTTCCAGTCGTACGCTCTGTATCCGCATATGAGCGTGCGTGAGAACATTTTGTTCCCGCTGAGGTTCAAGAAGGTGGCTGAATCGGAGGCCCGGCGGCGCGTCGAAGAGGTAGCCAAGCTAGTTCATGTCGACGAACTGATGGGGCGCCGGCCGGGTCAGCTTTCCGGTGGCCAACAGCAGCGTGTGGCGCTCGCGCGGGCGCTAGTCAAGGAGCCGCAGCTCCTGCTTCTCGACGAACCGTTGAGCAATCTCGACGCTACGCTGCGCATGACTATGCGCGCGGAAATAAAAGCGCTGCAGGCAAAACTGGGTGTCACCACCATCCTTGTGACACACGACCAGGTCGAGGCGACGACAATGGCTGACCGCATCGTGTGTATGCGGGCGGGCCGGATCGAGCAAGTCGGCACGCCAGATGACCTCTACTTGCGCCCGACAAGCTTGTTTGTAGCCGGGTTCATCGGCGCTCCGCCAATCAATCTGCTGCCGGGCGAAGCTGCCGACGGGAAGTTGGTCATTAACGGCTTCGCTTTGACCTGCGAGGGTTCCGTGGCGGGCGACGTGACCTTGGGCATCCGTCCCGAGAGCGTCTACTTCGCGGATGCCGGCATCCGGGCGACGGTCGACCAGATCGAGCCAATGGGCCGCGAGACGCTCTACCGCGTAAACTGCCCGCTCGGGAGTATTACGGTCCTGGAGGGAGGTTCCACGTTCCACCGCCGTATCGGCGACGTTGCCATGCTCAGGTTCGACCTAGGCGACACCCTGGTCTTCGACAGGCGGACCGAGCGGCTTGTCAAAGGCGCGGGCGCCCAGCTGTCAGATTAGTCGCAGGCGCGACGGCCCATTGCCCAGGGGCCGGGGCTCGTACTTCAATAGCCAGATTGCAGTAACGAATGGTCGGACTGCCGGGATTAGGGGGCCGATTGCTCAGATTGTGGGGCTTGGGCTAGGTTTTGTTCGAGCGACGATTCTTTTTGGGGATACCTTCAGCACGCTGCCTCTTGGTTAAAATCGAAACACCGAGATAAAATAGCGGTGAACTCTCCACCTAAATATTTTCTCACTGCCTCACTTGGGTCTTAATTGAGGAATACACTCTGTAAACCTATTTTCACCGTACACTTTCAGGAGGATACCAAGTGCAAGAGCTTTGGGAGAAAGTCAAGCCATCTCTGTGGGGCGCTGTTGGTGGTGCAATTGCATTGGCCATCATCGGCTTCGCTTGGGGGGGATGGGTTACGGGTGGCACTGCCCAGGAAATGGCTGAGAAATCATCCCGAGAGGCGGTTGTTGCCCGCTTGGCCCCGATTTGTGTCGAGCAGTTTAACCAAGAAGCGGAAAAAGTTCAGAAGCTAGAAGAGTTGAAAGAAGTAAGTTCCTGGAAGAGAAACGACTATGTGGAGAAACAGGGTTGGGCCACCATGCCTGGCGAAAAGGAAGCCGACTACAAGGTTGCTTCAAGGTGTGCAGAATTGATTGTGGAACTTGCTGAACTTGCTCAGTAGACATCCCTTGTTCTTCGCTGCCTAGGCATACCCGCTCTCAGATTTTGCTTGTGTCAGTTCAATACTGACACCATCAGGAGCAGAAACGTAACAGATTAAGCGACCGGGTAGGAATTCCCATGGCTCTACCGCAAAGATGGCCCCTTTCGCACGAATCTCTTCGCAGAACGCTTTGAGGTCGCCATCGTACGTAAAGCCGAAATGATCCGTGCCCCACTCGTTGTGGCTGGAATACTGCTTGTAATGTTGGATTGGCGAAGTCGAATTTGGTTTTTCACCAGGTCGTTTTCCACGAATGATGATGGTCATGCCACCTAATTGGACATTGATTGATGGTGCATCGCGCACATCATATTCGCTTTCAACGATAGCACCGAGGATATCCTCATACCATTGAGCGGCCACTTTAGGCTCTTGGCTGATTATGTGAATGTGATCAAAAAGAAATGCAGGATTACTCATCGTTATCATCTCTCAATATTAGAAGGGTGCATGAATGTGACGATGGTCACAGAACCTATGCTGATGTACTGGTTTACTGGTGATCCATATGAGTAGGGTGGCGAAGGATGGACTGCGCCCACCTGTCGTACATGCCACACGAAGGGATGCTATAATCCAGGTTAAGTGACATTATTTAGGTAACAGTCCAGGAGAGAGATATTTGGTAACGACTATCATCTATGGCCTCACCAGAACTTCCCTTTGGACCGCCCTCAGGAGATCCTTCGGTTTACCTCGACACGTCGCATTCTGACATTGTTGATGCGACTGGGTCAGAGTTGTCCCTTTATATCCCTGGTGCGGAGCGGAGCCAACCAGCCGTAGTTTGAGATTCGAAATCGCGAAAGATGCATCTCCTACAAAATTCCCAGCACCTTTAGGACTTCACCCGCTCGATAAACAGCAATGCTTGGAATATAATCAAACAAATTCTGGAAGAGACATTTTGTCGGTGGTGACGGCTTCTAATGCACATGATTGCGGCTAGATTTCGGCCCATAATTGTCCTTGTAACCCTGATCTGGGTGGTTGAGGCCGTGAACTTTTTTCTTGGCCATGGGCTCGTATCATGGGGGATATTGCCCCGCAGTTTTGGTGGTCTGATCGGAATACCGTTGGCGCCGATGCTTCACGGCGGCTTCTGGCACGCCGTATCCAATACGATTCCCTTGCTCTTTCTCGGCGCCCTCACACTTGCCAAAGGGAAGAGGATGTTTTGGGAAACGACTGTGAGTGTCACCCTCTTGTCAGGGGTATTGGTATGGCTGTTTGCGCGTGAGTCCTACCACGTCGGCGCCAGCGGATTGGTGTTCGGCTATTTTGGAGCCATATTGGCCCGTGCCGTTATTGAACGCAGCCTGACCTCTATGGCCATCGGCATCATTACAGTCATGGCGTATGGTGCACTAATTTGGGGTATTCTGCCGCTGCGAAGCCAGGTTTCCTTCGAGAGCCATCTGTTCGGTCTGATCGCGGGCATTTTTGTCGTCTGGCTCGACGTAAAACTCAGCAGATCGAAGCCTCCATCTTAATCGAACCCCGATAGTAGGCGCGCTGGAATTAGCCTCCAGCGCTTCTGCCGGCTGCCCGCTTACCGAAGCCGCCTCGCGCGACAGTGCGGGTCCGCACGGGCGGCCGGCTAACTTTAGATGTCGCAACCTGGGTTCGGCCATTTGCCGAGATCGCGCCGACCGGATGGTTCGCCCCCGTATAATACCGGTTTGGACTTGCACTTGTGCGGTAAAGCGGTTGGCTTGAGATGTACGTCGCACCGCCGCGCGGCGCCAACATATAGCCCATCATGAAGGGTAGCCAAATGGAGCCACCGGATTGATAACACCGATTATATCCGAAATCTGAATAACATTGATTGGCCCCGGCATAACGGGGGGCTACCTCCTCGTGGAGCTTCTGGGCCTCGGCGAATTCCGAGCGACAAACGGATTCGTCCTGTTGACCAGCGGTGATGCAGGATTCGACGGAATCGTACGCTAGAACTTCGTCTTTCGCCTCTTCTGCACAGGCGACGAGCGTCAGCGCGGTGACGCCTAGGAGGGCAAACTCGAATGTATTCCTTCGTTTCATTCGCGGCACCTCTTCCTCAGGTCGTCATAGCGGCGGCATTCAGGATACCGGCTACGATTGAACACGACCCGAGCCAAATTCCGGCGGCCACCTCGTCCGCTTCTATGCGTTCCGAAATCCGCGGCATGGGAAGGCGAATGACAAGATAAACCAACACTTGAACGATCAGCGCGACCAATCCCCAGAGGACCATTTCCACAACCGTGACAGAATTGATCATGGTGCTGGCGAGAGGCAACGCAAACCCGATCAAGCTGCCGGAAAAGGCCAGTGCGGCAGCCGTCGAATTTTTCTTGATGAGGGCAAGTTCGTTGTGTCGTGTGACGCGCGTATAGAGGATGACGAATAAGAGCGTCAGTGCCGCCGCGGCGACGAAGAAAAACAAGAATTCAGAAAGGTTTGTCAAAAAAAGACCAAATTGCTCGTTCATTCGAGTCTCCCTATCAGCAGCACGGTAACGCCGTCGCCCGTCGCCCGTGACAATGTTTCATGCGAACGGCTCATATCACTTTTAGGTTCGCGGTTTCGAGGTCCACGCCGACCATCAGCTCCACGCTCCGTTCGCCTTCGTAGGCTTCAACCGAAACCAACAGATACTCGTTCTTTTTGCCCTGCTCCAAATTGCGCCCATACAGCATGACGGTATGCGTTATATCGCTGCATTCATCTGAATCAGGGTCTTCATAGACCGATTCCGTAAATATAACCGGTTTCGCATAGCCCTCGGCCGTATCGAACCAAACACGGGAATATTCAGTGCCATCATCAAGGCGGAAAATTGGCGCACCAAGCTTGCCACCCTCCGATGTCCATTGCGCCCAGGCGCCGTCACTATCGGGATAAAAGCTTTGGTGAGGCACGAAGAGGGTTAGTTCCTCCACATGTTGTTCCTCCACACCCCCCACGGTCAAAACCTGGATCATGGCATCGTCACTATTGTAGTAACGATGGGAATGTGTTCCGTCGCCTAAATCGATATAACCTTGAGCGACGATCATCATCGTCGCCTCGGGCAGTTTCAGATGAAGGTCGGCCGCATGCATACGTAGGGGCAGAGTATCGATGTCCACAGCGGCGCCTATGCGCAGGCCGAACGGGGTTGGAAATTCATCGTCTTTGTTATCTTTGGAGAATTTTTCCTTTATATCACGGACGCCGCTCTTAACCAGTGACTTAATCGTTCTGCCAAACATATGATCTCTCTACCGGTTATTGGATCACACCAGCGTGCGCCAATCAATTTGCGCTGGATCAATACGCCGGTCTGCCATGAAATACAAAATCATCCCAGGGCCGACCCGGGCGTCCAACGACGCGTTCAATATTAGATCGTCGCCCAAGGTACTTTTTGCAATGCCAAATAATGTGGCGTCATGTCTGCGTTTCAACTCCGTGAAGAGCGCTCCGTAGGTAACCGGGTTGGCGTCGAGTGGTACTTGGAGGCTGAACTGGGTCGGACCTTCCAGGGTCGATAAAAGTTGGCGTTGGACCCGGCTTGACCCAGGATCCTGCGCCGAGCGAACCATCATCTCGACGGAAAGCGAGACATTGGATTCAGCACGGGGGCAATGGGCCTTTAGTAGATCCGCGAAACTCTGTTGGTCAAAATAGGCGACGATGTGAGCCTCGCCATTCACTGCCGCCGCGCCCAAGGCAGCCGCTAGTGTTTCGTTATCATCATGGCCGAACGCGATGACAAAAACGGCGTTCGCCACGGCGGCGCGTTTTAGAAGATCCGGCGTATTCAGGGCGGCGGCGCGTACGAAGCGGACCTGGTCGGGTATGGGATTGTCCATCGTTTTGGCGCTGCAAAGGACAATTTCGTGCTCATCTTCACCTTGTCCCCCCAGTATATGATCCACCATCCGCTGAGTGCGGGCCCCATGCCACCCCAGAATGACAATATGATCGCTCATTTTTTCGTAGTTCGCTAATCCACGCAATCTTTTCCTCCATTTTTCGGAAAGCTGCTGCACGACCTTAGCAATGATCGTTGTGAAAAGGGCGATGCCGCCGGGCATGACCCATATTGTGGTGATCGCGCGCCCGGCGGCGGTGGCCGGTGCATAGTCGCCGTATCCGACCGTCGTCGCCGTGGTGGCATAGAAGTACCAGAATATTTCGCCACTAGCGATTTTCTCTCCGCCGATAAGAGCAATCAGACCCCAGGAAACCGCAAAATGAGCTACTGTCATCGTTAGGATGGTGTCCCAACTGAGGCCTGAAACTCGGGCGTATAGACGTCTTGCAACCCGCGCCAATGTTAAATACATGGCCGGCATCCAACCGCATGTGCCATTTTGCGCAATCTGGCCCTCGATCAACCATTCAATAGTTCGCTGTTACTGTCCTGTGCAGAACATAGGTGCAATTATTCACGGCATCAACGCGTTCTTGCCATTGCAATTTTTGTTACATGTAACATATTACATGTATAGACCAGAATGGTTTTTGTGATGTCAATGAGTTCGTCCCATTATCAGCACAGGTACCGCGCCCGTTTGCGCGAAAAAGGCTATGTAAAAAGAGAAATTTGGATACCGCCCGAATATACTAAGATCTTGAAGGACTGTGAAACGGCGTTACGGGTTGGCGTTTTGCCGATCGTATCGAAATCTGCACCAAAATATGCACCGGAGAGCGAGATGAGCAAAGACGGAAACTGGACCACGGAAACACTCCATCGGGCACTCGCCGAATCCGAAGCCGCGGATGAGGACGTAATCAAGGTGGAGTTGGTCGCTGGCATCGATCCTGGGATCCTTGTCACCATGGCGGAGTTTGGCGACCTGCCTCTTCTAATGAGCGTGAGTGGCAGCCAAATACTGGTCGAAACACTGCTCTGGCCTGTCGATGAGGTTAAGGACACCGCTGCCTTCAACGACTTGATCTTGAAGACCCATAAGCTGCTCCCCTTATCGGCATTTGGTATTCGGCAAGGACCTGATGGCAAGGACTATTACGAAATGTTCGGCTCGTTGAGCGCCGGTTCAATATTGGAGTCAGTCCTGTTCGAGATCGAGACTCTCGCCGACAACGCCATGCAGGCCGCCGAAGCCTATCAATCGGACTTGAAGGATGTCGCGTGACGGCCTGTTCGCCAGGCTGCAACTGACGCATATGACAGAGGAGAAATCAGCATGAGTATTTGGGCAAAAGTCGCGACCGCCGTCCGTGGTGGCGTGAGCGAAGCGGGCGAAGCGATTGTCGACAAACAAGCCCTGCGCATCCTGGACCAGGAAATCCGGGACGCCGACAGCGAACTCGGTAGATCAAAGGAAGCTCTGACAGGCATCATCGCCAAGCGGAAATTGGCCGACAAAAAAGTCGATAGCCTGAAGTCGTCGCTCACGGAATATGAGGGCTATGCGATGCAGGCGCTGGATAAGGACGACGATGGGCTGGCTATCGAAATCGCCGAGAAAATTGCCGGTCTTGAAACTGAATTGCTAGGTGAGGAAGGTCTGGCGAAAGCGTTTTCCGAGAGCGAAGGACAGCTCCGCAAGACAGTCGGCCAGACGCAGGCGAACCTGAAACGGCTAAAACAACAAGTCGACACCGTCAAGGCAACCGAGAGCGTGCAAAGGTCGCAGGCCGCGGTAGCGGCACGGCATTCAGGCGCGGGCTCAAGCATGCGTAGCGCGCTGGACAGTCTGGACAGATTGAAATCCAAACAAGCCGAACGGGCGGCGAAATTCGAAGCGGCCAGCGAACTCGCGGAATCCACTGAAGAGGTTAGCCTGGACGCCAAGTTGAAAGCCGCTGGTATTGTCGACGGCGGCGCCAGCGGTGGCGACGTGCTGGCCCGATTGAAAGCGAAACGAGACGCCTAGAGGGTGGGGATGGATGGGATCGATTCGTCCTGGTTGACTCCCGCCTATCCCGGCACGAAACAATATTGCTAAATGCATCGAATTCCTGTCACTCGACGGCCGGGTCTAGAGGAAACCGCCCGTGAGCATGGCTACGAATTCCGCGCTGATGTTGGGGTGCCCTATTGGGATGAAACCGCTTACTACCGCTTCACCCTGAGACAAATCGAGGGAGATCTCGAAAGGCCCGCGGAAGAGATTGAGGCAATGTGCTTCCAACTGCTGGACCAATCGCTTGCGGACGAAAGGGTCTATCAACGATTGTGCATTCCCGAGGCGTATTGGGACTATGTTGCGGATAGCTGGCGGAACAGGGACAGGGATCTCTATGGCCGGCTCGATTTTTCCTGTGACGGGACGGGCCCAGCCAAACTGCTGGAGTACAATGCAGATACCCCGACCACCCTGTACGAGGCGGCGGTCTTTCAGTGGGTCTGGCTCGAAGACGCGAAGGCGGGCGGTCTCATTCCCCAGAGCAGCGATCAAGCGGCGGAGATCCATGAGCACTTGGTCGAAGCGTTCCAAAGGATGGGGATCGAAGGGCTGTTGCACCTCGCCTGTCTTAGCGACATGGAAGACGACAGAGAAACCGTTAAATATCTGGAGGAATGCGCCCACGAAGCCGGCTTGGAGACGGCATGTCTCGCCATGAGGGACATTGGCATCAATGCGGCCGGGCGCTTTACCGACCTGGAAGACCGTGTCGTCGCCACCCTATTCAAACTTTATCCCTGGGAATGGATCATGGCGGAGGAATTCGGCCGTTATCTGGTCACCAGCGGCGTGCATTTTCTGGAGCCGCCGTGGAAAGCGGTGCTATCCAACAAGGGGCTGCTGCCGCTGCTGTGGGAAAAGTTTCAAGGCCATCCCAATCTATTGCCTGCTTTTTTTGAAGGGGACTCCAAGGCAGCTGATTTACCCGATAGCTACGTTCGAAAACCCTTGTTGTCGCGCCAAGGCGCCAATATCGAGATTGTGCGGAGCGGTAAAACGTCATCCCGCAGTGACGGGACCTATGGTGCAGAAGGTCATATCGTGCAGGCCTTTCATCCACTTCCCGAGTTTAACGGAAAATTCCCCGTCGTCGGGTGCTGGATGGTTGCCGGTCGGCCGGTCGGTATCTCTATTCGAGAAAGCCAAACCCTGATTACGGACGGAGACGCAAATTTTGTCCCACATGTTATTCTGGACTAGGGAATAGGGCTACGTGGTCTGTGCGAAGGGTGGGGAAAATGACATTGACGAATGAACTTGAAACGCCGGCGTTCGTGACCGATGAGAAGGTACTACAAAAAGATTTGGCGTTGCTTCGCGATGTCGCGGATCAAGCATCCTGCAAACTGCTCTATTCTCCCAAGGCCAGCGTACTTTCGACCGTCCTTCAAAACATCGTCCGTCAGGTTGACGGGTTCGCCTGCAGCTCTCCCTATGAACTTCGTTTGTTGGACCAGCTATGCATTGGCACCCGGTCATTGCACTTGGTAAGCCCGTTGATCAAATCGGAAACATTGGCGGCATTCGGCGACCGTCTCGATTACCTCACCGTGAACTCACTGTCACAATGGGATTTTCTCCGTGATAGCGTTTCGCCTCCGACCAGTGTTGGTCTCCGTTTGAACCCACAGCTGTCTTTCGTCCGCGATGCTCGATACGACCCGTGCCGACAACAATCGAAGCTGGGGGTGCCCATGAGCAAATTGGCTGATCTTGTGGCAACGGATCCCGCTGTGCTCCGCGGCATCACGGGCCTTCATTTTCATAATAATTGTGACGGTGCGGACTTTGGCAATCTCCTCACAACCGCGCGGCATATTCAGAGTGTCATCCCGGATATTTTGCATCAGGTCGACTGGATCAACATCGGCGGCGGCTACATGTTCGATCTGGCAAGCGATTACATGGACTTTTACGAGGCCGTGGCCATCTTCCGCGAGGGGTTTGGCCTTGAGGTTTTCATGGAACCGGGCGCGGCGGCGGTACGGCGCTGTGGTACGATCGAGGCAACGGTACATGATATTTTCGGCAGCGATGATACCTTGATCGCGATCCTCGATACGACCGTCAACCACATGTCGGAGGTCTTTGAATTCCAATTCGAACCCGATGTTCTAGGACACATTGATGGCGGCCTCCATTCCTACACCCTGGCTGGGTGCACGTGCTTGGCTGGTGATGTGTTCGGGCATTATTCTTTCGACAAGCCCTTGGTAATCGGCTCGAGACTTATGTTCCTCAACATGGGGGCGTATACATTGTCAAAGGCGCACCGGTTCAATGGCGTTGCTTTGCCGACGATCTACCGCCGTCGCCTGGATGGTTCTCTGGACAAAGTTGGGGCCGATAGTTTCGACGAATTCGCGCAACATACGGGGGGTACCAACGTTGCAGTTGCTTGATAAATCCATCACGATTCCAGCTGCGCCCGATAATCGTGGGCTCATCCAACATTTCGAAAAGGCCTTTTCCTTTCGTCGCGGGGAAGGGGAAATCCCGGTGCGGTTGGCGATAACCTCGCTCGACGGCGGCACATACTCGTGCGAGATCGGTTATTTGATCGGATCTGATCATTCGTTTGCCGAGGGTTGTGAATCCATATTCGCATTCAGACAAAGAAACGGCGTAAATGCTGGAAAATTCAACGCTGTCTTTATAGTGCCGACCGGCATCGGCGCGGAGGTCGGTGGGCACGCGGGCGATGCAAGCCCTGCGGCACAGCTCCTGGCGTCTTGCTGTGATCAACTGATCACCCATCCAAATGTCGTGAATGCCTCCGACATGAACGAGATGCCGGCCAACGCACATTATGTGGAAGGCAGCGTTCTTTGCCGGCTGCTGATGGGCACCATTGGGCTTGAATCGGTGCGGGCCAACCGTGTGCTGGTCGTGTATGATAATCAGGCGGATCAGATGATCGAAAGCCTCGTCTTGAACACGGTAGAGTCCGCGCGGAGCACATATGGGCTCGATTGCACCGGCATCTACAAACTCGAACCACCTTTGCAATTGACGGCCTCGTCTGCACCGTCAGGGCGGGCGGTGGGTTCGGGGCGGAACATCGACAAGCTTTTTGATTTGCTAAGGGAGACGGCGGAGGATTACGACGCGGTCGCCATCTCCTCGCTCATTGGAGTACCCGACGGCCATCACGAAAAGTATTTCAACAGCGCTGGCAACATGATCAATCCCTGGGGCGGCATCGAAGCCATGCTGACCCACGCTGTGTCCCACTGCTTCAATGTGCCCTCGGCGCATGCGCCGATGATCGAATCCCGCGAAATTTTGAACGAGAATCCTGGTCGGGTCGATCCGCGCATGGCGGCGGAGGCCATTTCATCGTCCTTTTTCCAATGTGTCCTAAAGGGTCTGAGACAATCACCGAGAATCGTAATTGATCCGGACCAGATGGCCGCAAGCGGTGTCATGACCGCCCGAGACGTTTCCTGTTTGATCATTCCGGAGGGATGTATCGGACTGCCCACCCTTGCGGCCCTTGAGCAGGGGATCCCCGTCATTGCCGTTTGCGAGGGCAGCGGGCTAATTGCCAGCGAACTAAGCAGCCTGCCGTGGCGGGCAAATCAGCTATTTGTTGCCGAAAATTACTGGGAGGCCGCCGGCATATTGAGCGCGCTTCGGGCGGGTATCGCGCCAGGCTCGGTCAGACGGCCGTTTGCGAGGTTGGAAGTGAAAACTTGGCGGAAAACGAAAGCGCCAGATTCGACTGTTCGTCACCGCTACCTGTAGAGCGGAGAACAGGTTTGTTGGAGAAACGGGAAGCTGCCACCTATACCGTTGATTATGTAACTGATAACAGGGGGATTGCAGTCACTACTTGTGAGTGGCAGAAGCTCTGACCGGGCGATTACACATTATCTTTAAGAAGTCTCCATTTCAGCGGGGCCTTTCTTTTCGTCAATATCCTGCCCGCAATGGGGTTGCCACGCACCACGGCCCATTGCCCAGGGGCCCGGGCTCGTAATTCAGCAGCCAGTTTGCATTAACGACTGGTCGGGCCGCTCTGATTCCGGGGGTAGTTGCCATTCGAGCTCGATACTATCGAGTCCAACCAAAACATTATTGAGAATTCCGTTGTCTCCACTCCTCTATGGTTTCTTGAGTGGGAGGATAATACTTACCCGGTGCAACTTTCTCTGCCTTTATCTTTTCTTTCACCAAGTTCTCAGCACCTTCATGCTCAATGGCCCACTCCAAAACTTTTTCAGCCATCCATGAAGGAACAACGAGAACCCCGTCATTGTCCCCAACCATTACGTCGCCCGGGCGCACAAGAGCTCCTCCACACTGAATCTGAACATTTTCTTCCGCTGGAAGACTGCTTGGATTGCCGTGGAAACTACGAGCTTTAGCATATACAGATAGACCGTAATTTTCGTCCAGTAGTACATCCAAATCTCTTATAGCTCCGTCTATCACTACTCCATCGGCATTGTTCATCGCCAGTTGGAGCAGTTTTACGTCACCCGCTACCACATCCTGAATCCTTCCACCTATATCTGCCACAAGTACGTCACCTGGACCACACCGACCCATCGCAATGTATTCAGGAGAATCAACACCACCCGAATTGTCACTCGCAATATCGGGACGAAGTGGCATAAACCTAAGAGTACGTGCTCTCGCCGCAAACCGTTCCTTACCAGGTGTAAACGGCGTGAAGTTTTGAATACCCTCACAGACACAAAATATCGATCCGAAATTTCTCAGAGCGTTGTATACAGTTGCTGTAGGAATTGCCTTGAGACCGTCAAGAGTTTCCTGTGATACCTCCACAGGACCCATATCAGAATTTCCAATTTTTGACACAACTGTCTCCTCCCAAAAAACATACATAAATGCTATGCCTCAACTTGAGGCAATTCAATAGAGCCGCTAGGAACAGTACCGGTGCTCCCACTCTTCCTCAGACATA
>CAJXWH010000049.1 GCA_913062915.1 uncultured Acidiferrobacteraceae bacterium | reverse complement strand
CCACCTCGAAAACCTGCGCGAAGTCACTGACTTTCACAACCGGATCCTGCCGCCCGACGACCAACAGAAAACCCGCACTCGCATCGAATTGCGACGACTGAATCCGGAATGTCCAGTCTCCGGCATGGGTCAGATTTACTGTCGTTATCTCCAAGCCCAGCGGCCACAACCTCCGGTCAGCCTCGAGGTACGTGTTGAACACTACCTGGCGCTGCTTTGCTGGACCGGACAACTCCGGGATTTGACCCAACACCCGGCCGGGCGGAAGATTTACGAACCGCTCGGCACCCGGGGATGCGTCGGGTCGCAGTTCTGACCATTTCGCAAGTCCTTCAGATTCTGTGATCGAGATCCGCAGCGCACCGGGCCAGACCCGCCGAACGGCCACCGCGTAAACACCGGGTATCTCCTTCAGTTGTTCTTCGATCGCATTCAGGTTTACGCTGAAATAGTTGCCATGCACACTGCGCCATGCAGTCCGCTCTATTGTTCGTGGATCCACACGGTACTGACTTCCTTCAATGTGAATACGCTCGATTGTGAAATATCCGGGCCGTAAAATCTGATCGGCCAGAAATACTGCGAAGAAAAGCATGAGCGAGATGGCAGCCAAGATTGCCGGCATCGACCACAGGCGGCCGCTTCGACTTGTTCTGACGGCATCCCCCGGCCGCATAGACAACAGCGAAGGTATTGCGGGTGCCGCACGTTCCCGCGTTACGTCTGTCATGCAACCCCCTCGATCTTTACTTCCGGCCTAAGTTCAATCTGAAATTTCTCTAAGACTTCGGCCTGCACCAGAAGAATCAACTGTTCGATATCCGCAGCACTGGCGCCTTGGTCATTGATGATGAAATTTGCATGCTTGCTCGATACCATAGCGCCACCCACGCGCCGCCCCTTAAGCCCTGCAGACTCAATCAGCCGGGCCGCATGGTCATCGGACGGGTTTCGAAACACCGAACCGGCGCTCGCATTGCCAATCGGCTGGCTCCGTGATCGATCAGTAAGAACCGTTCGAATCATTTCCTTGACAGTGACTGGATCGCCAGGCGATAACTCAAAAACGGCACCGGTGAACCACTCGTTTTCACCGAGCGAAACACTTCGGTAGCGTGCCCGAAACTCAGCCCTGGTTCGAATTTCCAGACGACCATCACGCCCTAAGACCTCAACCCGATTCACGATGTCCCAGGTTTCTCCGCCGTACGCTCCTGCGTTCATAGCCAGTGCACCGCCCACTGTGCCGGGAATCCCGGCCATGAATTCAGCGCCTGACAAACCTGCACGGGCGCTGTATCTCGCGACCTTGGCGCACGCAGCACCGGCTCCGGCATTCATCTCGTCAGTTGTCGTGGTTTTAATAGAAGACAGACCCCGGTGCGTGCAAACCACGGCGCCGCGTATGCCTCCATCCCGAACCAATAAGTTGCTGCCGAGTCCGGTCCACAGTAGCGGCACGTCTTCCGGTAATACGGCCAAAAACGCAGCCAGGTCCGTTTTGTCTTCAGGCACAAACCAGTAGTCTGCTGGACCACCCACCCGCCAACTGGTGTGTTTCGCCATGGATTCGCCAAAACGAATCTCTCCGCGTATCGCTTCGAAAGATGGGGCTGATTTCATGGCCAGCACTCCGCTCACTCGTCGGTTCCTGCAGGCCAACCATCCAGCGTTTCTATCAATCCCCTGGCGACTCGGCCGATATTGCCCGCACCCAGCGTCAGCAGCACGTCATCCGGACGCAGCAGAGGTGGCAATAGTTCAGGCAGGTCAAATACGTTCTCTACGAATACAGGGTCAGCCCTCCCGCGGCTGCGTATTGCATGACACAATGAAAGTCCATCCGCACCTGCGATCGGCGTTTCGCCAGCCGGATAAACTTCGCACACGAGCAAGCGGGTTTCGCTAGCAAGCAGTTCGACAAAATCATCAAACAGATCGCGCGTGCGGCTGTAGCGGTGAGGCTGAAAGACTACGAGCAGATCTTGGTTTGGCCAGCAAGCGCGAGCAGCATCCAGCGTGGCCGAAACTTCCCGCGGGTGATGCGCATAGTCGTCTACCAGAATAGCCGAACCGTTCCGGCATGGCAGACGGCCAAGTATTTCAAATCTGCGGCCAATCCCTTCGAAAGAAGACAATCCCTTTGCTACGTGATCGGGGGCGACACCCAACTTGTCGCAGATCGCCACCGCGGCCAGAGCATTCTGGACATTGTGGGTTCCTGGCAAAGCGAGGTCTATCTGAATCGGCTCTCCTTGCGGCCGGTGCGCGCTGAACCGTGTGCGGGGTCCCACCTGTCGCACATCGCTGGCCCGGTAATCTGCGTTCTTTTGGAAACCATAGGTAATGGTCGGTTTCTGCAGTCGCCCGCGAAGTTTTTGCACCACCGGATCGTCGGTACACAAAACGGCGAGACCGTAAAACGGTAAGTTGTGCAGAAAATCGAGAAACACCTCAACCAATCGATTGAAGTCTCCATCGTACGTATCCATATGGTCGGCATCGATATTCGTAATCACTGCAACGCAGGGGTGTAATCGTAAAAACGACGCATCACTCTCATCCGCTTCGGCAACCAGAAAGTCGCCACTCCCGAGCCGGGCATTGCCCTGCACGCTGTTTACCAGCCCACCAACAACAAATGTAGGGTCGAGCCCCCCCGCGGCAAGAATGCTTGCAATGAGGCTCGTAGTCGTGGTCTTGCCATGGGTGCCAGCAACTGCAATTCCCTGCCGGAACCGCATCAGTTCTCCCAGCATCTCGGCGCGGGGAATCACTGGAATTCCTGTGGTGCGGGCTGCGACCAACTCCGGGTTATCGTCCGCAATTGCCGCGGATACCACGACGACGTCGGCCGCCTCTATCTGTTCCGCGGCATGACCGATACAGACTCTCGCACCTTGTCCGGCTAATCGCTGCACGGCGGCCGAATCCACTGCGTCCGACCCCGATACCTGGTACCCCTGATCCAGCAACACTGATGCGATCCCACTCATGCCGGCTCCACCGATTCCGACGAAATGAATGTGTTGCACAAATTCACGCACCCATCGCCTCCAGGCAGAAACCGGCGACTCGTTCGGTCGCATCCGGACAGGCCAGAGACCTTGCAGCATGCGCCAGCGCCAACAGTTTCGACCGGTCGTCAAGTAATTCCATCAGTACGCCCGCCAGGCTGCCGCTCGACAATTGCTTCTGCGGGATCACGCGAGCCGCACCGCGCTCGGCCAGGAACGCGGCATTCATCGACTGGTGATCACCGACCGCATGTGGAAAAGGCACCAACAATGCCGCCACACCTGCCACTGCAATTTCTGCCACCGTCATCGCGCCTGACCGACAAATCACAAGGTCTGCATTCCGGTAGGCGGCGGCAATATCATCGATGTACTCCACAACGTCCGCTTCGATGCCAAGCCCTCGATAACGCTCAATCGTGTCGTGCGGTCCAGCCTTGCCGCACTGATGAACGATGTCAGGGCGCGCGGATACTGGCAACTCTACGATCGCGGCGGGCACCAGTCGGTTCAGAACCTCAGCGCCTTGCGAACCGCCTATCACCAGCAGACGCAATAGGTCGCGTTGTCCGACCGCACGTTGTTCAGGTGATTCAATTGCCACAATTGCGGGCCGCACCGGGTTGCCGACCCATTCGGTCTGCCGGCCCAGACCGGCAGTGGCAGGGAATCCCGTGAGAACGTGACTTGCAACATGGGACAGTAAACGGTTGCTCAGACCGGCGCGGGTATTTGCCTCGTGAATCACGAGAGGTAAGCGCATCAGAACGCCGGCTAAAGCGCCGGGCCCTGCAACATATCCGCCCATCCCGAGCAATGCGTCGGGGCGCCGGCGGCGAATGACGCATACCGCCTGCCACAAGGCCCGTACCAGCATCACTGGCGACTGTAATAAACGAATCCACCCGGCGCCGCGCAGTCCCTTGACCTCCACCCACTCGAGGTCAATGCCTTTGGCAGGGACCACCCTTGATTCCAGACCCGTTCGCGTTCCCAACCACACCACATTGACGCCGCGCTCAAGCAGTGATCCTGCCACTGCCAATGCGGGATAGACATGACCCCCGGTTCCACCCGCCATCACCATCAAGGTCTTCATTTTGAAACGGGCCTCGCCCGACGATTACTTCGGTCGATAGAAAACAGCAAGCCAATGGCGAAACAACTTGCCACCATGCTGCTGCCTCCGGCACTCATCAGGGGCATGGTCAAACCCTTCGTCGGAACGACACCGAAGTTGACCCCGAGGTGCACCATCATCTGCATTGCCAACAGCAGACCTATCCCTTGTGCAACCCGAGTCGCGAAAAGATCACCACGAACCGATGCACAGCGGGCAATCTGGAATATCCGCCACAACAGGACACCACACAGGACTACCAGGGCCGCAATGCCGACAAATCCGAGTTCCTCGGCAATTACAGCGACGAGAAAATCGTTGTTGGCATGCGGCAGGTAAAAAAGTTTCTGGACACTCGATCCCAGCCCTACCCCCAGCCATTCGCCACTGCCGACCGCAATCAAGGCCTGCACCAGTTGATAACCACAGCCTGTGGGGTCGGCCCAAGGATCCTGAAAACAGAGGAATCTCTGAAGTCGGTAGTCCGACATGTAGATCAGTGCTGCCAGCACCGCAAACACTGTGACCAGAACGCCGCCCAGGTGATGCAACCGCACACCCGAGAGAAACATCATGCCGAGCGCTATAAAAAGTACAACGGCTGCAGATCCGAGATCCGGCTCCAACACAAGTAGCGCACCGATCGCCCCGAGAGGCAGTGCTGGCCGAACCACGCCTACGACAAAAGACTGAATGCCGACCGAGCTTCGAACAAAGTAATCAGCAAGATGCAGAATCACGAGTACTTTGACAATTTCGGATGGCTGAATGCCGATGGGCCCGATATTGAACCAGCGCGTACTGCCATTGATCTCGTGGCCCAATCCCGGCACCAGCAACAGAACCAGAAAAAGAATTCCGAGCGGAAACAGCAACCGACTCAATCGACGCCAGACACCGATATCCACGGACAAGCCTGCAACCAGCACCAGCAAGCCCACACAAATACTGAAAAGATGCTTACCGATGCGCCAAAACGTCTCCATCGAGGCCTGCGCCTCCATTCCTAAAGAACCCTGAATGCCAACGGAAGCCGAAAACACCATCACCGCACCAGCAGCGAGAAGCACTCCAACAATGCTCGCCAGCGTCACGTCGAATCGGGAGGATGGACTGACCAGTGACGATACGGGCGTGAAGACATTCACTGGTTAATTCCTGAAACGAGTTCTCGAAACGTGTCGCCTCGGTGTTCGAAATTGTCGAACATATCGAAACTTGCGCACGCGGGAGAAAAAAGAACCACATCTCCCGGCTGAGCCCATTCCGCCGCCAGCCGAGTCGCTTCTTCTAGAGTCGTGACCGTGGTGACGGGAACCGTACGGGAAAGATACTCGCCGATTTCCTCACGATCCTCACCAAACAGGACGACTTGCCGTGCATAGCGCCGGGCGGATCGCGCCAGGGGGCCAAAGTCAGCATTTTTGGCCTGACCGCCGGCGATGAGAACCACTGGACGGCCCATTCCTTCCAACGCAGCGACCGTTGCACCCACGTTGGTGCCCTTGGAGTCGTTGATCCAGCGCACGCCACGATAATCACCAACGATCTCGCATCGATGAGGAAGACCGGCAAACTCTCGAAGTGCACCGACCATATCGGCTGTTTTTCCACTCACAATGGCGTCGGCAATAGCGAGTGCGGCCAGTGCATTGGCAATGTTGTGGCGGCCTTCAATCTTGAGATCGGCTGCAGGCAGCAGCGCCTCGCCTCCCCGGATCAACCAGTCTGCAGAGCTCTGCTGAACCACTCCAAGATCTTTTCCCGAAGGCGGACGGCTCAAACCGAAGGTCACCACATTTGGGGCCTTTGTCATTGCAGCAAGTGACGCCAAGGTCGGATCGTCCCGGTTAAGAACCAATGTAGATGCCGACCCCGCAATACTGGTTTTTGCGGCGGCATACGCGTTCAGGTCGGGATATCGATCCATGTGGTCGGGCGAAATGTTGAGGATCGCTGCAACCTCGGTCACCAGGCTGGAAGTGGTTTCCAACTGAAAACTGGAAAGCTCCAGCAGATAACAGGCCGGTTCCTGTTCGCTCAGCAGGTCTAACGCCGGTCGCCCAATATTGCCCCCAGTCAGCACATCAACGCCGGCGGCTTCGAGTAATTCTTCAGCCAGTTTTGTCACGGTACTCTTCCCATTGGATCCAGTGACGCCGATCACCGGACGCCGGGCCGCACGGCAGAACAATTCAATATCCCCGATGATCTCTACACCGGCGTCGCGTGCCGCCTGGATTGACGGATCGGCGAGGGAAACGCCAGGACTTACCACAAGCACTTCCGCCTGCCTGAACTCGGCCTCATCAAACTCGCCAAGACGGGATGTAATGCTGGGTTTTTCTTGCCGCAGGCGATCGGCGAAAGGGGGCCGCGGCCTGCTGTCGAACACGGAAACCTGAACACCCAGACGCTCCAGGTAACACGCACAAGAGAATCCCGTTGCCCCGAGACCGACGACGCATGCTTTCTCCCAAGGTGTCTTTGAGCTCATGGCGACCGCAGGAATACTCACGACCTCCGACCTACCGAACCTTTAATGTGGCCAGACCGATCAGAACCAGGATCAGGCTGATAATCCAAAATCGTACGATCACGCGTGGCTCGGGCCAGCCCTTCATTTCGAAATGGTGGTGTAACGGCGCCATGCGAAAAATTCTGCGTCCAAGGAGTTTGAATGAAACGACCTGTAATACGACCGAAACGGTCTCAATGACGAACAGCCCCCCCATAACAAGGAGCACGATCTCCTGACGCACAATCACCGCAACGATGCCAAGGGCGGCGCCGAGTGCCAACGCCCCAATATCGCCCATAAATATCTGGGCCGGATAGGTGTTAAACCAGAGAAACCCCAAGCCGGCGCCAGCCAAAGCAGAACAGAAGACCAGCACTTCGCCCGCGCCAGCGATGTAAGGAATCCCCAGATAGCCCGAGAAGACAAAGTGGCCGGTGAGATAGGCAAAAACACCCAGCCCACCAGCCACTAATACGCTTGGCATGATTGCCAAGCCGTCCAGGCCATCGGTCAAATTTACGGCGTTACTGAATCCGACGACAACAAACCAGGTCAAAACCACAAAAGCAAATCCGATGTCGAGCGCTACTTCCTTAAACAGGGGCACAATTAACTGTATTTCGGCTGGCCCCTGGGCGGTAACAAATAACACGATGCCCGCGCCCGCGCCCACGATCGATTGCCACAGAAACTTATTGCGTGCGCCGATTCCGCGAGGTTCCTGATGCACCAGTTTTTTCCAATCGTCGAACCAACCAATCACTCCAAAACCAATACAGGTTCCGAGCGCTATCCACACGAACCGATTGCCGAGGTCAGCCCACAGCAGGGTCGACAGAGCGATTGAGATCAAGATCAGGGCACCCCCCATGGTCGGGGTACCCACCTTGCTGAAGTGGGTGGGCGGACCATCGGGACGAATGGTTTCACCGATCTGTAAACGACCGAGCCGCTCAATCATGCGCGGCCCAACTATGAAACAGATCACCATTGCGGTTACCACACCGCAGATCGCGCGGAATGTCAGATACCGGAATACATTGAATCCGCTAAATTCGACGGCTAACTGTTCAAAAGCCCAGTTCAACATCGGTTAATTCATGCCTCTTCTATAAGCGCCTCGACCACACGTTCCATGCGGGCTCCGCGCGACCCCTTGACCAGCACATTCACCTGTGGGCCCAAAAGATCTGACAACGCCTCTGACAACGCATCACAATTGTCGTAATGACTTGCACCAATCCCGAACTCCTCTGCCGTGAGAGACGCAAGGGTACCGGTGGTCAACAACTGATCGATTCCCTTTTCCCGGGCGTACTGACCCGCTGCGCGGTGAAAGGATTCAGCCTCACTGCCGAGTTCTGCCATATCGCCGATCACCAGAATCCGTAACCCAGCCTTTCGAGCCAGTACCTGAATGGCGCAGCGCAGCGATGCCGGATTCGCGTTGTAACTGTCGTCAATTACATGGGCCTGTCTTCTGCCTTGGCGAGGCTGCAACCGGCCATCGACCGGCTGAACCTGCTCCAGGCCTTCCTTGATCTGCTCGGCGCCACAACCCACAGACCAAGCAGCTGCAGCAGCGGCCAGCGCATTTCGGGCGTTGTGCCGACCAAGCAAATTGAGCGTGACTTCGAGGGACTCTTCGGGCAATCGAATCTCAAGCTGTATAGCGTCATCTGACGATTCGACTTCCCCACTGACGTCAGCTTGATTCTCCAGCCCGAAAGTTACGGTCCTATGCCGATGGCCACGGGCCAGCCAGTACGCCGCAAAACGATCGTCTGCATTGATGACGGCTGTACCGCTGCGCTGTAAGCCAAGAAAAACCTCGGCCTTGGCGCGTGCAACCCCCGTCACGTCTCCCAGCCCCTCAAGGTGAGCCGAGGCTGCGTTGGTAATCACGGCCACTGTGGGTTTTGCAATCCTCGCCAGGTAACCGATCTCGCGCGGACAGTTCATCCCCATCTCGACAACGCTGTAACGGTGGAAATCACGCAATTTGAGCAGCGTCAGCGGCAGCCCGATGTGATTGTTGAAATTTCCCTTGGCAGCGAGTGTTGGACCATCGGATTCCAGTATCCGGGCAATCATCTCCCGCACTGTCGTCTTACCATTGCTGCCGGTCACGCCGATCACCGGTATTTCGAATTGCTGTCGCCAGTAGGCGGCAAGTTGGCCGAGCGAACGGGTTGTATCAGCCACGACCAGTGTGGGCAGATCAACCTCGAGTTGGCGATTCGCCATCACAGCGACTGCACCAGAGCGTTTCGCATCTTGGGCAAAATCTTGCCCATCGAAATGCTCTCCCTGCAGTGCGATGAATAATTCGCCACCATGCAGGTCCCGGGTATCGGTCACCACCTGCTCAAATACCGCATCATCACCGACAACATGACCATCTACAGCAGACGCAGCAGTTAACAAGTTCATTAACAAATCTCCTCCAATAGGTTTGCGACCACAGTTCGGTCGGAAAACGGTATGCGCTCAGAACCTACAACCTGCGTCGTTTCGTGACCTTTCCCCGCAACCAGGACCAGATCACCTGAATCCGCCTGGCGGATGGCGAAGCCAATGGCTTCTCGACGGTCCGGAATTCGCACCGCTTTGTGGCGCTGAATGCCGGATTCGATTTGCCCCAGAATCTGGAGTGGATCTTCGGCTCTCGGGTTGTCGTTTGTAAGTACGATTTTGTCCGCCAACCGATCCGCGATGGCACCCATCTCGGGTCGCTTTCCGGGGTCGCGTTCCCCGCCGCATCCGAATACACACCAGATCCGCTGTGTCGTGTGTTCGCGCAGAGAATCTAAAGCCTGCTCTAAGGCTGCCGGAGTGTGTGCGTAATCGACCACAACATGAACTGGCGCGTCGGGCTCACTCACGAGTTCCATCCGGCCGGGTACGGGCCTGAGTGTCGACATGGCCCGCTCAATTGCTGCCGGCGAGTACTCCAAGGCCAGGAGTGCGGTCACGACGGCTATCAGATTCATAACGTTCAAGCGACCCAGTAAAGAAACTTGGAAGCTGATGCACCCGGCCGGCGTCGCAAGCCGTAAGCGAATACCGGTCGGGAATACTTCGCTTTTTTCGGGGTACACGTTGGCCAAGTTATCCGGCCCGTACGTCCAGACCTTTGCGGGAATCCCGGCTCGGACAAACTCGGCGCCATAGGGGTCGCTGGTATTGATTATTGCGGCACGCACACCATGGTCCTGGAACAGCAGAAACTTACTGGCTGCATAAGCGTCCATATTGCCGTGGTAATCCAGATGATCTCGACTGAGATTAGTGAACACGGCGGCATCAATATCTACCCCCCTCACCCGGGCCTGGTCCAACGCATGTGATGAGATCTCTATACAGACGCTGTCCAATCCTGCATCGACCATTTGCGCCAATTCGGCTTGCAAACTGACGGCATCCGGCGTCGTCAGGCTGATGGGTCGGAGGGAATCAAAACGACCCGCTCCTATGGTGCCAATTACCCCGCTGCGGCGACCCAGCGCTTCCAGTGCCTGCGCCGTGAGACCGGCGCACGTGGTCTTGCCGTTGGTTCCAGTAAAACCAATCACGCAGAGTAATCGCGATGGGAAGCCGTAGAACCTGCTGGCAATCAATCCAATGTACTGGCGCAGATTGCGGACCTGATAGCACGGCACTTCATATTGCCCGCCGCTCCCGTCCCGTGCTTCTACCAGTACCGCGCCTGCGCCGCCCGCCACGGCCTGGGGAACGTACGATCGACCATCTGCCTCAACGCCGGGCACCCCTACAAACAGGTCGCCGTGCTCGATCGACCGACTGTCCAAGCTGAGTCCCGTCACACGCAGTTGTTCCGGCACCGGTACATCAACCACGCCCTCGAGCAATGCGCTGAGTGAATTCACTGGTTGCAACCGCTGAACCATCAAGCACCCAAATCGGCTTCCTGCCGGCTGAGTACGATCTGTTTTGCGCGATCGCCTGCGTCTGGGGGCACGCCCCGAAGTCGCAGTGCATCGGCCATGATTTTGGCGAACACCGGCGCTGCCACTTCGCCACCGTAATATTGGTCAAGTCCTGGCTCGTCGATGACGACCACCAGCACGAATCTCGGTTCGGATACCGGGGCAAACCCGGCAAATAATGCTTGGTAACTGTCGTCCCGGTAGCCGCCTTGCGCTGACAATTTACGCACCGTACCGGTCTTTCCGGCCACCCGGTATGCCGGAACCATCGCGCGTTGTGCCGTCCCCTCCGGGCTCACTACTTTTTCTAACATCGCATTGATCTCCATCACAACATCGGCCGGAAGCACCTGATCGCCCGCGGGCGGTCGTTGCCGTTTACGGATACTGACGGGGAGCAAGACGCCATCCGTAGCAAGAATTCCGTAAGCTCTTGCCAACTGTAACGGTGTGACAGCAACACCATAGCCGTATGCCAGGCTCGCGTGTTCGCTTGCTCGCCAACGCTTGCGATTCGGGAGCCTGCCGGCCTGCTCTCCAGGCAGCTCGACCCCGGTGTTTCGGCCAAATCCCACGTCACGAAACATTCGATAGAGCTCTTCAGGTGCCATTTCCATGGCAATCTTGGCAGTGCCAATATTGCTCGACTTGATCAACACCCCAGACAGCGTCAGACGTCCAAAATCTCGAATATCGTGAATGGTCCAGCCGCCAACTCGGTAATAACCAGGACTGGTCTCAATAAGACTGTCGGGCGTAAACGAGCCGCTCGCGAGTGCCAGTGACATGGTGAATGGCTTCACTGTAGAGCCGGGTTCGAACACATCGGTTACGGCGCGATTGCGGAAATGGCCGTACTTAAATTCGCTGCGGTCGTTGGGGTTGTAATCGGGCAAGTTGACCATCGCTAGCACCTCGGCGGTCCGCGAATCCAGTAACAGTGCGGAACCCCCTGCAGCCCCATGTTTTCGCACCGCTTCAGCCAGGTGTCGGCGGGCTGCTGTCTGCAATCTCAGATCGATGCTGAGAACAAGATCTTGTCCATGGTATACGGGTTTCACACTGTCAACGTCTTCTATGACCCGCCGCCTCGCATCCCGAAGTACACGTTTTTTCCCGTCCACGCCGGACAGATGACGATCGAATGCGTACTCGATTCCTTCCTGTCCGTGATCATCGATATCGGTAAAACCCAGTACGTGGCCGGCACTCGGACCGGCGGGGTAATAGCGGTGATATTCCCGCTGCGTGTAGATCCCCGGCAATTTAAGCCCCAAAACAATGCGCGCAGTCGCGGGCGGAAGGTGCCGGCGAAGATAGACGAACTTTTTTCCGGCGTGACGCTGGAGAAGTTTCTGGACCTGACCCGGAGACAGACCCAACGTTTCGGTCAATGGTGCCAAATCTGTATTGCTTGAGGCCAAGATTCGGGGGTCAGCCCAGATCGAATCCACCGGCGTGCTGATGGCGAGAACCTCGCCTCGGCGATCGAGAATTCGGCCCCTGACGGGTTTGACGGCGAGCGTTCCGAGCTGGCGAGCTCGCCCCTCTGCCTGCAAGCGACCATTATCGAGGACTTGCAGTTGCAACGCGCGGCCCAATAGCAAGGTCATCCCAGTAAGCAGCAGCCCCAACACAAACCAATGCCGACCGTGATGTCGAACGTTCAGACCGTTGAATCCTTCTGTGCGCTTCACGACCCGGGCGCCAGTCGCAAAACAACGATATCCCCGGGGCCGGGTGCAATCATCTGCAACTTCTGCCGAGCCTCGTGCTCGACCAGATCATGCAATGACCACGTCGCATGCTCCAGTTGCAAACGACCCCACTCTTCGCTCAAGCGATCCCGCTCGAGCGTGGCAGCCTGCAGCGCAAGAAAACTCTGCCGGTTAGCCGAACGCACGAAAACGACTGCCATAGCCGAAATGAATACAAGCAACGCCATAATTAGAGAAATCTTCGTCACACCGTGAGATCGAGCTTTTCTGCGGTGCGAAGAATCGCGCTCCGGGATCTGGCATTAACAGTGACTTCGCGTGTCGTAGGGCGTAACGGTTTCCCAACCTTTCTCAGGGTCGGGCGTAAGCGATCGTGTGTCACGGGCAGATCAGGAGGGTAACTATCGCCACGTGCGGCCTTCCGCATAAATCGTTTGACCAACCGGTCCTCCAGGGAATGAAAACTGATGACGACCAGTCGACCTCGAGCAACCAGCGCGTCAACCGCCTGCGGAAGCACCGACTCGAGTTCATCAAGTTCGCCGTTTACATGCATTCTTATGGCTTGGAATGACCGGGTTGCGGGATGTTTGGAACGTTCGCGAGTAGGAACGACGTCTGCCACCAGTTTGGAAAGCGCCGCCGTAGTACGGATTGACATCTTTTTGCGTTGTTGCACAACTTGACGGGCAATCCGCCGAGCGAATCGCTCTTCTCCGAGCTCACGCAACACGCGATAAAGGTCCTTTTCTTCGACCCGAGCTAGCCATTCAGCCGCAGTTTCTCCATGGGTCGGATCCATCCGCATATCCAATGGACCGGGTCGAGAAAAACTGAATCCGCGTTGAGGTTGGTCCAGTTGTGTCGACGAGACCCCGAGATCGAGCACAATTCCAATCACGCGCTGTGCGAGATTCCGCGCATGGAGAATTTTAGATAAGTCGGAAAAGGGGGCGTGCACAACTGTCAGGCGTGTTTCTGCCGGAAACAGGTTGCGTGACGCTGCACACGACTCAGGGTCGCGATCGATCGCGAGAACACGACCTTCGGGTCCCAGACGTTCCAGGATCGCTCGGGTATGACCGCCCCGGCCAAACGTTGCATCGACGTAGGTCCCGCTGTCTTGTACGTTCAGGGCCCGCATGACTTCCCCCGCCATGACCGGGGAGTGCTCTTGCATTACCACGGGCTTCCCCTCGGTCACAAAGTAATGGTTTCAAGTTCGATTGGCAGTTGCCGGTCCTTAGGCTCCATTTGCAGCCATTCTTCACACCGTGTGTTCCACAACGATTCGTCCCAGATTTCAAATTTGTTTCGCTGGCCAATCAGCACAACCCGCTTTTCCAGCCCGGCAAATTCGCGCAGCGGTGCTGACACACGGACCCGCCCTGCACTGTCGAGCTCACAGTCCGTCGCATAACCGATAAGAAATCGTTTGAGCTCCTGCGCGGTGGGGTCAAAACTCGGCAACTCCGCGACTTTCCGCTCGACCGTGTCCCATTCATCAAGGGGGTACAACCACAGGCAGCGCTCACGGGTGTTGTTGACCGTCAGCACCATCCGCCCATCACATCGTTCCGCCAGGACATCGCGAAACCGAGCCGGTATGCCGAGCCGCCCCTTGGCATCGAGATTGAGTGAACTTGCGCCGCGAAACATGCTAGATCTGGATAGGTCAACCCGCGCCGTTAAATCGCGGAGAATTCACCCGGCGGTCCGGGTGTCTGAAAAAAACACCCGGCCCAGGGTTGGGCCGGGTAATCACCAAAGGAGGATGGGGTGGATTGGCCGCCACCCACGGCGTATTCGTGTGGGGTCTTACACCTCGCGACCGGGCCCCACCAAAAGGGCATGGGCTCTCCATGATTCGCTGACCTGGCTTGTGTTCTCCATTATTAACCACTATTTCCCACTGGCTGACACTATATTCATCGGAATCCACTGCTGTCAACCCCGAAAATTAGGAAAGATAG
>CAJXWH010000048.1 GCA_913062915.1 uncultured Acidiferrobacteraceae bacterium | reverse complement strand
CGAGAAAATCTGATGTTCAGCACAGACAAGCCAGGCGAATTGATGGTAACCAGCATGCCGGAAGACGGAGCAAAACAATGGTTCGGCGTGGTTCCTCCCGATCTCAGCGTAACCGCCCGCTACCGGCGTCCTGACTGGATTTACACCTATCTTCGTAGCTTTTATGTGGATGATTCTGCGCCGACTGGCTGGAACAACGTGTTGTTTCCGAATGTCGCGATGCCGAATGTCTTGTACGAGTGGCAGGGGCCGCGTCGAGCACATTTCGCAGAAACTGAAGGCCGTAAACATTTCGAGGGCTTCGAGCAGGTCAGTGACGGCCAAATGACGAACGAAGAATTCGACTCGGCGATTCGGGATCTGACCAATTTCATGGTGTATCTCGCAGAGCCGGCAAAACTGGTTCGCTACCGGATCGGACTTTGGGTCACGATCTTCATGGTGCTTTTCACAATACTTGCTTATTTCTTAAAAAAGGAATACTGGCGGGATGTACACTGATCACTCTTAGGCCCAGTATCCAGACAGCGCTGACTTATGATGAGACTTTTTTCTGGACCGCTTTGTCTGTACGGGCATACCTGCCGGATGGTCATGCAGGAAAAAATTGCGGAATGTGATTTTCGGTATCTCGGTGACGAAAACGTTGAGCAGGAACTCGCCGAATTGAATCCCTACGGAGAGTCACCGACGCTGGTTGATCGAGACCTCGTGCTTTACAGTGCCGTGGTCATTAACGAGTATCTTGATGAGCGACTTCCACACCCCCCGCTGATGCCTATCGATCCGGTTGGCAGGGGGCGCGCGCGGTTGTTGATTTCACGGTTGCAGCGTGATTGGCTGGACAATCTTCAAAACCGCCTTGCTGCGGGTCAGAAACTGGATCAGAAATCACGCAAGGTGCTGTGGGACGGGTTGCTGGCAATGTCCCAGGTGTTTGCCAACCAGGAATATCTTCTGGGCAATGATCTCACTCTGGTCGATTGTTACGTCGCGCCGTTGTTGTGGCGATTGCCTTCACTTGGCATCAACCTGCCTAAGCAGGGAAAAAGGCTGGAGGACTATAGCAAGCGCCTGTTTGCACGGCGTTCTTTTCAGGACAGCTTGAGCGAAGCGGAACGCGAATTGCGGCCGTAGCCTGTTGATCGGGAGTTCTGGCACATTCTTGAGATATCCACGAGCCGTTGGCAATGGACCCCAAAGACGACCAGTTAATCCCGACACGTCCCTATCTGATCCGGGCGATTCGAGAATGGGCCATGGATAATGGACTGACCCCGCAATTGCTCGTCGACGCCGGCGTAGACGGGATTGTGATACCTGAGGGCCGCGTACGAGATGGCAAGATTGTTCTGAACGTGCATTCGCAGGCCGTGAAAGCCCTTGAACTGGGAAACGAGTTCATAACGTTTTCCGCCCGTTTTGGCGGTACCTCGCATGCGATCAATCTACCCATTCAGTCGGTACTGGCGGTTTTTGCCCGCGAAAATGGTCAGGGAATCTTTTTCCAGGAGGAAGAAACGCAACATCAGATGGAACAGTCTGCCGGCGACAGTGAAGAGTCTCCCCCAAACGGCCAATCCAGCGGACCCCGCCGACCCTATCTCCGCTTGGTCGAATGATGGTTGGTTTTTCGAGGTAACGAAATGAACCCCACCGAAATGCATGGCACCACGATCCTGTCGGTCCGGCGTAACAATCGAGTTGTAATTGGTGGCGATGGGCAGGTATCTATGGGTGATACCATGATGAAAGGCAATGCGCGTAAAGTGCGTCGTTTGTATGAAGATCAGGTTATTGCCGGTTTCGCTGGCGGTACCGCAGATGCGTTTACCTTGTTTGACCGCTTCGAGGGCAAGCTTCAGAAGCACCAGGGCAATTTGGTTCGTGCTGCTGTGGAGTTGACCAAGGATTGGCGGACCGATCGGATGCTGCGTCGCCTCGAAGCATTGCTGGCCGTTGCAGATCGCTCAACGTCGCTGATCATTACCGGAAGTGGTGATGTGATTGAGCCGGAGCAGGGAATTATGGCGATCGGTTCCGGAGGTGCCTATGCCAAAGCAGCAGCGCTGGCTCTACTGGAGGAGACCGAGTTGGATGCGAGAGCCATTGTCGAGCGGGCTTTAGGCATCGCTGCGGATATCTGCATCTATACGAACCGTCAGTTCACGATTGAAGAACTGGAGGTCGGAAGCAGCTGATGTCGGATATGACACCCCGCGAGATTGTCGAGGAGATCGACAAGCACATCATTGGCCAAGCGGCGGCCAAGCGGGCAGTTGCTGTTGCTCTTCGAAATCGCTGGCGTCGCGCACAGGTTGAAGATGAATCGCTGCGGGCCGAAATCACGCCAAAAAATATACTGATGATCGGTCCCACCGGGGTGGGAAAAACTGAAATTTCGAGACGCCTGGCCCGACTGGCAAAAGCGCCCTTTATCAAGGTGGAAGCGACCAAATTCACCGAAGTTGGATACGTCGGCCGGGAAGTGGATTCGATTGTGCGCGATCTTGTTGATATGGCAGTCAAGATGGCTCGAGAAGAAGCAATCGAGCGGGTGCGCTCTCGGGCTGAAGAGGCGGCAGAGGAGCGAATACTGGATGCGTTGTTGCCGCCCGCCCGTGACAGCGATTGGGCGGAGGGTGCAAAGAATGACGACGCCTCAGACGCCCACAAGGATGGTGCAGCGCGCCAGCGTTTTCGCAAGCTATTCCGTGAGGGCAAACTCGATGACAAGGAGATCGAAATCGAAGTCAGCGGACCTACTGTGGGTGTCGAAATCATGGGCCCCCCGGGCATGGAGGAGATGACCGGGCAACTGCAAAGCATGTTCCAGAACCTCGGTGGCCAGCGTACCCGCAGCCGCAAGGTTCGAGTCCGCGAAGCAGCGCGTTTGTTGACCGAGGAAGAGGCTGGCAACCTTATCAACGATGAAGATATCAAGCAGGAGGCGGTCAACCGAGTCGAACAGAACGGGATAGTTTTTCTCGACGAGATGGACAAGATCGTCGGCCGGGCCGATCACCAGGGCGCCGATGTTTCTCGGGAAGGGGTCCAACGAGACCTTTTGCCACTCATCGAGGGCTGCACGGTAAGTACCCGGTACGGGATGGTGCGTACCGATCATATTTTGTTTATCGCTTCAGGCGCATTTCAAATGAACAAACCGTCGGATTTGATCCCCGAGTTGCAGGGCCGGCTGCCAATACGTGTTGAGTTGGATGCCCTTAGCTCAAGCGATTTCGTACGGATTTTGACCGAGCCCTACGCATCGTTGACCGAGCAGTATGCCGCGCTGTTGCTAACGGATGGTCTCACCCTCGAGTTTTCTGCCGACGGCGTCACTAGAATTGCCGAAGTGGCTTGGCAGGTAAATGAGAAGACGGAAAATATTGGCGCCAGGAGACTGCATAC
Organism: uncultured Acidiferrobacteraceae bacterium; assembly: GCA_913062915.1. Lineage (GTDB taxonomy): Bacteria > Pseudomonadota > Gammaproteobacteria > Arenicellales > UBA868 > CAJXWH01. The sequence goes on along the minus strand of CAJXWH010000048.1, from coordinate 10,892 downwards.
AGTCATGGAGCGGCTGCTTGAAACTGTGTCCTTTGATGCAGCCGATCGGTCGGGTGATAGCGTGATGATCGATCGCGATTACGTCGACGAGCACCTTGCCGAACTGGCAGGAGACGAGGACCTGTCGCGCTATATTCTTTGACTTCGACTGGCTGCGCGAGCCAATCAAGTGGCTTCAATACGATTGAACGGGTGCAGCGCCAGCCGGCGAACTGACTGTATTTTTCAATCGCCGTATACTGGATCAGCCCCAGCGCACGGATGTGGCCCGATGCACGCATTGCTGATCGATGGACTGAACTTGATCCGCCGGGTGCATGCGGGGGTGCCCGGGACCGAGGATCCGACCGGGCACAGCGAAGCGGTCGAAGAGGCCTGTGTCGCGTCGCTGCGGCGGGCGCTGCGTCGTCACCAGCCGAGCCATGCTCTCTGCGCAATGGAATATGAGGGGCCGTCATGGCGTGGAACGTTGTTTCCCGATTACAAAAAGAATCGCCGCCCCATGCCGGATGATCTGCGCTCGGCGCTCGGGCAGATCGTCTCGCGATTTCTCGCTCAAGGTGTGGGCACAGTTTCGGTGCCTGGTTTTGAAGCTGACGACCTCATTGCAAGTATTGCCCAGAAAGTGGCCGAGGCAGGCGGCCGCGCTACTGTCTTGTCGACGGATAAGAGTTTTTGCCAGTTAATCTCCAACTCGGTGTCGGTGTACGATCATTTTGCAGCGCAGGATCGCGACACGGAATACGTGCGCCAGCGGTTCGGAGTAGAACCTGAGAGACTGGCAGATTTGTTTGCACTGGCTGGCGACAGTTCCTTACATATACCCGGTGCTCGAGGGATTGGCCTGCGCACCGCCGCGAAGTTGCTGGACGATTACGGTGATCTTGAATCAGTACTTGCGGCGGTTGGGGAGATTCCAGGGAGCCGAGGTAGAAAGATTCAGGATGCGAAAGAAGCCGTAATGCTCGCCCAACGACTGGTCACACTTCGGTCCGATGTCAACGTTGGCACCAACCTGAGCCAGTTTCGTTGCTCGGCCAAGTGACCGTAACATCGTGCGAGGATTGACGCGGCGGGTTCTGTTTAATTCTGGCCGAGCATCTCGACCCGGTCGCTGGCCCCGAGCGTCACGTCTACGCCATCCAGCGTAGTAAACCGTCGCCCCTCGATGGTTTTGCGATAGGCCTGGTAATGTATTGTCTCGCCCTGACTGTCGGTGACCCGGATGTTGATAATCCGGCGCTGGTCAGACCAGTGCAGCACGAAGATCAATATTGAAATCGAGATGATCAGACCCAGCAGGGTGTAGATCACGGCTCGAGAGGAAACGCCGCCCCCGGAGCGGCCTGTTGCAGCGTCGGGCGGAGGCGGTTTCTGGGGTTGATTCTTGACCCGAAAGATCACAGCGACAGCGAGGACAACGGCCAGCGTAAAGAGAACCTTGAGCAGCATGGGGTCGGTTTAATGCCCGAGATGGCGGGTCGGCAGTTCGGCGTCTGAAGGGGGTAACTGTAGATAGAAACCCTGGTCCTCTAGCTGTTGCAGAACTTCTTCGACACGGGCCTGGGCCAAGGTCGAATCGGCGGTCAGGTCGAGTGATATGGCCAGTTGCAGGGTTCCCATGAGGTCCAGCAGCGATTCGGGCACTTGGGAGAAGTCCCCCTCACGTTGGATGAAGAGATACGCGCCAGGCTTGCGGCTGCCTTTGTAGACGACACATTTCACGAACCGCGTAATTCCAGTCTATTGCGGTGTTTTGAAAAGTGTCGCCGTCTTACGTCAGTCGGCGGTTTTCTTACCGCCCCATAACCATGACCAACTGATTTTACGGTCGGTATGCTCGCGGTTCGCTACCGAGGTGAATTCCCGCTTTTTGCTGCCAACGTACAGTTGCCTCGGCCGGCCGATTCGCGATTCGGGGGCTTCCATCATCTCTTTCCAGTGGGCAATCCATCCTACCGTCCGCCCAATCGCAAACAGCACGGTAAACATGTTGGTGGGGAAACCGAGCGCCCGCAAAATGATGCCGGAATAGAAGTCGACATTGGGATAGAGTTTTTTTTCCTTGAAGTAATCGTCATTGAGGGCGATCTCTTCTAGCTCCATTGCCAGGTCCAATGTTGGATCATGGATTCCGAGCTCCTCAAGAACTTCGTGACAGGTCTTGCGCAGCACCTCAGCCCGCGGATCGTAATTCTTGTAGACCCTATGGCCGAACCCCATCAGGCGAAAATTATCTTCGGGATCCTGGGCCTTTCTAATATATTTGGCAACTCGGTCCTTGGTGCCGATCTCGTGCAGCATGTTCAAGACCGCTTCATTGGCGCCCCCGTGGGCAGGGCCCCACAACGATGCGATGCCGGCCGCAACACAGGCGAAGGGGTTGGCGGCGGACGAACCCGCGAGCCGCACAGTCGAGGTCGAAGCGTTCTGCTCGTGGTCAGCATGCAGAATAAGTATGCTGTTCATGGCGCGAGCCAAGACCGGGTTGACTTCGTACTCATCGGTCGGTGCGCTGAACATCAGGCGCAGGACGTTTTCAGAATACGAAAGATTATTGTTTGGGTACGGAAACGGCTGGCCCAGTGAATACTTGTAGGCGTAGGCGCCAATCGTTGGCATTTTCGCAATCAGGCGGTGGGCTGCAATCATGCGTTGCATCGGGTCGGTAATATCGGTGCTGTCGTGGTAGAACGCCGACAACGCCCCGACTATGCCCACCATGATGGCCATAGGGTGGGCGCTGCGCACAAAACCGCTGTAAAAGCGTACCAGTTGCTCATGCAACATGGTGTGCCGGTTGATATTGATATCGAATTCTGATTTTTCTTCTGGTGATGGCAGTTCCCCGTGCAACAACAGGTAGCAGACATCCATATAGTCGGTATTTTTCGCCAGGTCATCGATTGCGTAGCCACGATGCAGCAATACGCCAGCGTCGCCATCGATATAGGTAATCGCCGAACTGCACGATGCAGTAGACGCAAAGCCGGGGTCATAAGTGAAAACGCCGGCCTGGCTATAAAGCTTGCGAGTGTCGATGACTTTGGGGCCCATGGTGCCGTGTAGGGTGGGGAATTCCCACGACTCACCGGTCTCGTTGTCGGTCAACGTAAACGAGTGCCGGACCGCCCGGGCCGGGCGGACATCATTTCTCTGCGCGGGTTTTGCCATGATGGCCTCCTTCAATCCTGCCAATGGTAAGAATTGTGAAAATTAATAATCATCAGCTTGAGATTTATCTATATTTATACCCTACCTGAATCAGAAGGAAAGCCCTTGGACATGGCAAAATTCTGCACCCGGCAACGTGCGGTTCAGTTTACACCGATCTTCCCAATGGAAAAACAGCCACAGAACCGTCTTTTCACGCCTTTTCGTCTTGAACAATTCATGGTTAGACCAACGGGACCTGATCTATGAACCCGCGCGTTAATATCTCCCCTCCGGTGGCGGTGGAACTCGCGACCGGGGCTGGGACGTTGCGTGGTCTGCGCTGGGGGAATACGGGCGATGCCCCGATTCTGGCGTTACACGGCTGGCTGGACAACGCGGCGAGTTTTGTGCGGCTCGCGCCACTGCTTGCGGATGCCGACGTGGTCGCCATCGATCTTCCCGGCCACGGTTATTCCGATCATTGCCCCCGGGGTGCGCGGTATCACTTCATTGATTACATTCCGGCAGTGGTGGATGCCATGAACGAACTTGGCTGGCCAAATTGTGTACTGATTGGGCACTCACTGGGAGCGGCCATTGCATCGTTCACAGCAGCAACAGAGCCAGATCGGGTACGGGGTCTATTTCTCATCGATGGGTTGGGCCCGTATTCCGAGAAGCCACACAGTGCCCCGGGCCGTTTGCAGCGGTCAATCCGCAGGTTTGCAGATAGTCCGGCAACTGCGACAACCGAATACCCGAATCTCGACGCGATGATAGACGCCCGGTATCGGGTTGGCAGAATCAGCAAAGGAGGTGCGGCGTCACTAGCGACTCGAAACGCAATGCGCGGCGAGCAGGGATTTCGCTGGCGGACTGATCCTCGTTTGCGGCTGCCAAACCCGCAATACCTTACTGAGGAGCAGGTGCTTGCCTTTCTGCGAAAGGTGGAAGCGCCGACGGTACTGGGCATGGCCAGCGAGGGTTTGCTGCAGGGGCAGCCACAAACCAAAGAGCGGATCCGTGCATTTTCAAACATCGATGTTGTAGAGCTTCCGGGCACCCATCATCTGCACCTGGATGACCCACAACCGGTAGCCCAGGCAGTCAATCGTTTCCTGATCAATTCCGTGACGGGTTCGAACCAGGTCGCAGCACGGCCAAACTAAACCCCAATTGCCGGATCAACCGAGGCCGTCGTGTTGCCTTGTATTGGCGGAAACTCGCCCCCATATTATGCCCTGTTAAATAGAGTGCACTTGTTATAATTGTCCCTGTCACCGGACCAGTTGTCGATTCAATGGGAAGCGCATTGATGCCCAAGAAAAGTATTTATCGGATCATCTTTCACAGCCAGGGAAGCATCTACGAGTTGTATGCCCGGGAAGTCACACAGGGCGCAATGTTTGCGTTTGTTGAAATCGGAGACATTATTTTTGGCGAACGCTCAAAACTAGTAGTGGACCCGTCGGACGAAAAGCTAAAAACCGAATTCGATGGCGTCAAACGCACCTATATTCCTTTGCATGCGATAGTTCGGATCGATCAGGTTGAAAAAGAAGGACGCGCCAAAATTCGACCCGGCGGTGATTCGGAGGGCAGCAACGTCGCCCCCTTCCCGATACCGATGAAACCCCCGGCCGCGGAATAGCCCGCCGGATCCGGCGGAGGATCTGCAGTTCAGCCGAACCGAACCCCGGTACCACCGAGGCCGCAGTACCCAGCCGGATTTTTCGAAAGATACTGCTGGTGGTAATCCTCGGCGTAGTAAAACGCCGTTACCGCTGCGATCTCAGTAGTGATCGCAGAGCGTCCGGTTGCAGCCAGGGTTTTCCCGTAGTGTTGTTTCGATTCGGTTGCGAGTTGCGCCTGGTCCGAATCCAGGGTGTAAATGCTGGACCGGTACTGGGTACCGATGTCATTTCCCTGGCGCATCCCCTGAGTCGGATCGTGAGCCTCCCAGAACACGCAAAGTAATGCCAGGTAATCGATCTGCGTTGGTTCGTAGACCACTTGTACGACTTCACTGTGGCCGGTCAGTCCGCTGCAGACCTCCTCGTAGGTTGGATTTGGAGTCATGCCTCCCGAATAGCCGACCGCGGTGGTGTACACACCGTCTAGTTGCCAGAATACTTGTTCGGCACCCCAGAAGCAGCCAAGGCCGAACAGAGCCTCTCGACAATCGGGTGGAAAAGGCGGCTGGATCGTGCGCCGGTGGACATGATGTACGTTGGTGATCACCAGTGCTTGCGATCGTCCGGGCAGCGCTTGGGCTGCGGATGGCAGTTGCAGGGGAAAATCGGTTCGAAGGCGCATGTTCCTATTCAGCAAATGATTCGGAAACCCGTGCCGCGCTGACCCGAGATTTTCCACTCGCGTCACGATAGTGGATTATAGAATCGAACCTCGCTTGGTGCAGCAGGTGGTCCACAGCGGGTTCCTGTTGGTGTCCGTGCTCCAGCACTAGCCAGCCCCCCGGGACCAGGGCGCGGGGGGCTGCAGGGATGATTTGCTGCAGCGCTTCCATTCCATCTTTGCCACTGATCAGCGCGAGTTGAGGCTCGTATTTTGTGTGCCAGGTTTGAAGATGCGGGTCATCATATGCAACGTATGGCGGGTTGCAGGCGATGAGAGAGTAACATTGCCCGGGGACTGCGTTCAGCCAATGACCGGCACGGAAGTCGACGTTTTGGAGCCCATGCGCCCTGGCATTGGCGCGCGCGACTTCGAGGGCTCTTAAGGAAACATCGGTCGCTGTAATCTGGGCGGCAGGGCGCTCTCTTGCCAGGGCCAGGGCGATAGCACCGCTGCCAGTACCGAGATCGAGCACTTGCACAGCGGTGGTGTCTTCGATCCGATCGAGCGCACATTCAACAAGCAGTTCGGTTTCCGGTCTCGGTATCAGCGCATCCCGGGTCACCCATAATGTCAGCGACCAGAATTCTTTTTCCTCCAGCAAGTAGGCGACAGGTTCACCCTGGGCCCGCCGTACCAACAGGTTTTCTAGTCTCTCCAGTTGTTCCATCTTAAGGGGAGCTTCGGGAGCGATCGCGAGTGCCGTTCGATCGAGCATACAGACCGCTCGAAGCAGAACCTCGGCGTCGAGACCGGGCGTATCGCTGATCCCGGCGATTCGTTCGCTAGCGCGTCGCAGCCACTGTCCTGCGGTTTTTATAGTCACGCGGCCGCAAGGGCGGCGAGTTCTTCCGCCTGGTGTTCGGTCACGAGCGGTTCAATCACCTGGGCAAGATCACCCGTGAGTATTTCATCAAGTTTGTAGAGAGTCAGGCTGATGCGGTGATCCGTAACTCGACCCTGCGGAAAGTTGTAGGTGCGGATGCGTTCTGACCGGTCGCCGGTGCCTACGAGAGAGCGCCTGGTCTCGTCGACTTCACTTTTTTGTTTGCGTATTGCAGCTTCCAGCAAACGGGAGCGCAAAACGGACATGGCGCGCGCCTTGTTCTTGTGCTGTGAGCGCTCGTCCTGGCATTCGACTACGATGCCGCTTGGCAGGTGGGTGATGCGAACCGCCGAATCGGTGCGGTTGACATGCTGACCACCTGCCCCGGACGCCCGATAGGTGTCAATCCGAAGGTCACTGGTGTTCAACTCAATATGATCGATCTCTTCGGCTTCGGGCAGCACAGCGACTGTGCAGGCAGAGGTGTGGATTCGCCCCTGAGCCTCGGTTTCCGGTACGCGTTGAACCCGGTGCGCGCCGGACTCGAACTTGAGTCGTGAATACACACCCCGACCAATGACTCGGGCAATAATTTCCTTGTAGCCGCCATGTTCCCCGGCATGCTGGCTGGTCACTTCCACTTTCCAGCGTTGTTTATCAGCAAAGGCGCTGTACATACGAAAGAGGTCTCCAGCGAACAGCGCGGCTTCATCACCCCCGGTTCCCGCACGAATTTCAAGGTATACGTTTCTCCCGTCATTCGGATCTTTAGGCAGCAGCAAGGTGTGCAGCCTCTGCTCCTCTGCGGTCAGTCTTGTCTTGAGGCGTGGCAGTTCATCCTGTGCAAATTTGCGGATGGATAGGTCGTCATCGTTAAGCATAGCCTGCGCCTCGTCGACCTCACCGGAGAGCGTTCGATACATTGCATATTGGGTCACGACGGGCTCGATGTCCGACAGTTCGATCGACAGTTCCCGAAAAGTCTGGTGTGCGGAAATGATGGCTGGATCCGCCAACAGTGCGTTGAGTTCCTCGACTCTGTCTTTCAGCTTTTCGAGTTTCTGCTGGATTGCTGGGTTCATATGCAGGAAGATCGAGATCGAGGGGCCAGAGGAATGCCCGGGTTCATTTTCGAGCAGATTTCGCTGTCCCTGGAATTAAAGAGGATGCAGTTCCAAGAAACGGTCGCTTTCTGCCTGATCCTGTTCTGGTATTCTGGAGTGTCTTAGATGTATTTTCTCATACCCGTTCACGGTATTCCGTACGAGGCAAATGCAGTTTCGATCGATCCGGCGACTTTATTGTCTGTTGTTGACCACCATCGTCGCAATGTGTACGACGACAGTGGTCTCACAGCGACAACTCGCACAGGCGGCGACAGAGAACACAGATAAAACGGCGATTTCTGGCGCAGCAGCAGCGGTCGAGGGGCCCGAATCTCAAACACAGGCATTTATTTATCAGTACCTGCTCGGGGACATGGCCTGGCGCCGTGGGGATTTGAAATTAGCCTCTGAAGCGATGGCGCAAGCCGCCAAGATCAGTGGCGATAAAGAAACCATCCTTCGCGCCTATGGCCTCGCCCTGGAAGCGGGCCGCCCGGCCATAGCGGTGGAAATGGCCGAGCAGATGCTCAAACTGAAAACGGACACCGTCCGCGCCCAGGCAATGTTGTTGCGTGCCCACATTGCGGGAGATCGACCCGATGATGTCTACCGGGATTTGGTGACCCTGCTGGAGCAGTCCGGTGACGACATGGATGTGGTGGTTCGCTATGTCGGCGAAGCACTTGGCAGTGTGCCGGACGCTGGCCGGTGGCTGGGTGTGATGCAGCGTTTAGCGGACCGTCTGCCGGACAGGCCAGAAGTACATCTCGCCCGCAGCTTTGTCGCGCATCGCGCAGGTCAGTCTGGCCAAGCCGACGCTTCCCTTGATCGGGCGCTGGAATTGCGGCCCGGCTGGGAAGAAGCAGCGATCTTCCGGTTGTCCTGGTGGAACGATGCCGAAAAGCGGGAAGCCATCAAGACATTTGCTGAAAAATTCCTTGCCGCCTATCCGGACCGGGGTCGTTTTCAGCTGGTATTTGCACGTTTTCTGGTGCAATGGGAGGATAACCCCGCGGCGCTCGAGCAGTTTCGGCACTTGGTAGAACGCGAGCCGGAGAATAGCGATGCACTCTTGGCGGCGGGGCTCCTTTATTTGCAGGAGAAACAATACCAGCCGGCAGCGGAGATGTTGCGCCGATATCTCGAACTCGAACCGGGCGCTGACCAAGCCCGGCTCTACCTCGCGCGCATTGCCAGGGAGGAGCAACGGTATCAAGCGGCTCTAGAGTGGTTGTCCGGGGTGTACGGCGAACGCTATTACCTGGAGGCGCAGCTGACAATAAGCCGAATCATGGCCGATCAGGGACGGCTGGATGAGGCACTGACCCATCTGGCCGAGATCATGCCGCGCTCTGTAGCGGAGCAGGTGCAGATTTACCTGGCCGAGGAGCAATTGCTGCGAGATGCGGATCGAATGGATCAGGCGTTGGCGCTCTTGAATGCAGCGCTGGTTGATCTCCCGGATGATCCGGATCTCCTCTATGCCCGAGGATTGGCTACGGCCCAGCTCAAACGGCTAGTAGAACATGAGCGGGACATGCGCCGATTAATTGAACTCCAGCCTGATAATGCGCATGCGTACAACGCGCTTGGTTATACCTTGGCAGACCAGTCGATACGACTGGACGAAGCGTTCGCCCTCATTAATAAAGCCATTGAACTTCAACCCGGAGATCCGTTTATTCTCGACAGTCTCGGTTGGGTGCATTACCGGCTGGGGAACTATGGGCTGGCAGTTGGCAGCTTAAGAAAGGCGTTCGAGTTACGTTCGGATCCCGAAATTGCCGCGCATCTAGGCGAGGTATTATGGGCGCAGGGCCGCTTCGAGGAAGCCCGCGACGTATGGGATCTCGGACTAGGACACGAGGATGGCGCAAAGAACCTGGTCTTACAGGAGACCATTCGCAGACTCGATCCGTGAAGCCACGCTGGTTTTTTACTTTCTTGGTATTGCCGCTGGCAGCCTGCACACAGTTGGCCGTAGATCCAGTGCCGGTTGCCGAGACGCCTGGATCTTTATGGCAGCAGCGGCAGAAACAATTGACCACGTTTGTCGACTGGGATCTTAAGGGCCGGCTGGCTGTACGTGCAGGGGCGCGCAGCGACAGTGCCTCATTGATTTGGAAACGCAGTGGCACCGAGCAAGAGATCCAGTTGTTCGGGCCTTTTGGGGGCGGTCGGGTACACATTTCCCAGAACCTGGACCGGGCGATACTGGCAGATGGGGCGGGTCAGGAAATACAAGGGCGGTCGGCCGAAGAAGTCCTTTTCAGCGCCCTCGCCTGGTCAGTACCGTTTACAGAGATGGGCTACTGGGTGCGCGGGTTGCCGGCACCCGGCAAGCATGATGGCATCGGACTCGACTACGGTGGGAGAGCCCGCCACCTGACGCAACGAGGCTGGCGGATCGAATATCTGGAATATCGTACGTTCCAGGGGGTGGAGCTGCCGAACCGGATCGTGATCCGGGCTCTGCCGGGTACCGTTACACTCGATCGCGGTGACCCTACACCGGTTGATCCTATTTCGGTCAAGCTCGTAATTGGTTCCTGGAGCGGCGAGCCCAAAGCAGGATAATTCATGGATACGTGGCCGGCGCCGGCGAAATTGAACTTGTTTCTTCATGTCATCGGACGGCGAGACGATGGCTTCCACGATTTACAGACGATTTTTCAGCTTCTTGATTACGGGGATGAACTTCGTTTCCATGTTCGCGACGACGGGCTGATTCGACGGGAGCCATTGGCCGACGGGTTACCCGTCGAGGACCTCAGTGTTCGGGCCGCTCGATGCCTGCAGGAAGCAACTGGCACCGAAGCGGGCGTAGACATCGAAGTGGTCAAAAAGGTCCCGGTGGGTTCCGGTCTTGGCGGTGGCAGCTCTGATGCAGCAACCACGTTACTCGCACTGAACCGTTTATGGCGCCTCGAGCTTGATATCGAGACGCTGAATGAGCTGGGACTTTCAATTGGCGCAGACGTGCCGGCATTTGTCGGCGGACGTTCGGCTTATGCCGAGGGAACCGGAGAACGGCTGTCGCCGCTCGATCTTCCTGGGCGCTGGTATTGTGTCCTGGTACCACCGGTGTGTGTGCTGACAGCCCGCATCTTCAACGACCCTGAATTGACACGTGACACGCCGCGCCGGACAATACCCGGCCTTTTGACAGGCGAAGTGCGAAACGATCTGGAGCCCGTGACCTGTCGACAATATCCAATAGTGGGGCGCTGCCTCCAATGGTTGCGAGGTTTTGGCGACGCCCGGATGACGGGTAGCGGATCCGGGCTGTTCGTCGAAGTTCCCGATCGCGTCCGTGGCCTCGAGATTCTGGCGCAAGCGCCGTCTGGATGCGGTGGTTTCGTAGCTCGCGGCATTAACCGCCACCCGCTTGCGGTGCAGCCTGCAGTTGGGGTGTAGCCAAGTGGTAAGGCACCGGATTTTGATTCCGG
>CAJXWH010000047.1 GCA_913062915.1 uncultured Acidiferrobacteraceae bacterium | reverse complement strand
TTTTCTCATTCTCCGTTGCCGCCCTTCGACAACCGATATACCGGACTTTGGCACATGACCTAGCGGCACCGACGCAATTATATGGCTAGAATTCCAATCGCAAGAAACATAAAGACGGCAATCGAAATGTTTGTTCCCACAACTACATTCGGTCGAGCAACGCCTCGCTGATTTGTATGCTGTTTAATGCTGCCCCTTTTCGGACGTTATCGGAAACGATCCACAAATTGATCCCGCGGTCGCACGAAATATCCTCGCGTATCCGACCAACAAATACCCCATCTTGCTTTGCGGCTTCCGTAACCGCGGTCGGGTACCCACCGGGGGTATGGTCATCGATCACCGTCACCCCTGGCGCCACACTCAACAGTTGTCGTACCTCAGCCGCCGTCACTGGGTCCCGGGTTTCCAGGTGCACCGCCTCGGAATGACCATAAAAAACAGGCACGCGAACCGCGGTGGGATTGATCATTAGGGTGTCGTCCTCGAGGATTTTCCGCGTTTCCCAGACCATCTTCATCTCTTCCCGGGTATAGCCGTTGTCCTGGAAGGAATCAATCTCAGGTATGACGTTGAATGCAATCTGCTTCGGCATGACCTCAATTGCCGGTTTCTTTCCATTTAAAAGAGCGGCGGTTTGACCCGCTAACTCCTCTATCGCCCTCCTGCCCGCTCCCGAGACCGCCTGGTACGTCGCCACGTTAATGCGATGAATGCCCACCGCATCATAAATCGGCTTCAGTGCAACGACCATCTGGATGGTAGAACAATTGGGATTGGCGATGATGCCCTGATGCTGATCCAGCGCGTGCAAATTAACTTCCGGCACGATCAGAGGAATTTCTGGATCGTTTCGGAAGTAGGAAGTATTGTCGACAACGATGCATCCAGCGGCCGTTGCCTTGGGGGCGTATTCGGCTGATACGCTACCACCGGCGGAAAACAGGCCCAACTCAACAGTCGAAAAATCAAATTCGTCCAGTCTGCCCACTTCAAGAGATCGGCCATTAAATACCACGCTTTTCCCCGCCGAGCGGGAACTGGCGAGCGGGAAAATTTCGTTGACTGGGAAGTTTCGCTGTTCGAGTATGCTGAGCATAGCCTCGCCGACCGCGCCAGTCGCGCCGACGACCGCCACATTCATACCCGCCCTCATCGTTCCACCTGAACTATGGCGTCAGAAAAGTCGGAGAAGAATCTCGCCGCGCAGATCTACGCGAGATCCTCGTACAACCAGGGAAAGGAGGACCGAGTCTTTTCTTCGTGCTGCTGGATTTTTTCCCGATGTTGCAATGTCAAATCAATATCGTCCAAGCCGTTGATAAGCCGGTGCTTGAGATGTTCACCCACCTCGAAACGAAATGACTGACCAGTCGGTGTGAAAATAGTCTGCTCGTCGAGATTGACTGTGAGCGAATATCCATCCTCACTGGCGGTCTCCCGGAACAATTGATCTACATCTGGCGCTGGCAGCACCACCGGCAACAATCCATTTTTAAAGCAGTTGTTAAAGAAAATGTCGGCAAAACTGAGAGAAATTAAAGCCCTAATTCCGTAATCACGCAGTGCCCACACCGCATGTTCCCTCGAGGATCCACAGCCAAAATTCTCACGCGCCAGAAGAATCTCGGCCGAACGGTACCGCCCCTGATTAAGAATAAAATCAGGATTTTCTGGACGTCCCGTTGAATCTTGGCCGGGCTCTCCATGATCAAGGTAACGCCATTCGTCAAAAAGATTCGGGCCGAAGCCTGTGCGCTGAATGGACTTTAAGAACTGCTTGGGGATGATCGCGTCGGTATCGATATTTGCACGATCGAACGGCACTGTGATCCCTTCGAATGTATCAAACGCTTTCATTGGGGACTCCTCAACCGGTCAGATAATATCAACAAAGTGACCGTGAATTGCAGCCGCGGTTGCCATCGCCGGTGATACCAGGTGGGTTCGACCGCCTTGACCCTGGCGCCCTTCGAAGTTCCGGTTCGAGGTCGATGCACACCGTTCACCCGGCTCCAGGCGGTCAGCATTCATGGCGAGACACATCGAACAACCCGGCTCCCGCCATTCGAAACCGGCCTCTTTGAAAATCTTGTCAAGACCCTCGCTCTCCGCCTGCTGCTTGACCAGCCCTGATCCAGGCACGACCAATGCAAGCTTGACGTTCGGTGCCACACGGCCACCCTGAACCGTTTCGGCTGCGGCCCGTAAGTCCTCTATGCGACTATTGGTGCAAGACCCTATAAACACCTTGTCTACCGCAATTTCAGTAATCGGTGTACCGGCTGTTAGACCCATGTACTGTAAAGCCCGCGCCCATCCCTCGCGCCGGGACGCATCCTTCTGTTCGCCTGGATCCGGCACCTGACCGTTCACAGAAGTCACCATTTCTGGCGACGTTCCCCAGGTCACCTGCGGTCGAAGCGTCGCAGCATCGAGTGCGACCTCACGATCAAAAACCGCGCCGGGGTCGCTGACCATTTGACGCCAATCGGCGACTGCTCGATCCCAGACCTCGCCGGAGGGGGCATAGGGCCGGCCGTGAAGATAATCGATTGTGACGTCATCGACAGCGACCAGTCCCGCCCTGGCGCCGGCTTCTATGGCCATGTTACAGAGCGTCATCCGACCCTCCATACTCAAACTTTGAACTGCGTCCCCAGAGAATTCGATCGCGCAACCGGTGCCTCCGGCGGTACCAATCATTCCGATCACGGCCAAAGCCATATCTTTTGCCGTCACTCCATCGGCCAGCACCCCATTGATCGATACTTTCATGTTCTTCATCTTGCGAATCACAAGGCACTGTGTAACCAGTACGTGTTCGACTTCCGAGGTTCCAATACCAAATGCCAACGCCCCAAATGCACCATGGGTCGCCGTGTGCGAATCGCCGCAAACAATCGTCATTCCTGGCAGCGTTGCGCCCTGCTCAGGGCCAATCACATGAACAATTCCCTGGCGGGGGTCATGCATGTCATATTCGGTGATACCAAATTCTTGACAATTCTTATCCAGCATTTCAACCTGGATGCGGGAAACCGGATCATCTATCCCACCCGCCCGGTCGGTTGTGGGCACATTGTGATCAGCAACTGCGAGGTTGGCTCCAGATCGCCATGGTTTGCGGCCTGCTTTCCGCAAACCCTCGAATGCTTGCGGCGAAGTCACTTCGTGCACCAAATGACGGTCGATATATAAGAGCGCCGTCCCGTCGTTTTCCGTGTGGATTAGATGCCGATCCCAGATTTTTTCGTAAAGAGTTTTGCTTGTCATCACGATGGTTATCCACGTAACAAGGCGAGTGATTGTATCACGCGGGATCACGGCTCCCTTGTCGGGGGCCGCTGTCCCACAATGCTATCCTTAACCGGGAACCCAACCTCTTTCCGTATGACGAAGCAACAACAAGAGCCCTCGCTTGTCGGCTTCAGAAATTATTTTGAACGCCTTGAAGCGCTCCTCGGTACGCTGCTCGTTCCTCTCCAGCACGGTGCGACCGGACCTCGGCATATTGTCACCAGCGAAGCTTTGCATGCTGCTCTGGCGCGCGAAGCAGCCGTTAAGGTCTATCGAGAGAATCATTGTCGCGGGATGGAATCACCCGTCCGCCTCTTTCCAACCCTGGATGCCCTGGGACGTTTACGCTGCAAGATCGACGATTCTGACACCACCGACCGGGCGTCGGTGGAATTCCTGGAGTCACTGGGTGAGGCCACGCTGTCGATCCTGGGCAACCAATCGAAAAGCGTTTCTTAATCCGATCCCAAGTGGTCACCGTGACCCGGCAGTTGCAGGCCACAACCCTTTTGGGCGACGCCATCCAGCCCGCCACCGGATACCAACCAGATGGACTACTCGTTTACCTGGCCAGGAATTCCGATTTCCGAGTTTGCCGGGTCAAGACGCATCGCCCGGTGCCGCAGGTAATGATCCATTATCACCAACAGCAACATCGCTTCTGCGATCGGCACTGCCCGAATCCCAACACAGGGATCATGCCGTCCGGTCGTAACAATGTCGGCCGATTTGCCGTCAACATCCACCGTCTGTCCCGGAACCTGAATACTCGACGTGGGCTTTAACGCAACATGTACGACGAGTTCCTGTCCTGTAGAGATACCCCCAAGCGTCCCGCCGGCATTGTTACTCAGAAATCCTTGTGGAGATATTTCGTCCCGGTTGCTGGAACCTCGCTGCTCTACACTCGAAAAACCAGAACCAAGAGATACGCCTTTCACGGCATTGATCGACATCATAGCGCCGGCAATATCGGCATCGAGACGGTCGAAAACTGGCTCTCCGAGTCCGGCTGGGATACCGCGCCCGACAATCGTTAGGCGAGCTCCCACCGAATCGCCTTCTCGTCGAACGGTATCAATGAGCTGCTCCAACTCTGGCACCCGTGCTGGATCAGGGCAGAAAAACGGGTTCTGATCCACGCTTTCCCAGTCCACGGGTTCGATCGATATCGTGCCCATTTGAGTCAACGCACCCTGGACCGTGATCCCGGCATGTTCACATAAATACTTACGCGCTATGGCGCCGGCCGCGACCCGCATCGCAGTTTCACGGGCCGAGGATCGACCACCGCCACGGTGGTCACGGTGCCCGTACTTCTGATGGTAGGTGTAATCTGCATGGCCCGGCCGAAACAATCGCCGTATCGGCTCGTAATCCCGTGATCGCGCATCAATGTTCCGGACCAGCAAGCCTATCGGGACACCCGTCGTTTTGCCTTCAAAGACCCCGGACAGAATCTCGACCGTGTCCGGTTCCTGCCTTTGGCTGGTGTAACGGGACTGTCCAGGACGCCGTCGATTAAGGTCCCGCTGAATTTCAGGCTCTCCGAGCGCCAATCCCGCAGGGCACCCGTCGATGATGCACCCAAGCGCAGGGCCCTGACTCTCTCCAAAGGTCGTTACTCTAAACAGCTGTCCGAATGTATTGCCGGCCATGCTAGAGCATCAGGTTCGCGGCAAAGTTACGCCGGTCTGCCCCTGATATTTCCCTTTGCGGTCCTTATAGGAAATTTCGCACTCCTCTTCGCTCTCAAAAAAAATCACCTGGGCTACACCTTCATTCGCATAAATCTTGGCCGGCAACGGCGTTGTGTTGGAGAATTCCAGTGTGGCATGGCCCTCCCATTCTGGCTCGAAGGGTGTCACATTAACAATGATTCCACAGCGGGCATAGGTCGACTTACCGACACAGAGGGTGAGGACATTTCTTGGAATCCGGAAATATTCAATCGTTCGCGCAAGCACAAACGAATTGGGTGGAATGATGCAGACCTCCCCATGAAATTCAATAAAACTAGATGCATCAAACGCCTTGGGATCAACCACAGCTGCGTTGATATTCGTGAATATTTTGAATTCGGTAGAACAACGTATATCGTAGCCGTAACTCGATGTGCCGTATGAAACGATACGCTTTTCTTCAACAGAGGAAACCTGATGGGGAACATACGGCTCAATCATGCCGCGCTCTTCGGCCATTTGGCGGATCCACCTGTCCGATTTGATTGTCAACTTCTCTAACCAGGTCTCAACTGTTCTGTATGACTATCGAAGGGAAAACATCCGTGTAATCACGCTTTCGCGCTGCTAGCCTGCCAGATACGTTACGCGCAATGGCCCGATAGATCTCCGTCAGCTGCCCGTCAGGCTCTGCAACAACCGTCGGTTTACCGGAATCCGTGCCTTCTCGAATGCTGCGCGCCAACGGTATCTCACCAAGGAAATCGATCCCGTATTCGGTCGCCATTCGACTGCCCCCACCTTCACCGAAAATATGCTCCTCGTGTCCGCAGTTAGTGCAAATGTGAGTGCTCATGTTTTCCACAATTCCGAGCACCGGTATTTCAACCTTCTCGAACATCTTAAAGGCTTTTTTTGCATCAAGAAGCGCAATATCCTGTGGTGTGGTCACGATCAGCGCACCCGAGACGGGCACCTTTTGAGCGAGAGTGAGTTGGGTGTCTCCCGTTCCGGGCGGCAAATCAATGACCAGGTAGTCCAAATCGTCCCAGCGGGTATCGTTCAGCAATTGCTCCAGCGCCTGCGTCACCATTGGTCCACGCCAAATCATTGGCGTCTCCTCGTCGATCAGAAAACCAATCGACATGGCCTGCAGATGGTAGCTGACCAGTGGCTCCAGACTTTTCCCATCAGAAGACTTGGGCTGCCCCGAGATCCCGAGCATTCGAGGCTGACTGGGACCATAAATATCCGCATCTAAAATGCCGACTCGACTGCCCTCCGCCGCCAATGCAAGCGCCAGATTCACCGATACCGTCGACTTGCCTACACCCCCCTTGCCGGAGGCCACCGCAATCATGTTCCGAACCCCCTCAATAGGGCTTACTCCTTTTTGCACTTCGTGGCCCACAATTTTCGTCTCAATCACAACTTCTACGGCGCGTATTCCCTCTATCGCAACCACCTGGTCCCGAATCAACGATTCGAGCAATCCAGTCCACGACGCCGCGGGGTATCCAAGTACAATCCGAATCTTTGCTGCATCGCCATCAACATTCACCTCATCGACCTCTCCAGCCGCTATCAGATCCCTTTTCAGGTGGGGGTCGTCAATTTTTGACAGCGCCTGACGGACTGCGTCCACTGCCGGTTGCGTCTCTCTTTTGTCTTCGACCGAAACCGTATCCACTTGCTTCATTCCTTTGCAAAAGCCAATCTATTCAAGGGGAAATTTTATCATAGCGGTATACCCGACCACGGATGCCATTGGGATATAATTTACCGGCAGCCGCGTTTTTACGTCTAACCTCCAACGATACCGATTACGCTGTTACCTGCTGACATTCAACAGCGTGCCCGCAAACTCTCCTGACCCTCAGTGAGTCCCTTCGATTGATGACCGACGACCGACGAAATATTCTCGTCACCAGTGCGTTGCCTTATGCGAACGGGCCGATTCATCTCGGACACTTGGTTGAATACGTTCAGACGGATATCTGGGTACGCTTCCTTCGCGGTCGTGGCCACAATGTCTACTATGTGTGTGCAGACGATGCTCACGGGACCCCGATTATGTTGCAGGCCCGCAAGGAGGGAATTTCGCCGGAAGAACTCATCGAGCAGATAGGAATTCAACATCGAGAAGATTTTGACGATTTTCAGGTTCAATTTGACCACTACCACACGACCCACTCCCCCGAAAACCGGCACTATTCCGAGTACATCTACCGTGCACTAGCCGATCGCGGCCACATTATCCAGCGCACGATCCGGCAGGCTTATGACCCTGACGAAGAGATTTTTCTGCCAGATCGCTTTATCCGCGGGACCTGTCCACGCTGCGGGGCACAAGATCAATACGGCGACAGTTGTGAATCGTGCAGTGCAACCTATGCGCCAACCGACCTGAAAGACCCCGTGTCTGCCATCTCCGGCGCCACCCCAATAGAGCGGGAGTCGGACCATTTTTTTGTCAAGCTGGCTGATTTTGAATCGATGCTGAAAGACTGGACCGGATCTACCGGCAAGTTACAACCTGAAGTCAGAAACAAACTGGAAGAGTGGTTCACCGCCGGCCTCAGGGACTGGGACATATCACGCGATGCCCCCTACTTCGGTTTCGAGATTCCTGACCAGCCAGGCAAATATTTCTATGTCTGGCTCGATGCCCCAATTGGATACATGGCCAGTTTTCGAAGTTTGTGTGACCGCGAAGGGATTGATTTCGACTCATACTGGGGAGTCGAGTCGACTGCCGAGTTGTACCATTTTATCGGCAAAGACATATTGTATTTTCATACCCTGTTCTGGCCGGCTATGCTTCATGGCGCGGGGTTTCGTAAACCGACCTCGGTATTTGCGCACGGCTTCCTTACTGTTAACGGGCAGAAAATGTCGAAGTCACGCGGGACCTATATCACCGCCCGCACCTACCTGAACCAACTTGACCCTGAATATCTTCGTTATTACTTCGCGACAAAACTAAATAGCCGGGTCGAGGATCTCGACCTGAATCTCGACGACTTTATGCAGAGGGTAAATTCTGATCTTGTAGGCAAAGTCGTCAACATCGCCAGTCGATGTGCTGGATTTATTTCGCGTCGTTTTGACGGCGAATTGGGTGCCCGCCTTTCTGACTCCAATTTGTTCGACGATTTCATCAAGGGCAACGCAACCATCATAGGGGCCTACGAGGCGAGAGAATTCAGTCGGGCCATGCGGGAAATTATGGCCTTCGCGGACCGGGCAAACCAGTATTTGAACGCACAGCAACCCTGGGCGATTGCGCGCGAAAGCGGAAAAGAGGAACAACTGCAAGCCATATGCACCCTGGGGCTTAACCTGTTTCGCTTGCTGATGATCTGGCTGAGCCCGGTCGTCCCGATGTTGGCTACCAGAACTGAACATTTTCTCAACTGCCCAATCGGCTCGCCAGAATCCTGGAAGAATCTCGACCGACCGCTGCTCGATCACCGGATCGAAAAATTCACTCGCCTCCTCGACAGAATTGAACCATCGGATATTGACGCCATGATCAAAGACTCTACTGAACCGGACAACGCGGACGCAGGACGGCACCTAAGCGCAGAACCCATCAATCCCGAAATCTCGATTGATAACTTTGGCAAAATCGATCTTCGGGTGGCACTGGTCACAGCGGCCACCCACGTCGAAGGCGCAGACAAACTGCTGCAACTCACATTGGACATCGGGGGTGAGACACGCAATGTCTTTGCTGGCATCAAATCGGCTTACGATCCGGAGAAGTTGATAGGCCGCAAAGTTGTTCTGGTGGCCAACCTCGCCGCTCGAAAAATGCGTTTTGGTCTCTCACAGGGCATGGTCCTAGCGGCTTCTGGCACTAACGACAATGAGGGTATTTTTTTAATCGAGCCGGACACCAACGCCGAACCGGGTATGCGGGTCCGTTAATCGCTACAGCCTGCTATCGTGGCACCGATGACCCTACCAAATCAACGATCGCTTTTCGATATTCCCCGAGATGTCGCCTACCTGAACTGTGCGTACATGTCGCCGCTGTTGCACAGCGCCATAGAAGCTGGCATCGGTGGCATGCGCGCTAAAGCCCGTCCCTGGACGATCACTCCGACTGACTTTTTCTCCGATGTTGAAATCGTCCGCAGGCTCGCCGCAACCATCATCGGCTGTGATGCGAACGATATCTCACTGGTTCCTGCTGCCAGCTACGGAATCGCCACCGCAATGCAGAATCTTAGCCTTGCATCCGACCAGGAAATTCTTGTGCTCGAGGAACAATTTCCCTCTAATGTGTATGGCTGGATGGAGTTAGCCCGGCGCTCCGGTGCAAAACTTAAGACGGTGCCGCGGCCAGCAGATGATGACTGGACGCAAGCGATACTCAATGCCATTAATTCGAAAACGGCGCTCGCTGCGCTGCCGCACTGCCACTGGACCGATGGCAGTCTGATCGATCTTGAATTGGTGTCCGCTTCGTTACGTAAATATGACGTGGCTCTCGTCGTGGATGCGACACAGAGCCTCGGCGCCATGCCGCTGGACATCAACCGTATTCAACCGGACTTTCTTGTCGCAGCCTGTTACAAATGGCTGCTCGGTCCTTACTCGACCGGAATTCTCTATGTCGCGCCAAAACACCAGAACGGGCAGCCAATCGAGCCCGGTTGGGCAAATCGCGCAGGGTCCGAAGATTTCACCGCACTTGTGAACTACAGGGACGAATACCAAGCCGGTGCCCGTCGATTCGACATAGGTGAACGATCAAATTTCGCGTTGCTGCCACCGTTGATCGTCGGGTTTCAGCAAATCATCGACTGGGGGGTAGATGCCATTCAAGAGACAATTACCGGTATGACCGACATCATCGCTAACCGTGCAGAAGAAAACGGTCTCAGGATCGGCAATCGCTCGCATCGCGCTGGCCACTTCCTAGGGGTTCGTCTCCCTGGTGGCGTACCCTCGAATCTTACAGTTGAGTTGGCAAGCCATGGTGTTTTTGTGAGCGTTCGAGGGGACTCTGTTCGTGTCACGCCCCATCTTTACAATAATTCTGATGATGTGGACAGGCTGTTCGAGTTCCTCGCTCCCCATTTATAGCCGGGCAATACTCTTGCCAAAGGCACACTTGCTCTCCTCAGCTCCCGTTGCGGCAATCGACCGCTATCTGCCACAAACCCAGTGTACCCAATGTGGCTATCCCTCCTGTATTACGTACGCTCGGGCCATTGCTGATTCAAAAACTTCCATCAACCGCTGCCCCCCCGGCGGTGACGCCACGATCCAGGGGCTGGCTACACTACTTGATCAATCCCCGATCCCCCTCGACCCGGAGTGCGGTCCATCTCATGCGCCCCAGCAGGCTTTCATAGTAGAGGCAGAATGCATCGGCTGTACGCTGTGCATTCAGGCCTGTCCTGTCGACGCAATTGTTGGAGCTGCGAAACAAATGCACACCGTGATCGAAGACGAATGCACAGGCTGTAGATTGTGCGTTGACCCGTGTCCCGTGGAATGTATAACCATGCAGCCTGCTGAACTGCCGCCAAGCAATGAATCTTCATTATGGCCTGAACTTTCTTCCCGGCGGGTAATGCAGGCCCGAGAACGATTTCACGACCGCCATAGACGACTGCAACAGGGAGCGGATGCTGATTGGATACCGCATGATCGACGCAGGATGCGCGAAGAGATTCTGGCTAGCGTCGAACGAGTCCAACAGCGCAGATCTAACAAGAAACCAGCGTCCTGAGACCGGCCTCGACTCCCGAGTGAGCCCCAAGAAAGTCAATCAGATCTACCGTATCCTGGCTGAGAGCACACCAACGCCGACCACCGAACTTCGCTATTCCAGCCCGTTCGAGTTGCTCGTTGCTGTCATTCTTTCTGCTCAGGCCACTGATGTATCGGTCAATCGCGCCACTGCTCAACTCTATCGTGTAGCTAATACCGCCAGTGGAATCCGCAAAATGGGACTACGCAAACTCAAGAGTCATATCCGAACCATCGGGCTCTACAACACCAAAGCGACAAACATCATCCGTACGTGCCGGATTCTCGACGATAAGCATGGGGGAAAGGTGCCCTCCACCCGGCAGGAACTGGAAGCGCTTCCTGGCGTCGGTCGAAAAACGGCCAATGTCGTTCTCAATACGGCCTTCGGGCAATCGACCATTGCCGTTGACACCCATATTTTTCGAGTCTCGAATCGAACAGGGCTGGCTCCCGGCAAAACGGTGCTGGATGTTGAGAAAAAATTGTTAGAGATCACCCCCGATTCTTATTGCCGGGATGCCCATCATTTGTTGATCCTGCATGGGCGATATACCTGTACCGCCCGAAATCCTCGTTGCCCCGATTGCCGAATTCAGAAACTTTGCGAATTCACTGAGAAACGTACGGCCTGAATGGCGTACTGCCGGACCCGCCTAGTGACTTCTGCGCTGTCGCTGAGCCTCGAACAAGGCAATGCCAGCTGCCGTCGCCACATTCAAACTTGTTACCGGACCACGTGTCGGTATCCGGACAAGTTGGTCGCACCGTTGGCGGGTCAGTTGACGCAGTCCCCTGTCTTCAGCTCCCACGACCAGTGCCAGGGCAACTGAAAGATCAACCTGATATACGTCGTCACTGGCGTGCTCGTCCAGCCCGATCAACCACAGGCCACGCGACTTCATAGCCTCCAGCAGGGGCCCCCAGTTGCCTTCCTCGAAAATCGCCAAGCTGTTCGCGCCACCCGCCGCAACGCGCACCGCGGCTGGGGTCAAACCGCAACCCTTGCGCCTCGGCATCACAATCGCATCGGCACCGGCAGCTGCACCCTTTCTGAGACAACTCCCTAAATTTGTTGGGTCCTGGAGCGCGTCCAGCGCGAGCACCAGCGGGCATTCTATGCCCTCGAGAAACCGAATCAATCCCGTCCGTGGCGTTGCGACCTTACCGATCGCGACGACCCCTTGATGGCGGACACCGCCAGAGAGGCGGTCAAGTTCTGCCTTATCGCTCGCCTTGAGAGAAAGATGATTCGCTTTCGCCGCATCCAGCAAAGTCTGCATTCTTCGATCGACCCGGCGCCGATCAAAATAGAGGTCGCGGACCTGATTCTCGGACAGCGCCACCTGTACTGCGTGAAAACCGCAGAGCGTGGTCACTCCATCAGCCAACGGAGTGCCTCCGACTTCTTCTCCTCTGGCAAGGCCTGCTTGGTTTGCTGCGTTGCGCCGCGGTTTGAACGGACTTTCCTTGACGTTGTGTAAGGGAAAAATCGATCCGCCCTTGCTCCAAATCAACGCGGGCGACAACTACCTTCACAAGGTCTCCTAGTCGCCACACTCGACCGCTGGCTTGGCCCGTCAGCTGACTTCGCACGTTATCGAACAAAAAATATTCCTGGCCGAGTTTTGATACGTGGATCAACCCATCGATCGGGAAATCGGTCAATTCGACAAATACGCCAAATTCCATTACCCCGGAAATGACCCCGGCCAACCGCATGCCGATCTTTTTTTGCATGAATTCCGCCTTCAGCCGCTGTGCCACCTCGCGCGCCGCCGATTCCGCCCGCCGATCGGTGAGTGAGCAATGGGCAGCAATATCGGTGAGATCGGTATCTGCCGCGTGTTTATTGTTCAGTTGGCTTTGGTTCCAACCCAGACGCTTTTTCAACAAACGATGGACAACCAGATCCGGGTATCGCCGAATGGGGGACGTAAAATGGGTATACACCGAATAACCGAGTGCGAAATGCGGGCCCTTGGTCGCAGAATAGACTGCCTGTTTCATGCTCCGGAGCAGTAACATCTGAACGATATCAACCGACACGGCCTTGTTTCGCGCACTGCACAGTACTTCAGCCAGATCTCGTGCGCTCGGGGACGACCTTTTCGACATGGTCAGTCCAAGTCCCGCCAGTGACTGGCGCAACGAAACGATATCCTCAGGCGCTGGCTCTTCATGTAAACGAAACAGGGCCGCCGTCCGTCCTGTCTCCAGTAATCGAGCGGCACACAAATTGGCCGCCAGCATACATTCTTCAATTAAACGATGGGCGTCGTTTCGGTAGACGCGACAAATATTTTCAATCTCGCCCGTATTTGAAAACTCGATTCGCGCCTCGGGGATTTCCAAGTCTATCGAGCCTCTGCTTTGTCTCTCGATTGTCAGCGCCTGAACGATACCGCAAAGGTCGTCCAGGTTCTTTTGAATCTCGCGAGATACCTGCGCCGATCGTGCACCTGCCCCCCCGTCCAGGTACCCCTGAACGGCATCGTAGGTTAATCGGGCCTGGGAAGAGATGATGGCCTGGTGAAACAATGAACTCTGTATTCGGCCAGATTTACGGATCCTGATTTCACAGACTACAACGTTGCGGTCTTGGCCTGGAATCAATGAACAAAGATCATTGGAGAGTATTTCGGGCAGCATGGGTACGACCCGGTTTGGAAAATAAACGGAGTTCCCGCGCCGCTGGGCGGCCCGATCCAGTCGAGAATCCAAAGGCACGAAATAGCTGACGTCTGCAATAGCTACCCAAAGTTTCCAGCCGTCGTCCCGGTCTGGCTGGCCATATACCGCATCATCGAAATCTCGGGCATCGGCCCCATCGATGGTCACAAAAGGTAGATCCCGTAGATCCAGTCGACGGTCTTCCCTGCTTTCCGCCGACGACTGGATCTGTTCCAGTTCGCCTTCGATTCCGTCTGGCCAAGCCACCGGGATATCGTGGTTTTGGATTGCCGTCTCGATAATTAAATTGTTTTTGTCCATAGCGATGTCGGTGTTATTTACTCAGTTCAAAGCTTTCGATCGGCGCCTTACGTTGACATGCACGGGACACACCCGGTATCGTTCGCGCCCCAGGCCTGCCGCCGGTCGGAGTGTATTATTCTCCCCCGGTACCCGATGCTCTTGTCTGTAGATCCTCTATGCCGAGGTGGCGGAATTGGTAGACGCGCTAGCTTCAGGTGCTAGTGGGGGCAACCCCGTGGAGGTTCAAGTCCTCTCCTCGGTACCAATTCCTCAGATTTCCCAACGTTTCTCCCAGTTTCTGCTAGTTTGTACCCACTACTTAGCAAAAACCATGCCTCTTTGTAACGGTCAAGGCGACCAATAGAAGTGGAATTGCTGGGGTACACAGAGGCTTTACTACGTCCGCTAATTTTAAAAACGGGGTCTCTATCTATTATACACAAGGGCAAAACGAAGAATTCGAAGTAATAAGTCACACTAGAATGATATGTTTTTTGCGTTCGTTTGATGCGTCGAAAAGAAACTGTAGCGCAACTTGCTACCGTTGCTCTCGTCTGGGTTTTCGGTTGCCAATATTTGACCGGTAT
>CAJXWH010000046.1 GCA_913062915.1 uncultured Acidiferrobacteraceae bacterium | reverse complement strand
TGGGGTGCAATCGCCGTTCCCCTTATTCCGCTGATCAGGTTGCCATAATGATCGACGTGGATGACCCGGTGATCATCACCCTCGATTTCCTCAGCGTCCCGGTGTGTCGAAATGTCGCCCGCGTCTTCGACACGGCGGATCCTCCCCAACTCTCCGCCGGCCAACTCAATTGCCACGGGCAAAAATACATCGCGCCCATGAAATGTCTTCGCAACATCGAGCGAGGTATCCAAAGTCCAGTACCGAGCCTCAGAAGTCGACCAGGCAACAGACCGGCTGAAAAGGCCGTTGTCCGGCCCCACCAGCCAACGTTCCCCGAGCTCGACTGCGATAGGAAGCCGTCCCCCACCCACCCCCGGATCGACAACTCCGACCACGATGGCATCGTGTGGCAAATAATCGAGCATCGCAGCCAACAGACTTGCCCCTGCACGGATGTCGAATGTATTTACATCGTGGAAGAGATCGACCAGTGGGCAGTCCGATCCAGTCCTTTTCGCCGCCGCGTGCAGTTGCCCGACATAGATATCCTGACTACCAAAGTCAGTAAATAGGGCGATTGTACGGGTCACACCGAAAGGTTTTTTGTTTTTGCTGTGGGGACGAATGAACGGCAGCTTCACCAACCGGGCATGGTCGTGAGCCAATGCGCGGGCCATAGTAGCATGGCATCATAGAAACCCAGGTCTTGCCTGCACAACGCTCTGCAATTACAGAGTTTGACAACGAAGTCCTTCCGCGAACGGTCGATCAGGCCTGATTACTCACCTTGAGCTTGAACTTCATCGATGCGGTCTACCAGTTGGACAAGCGCCATCGGGGCGTGGTCACCAGCGCGGAACCCACACTTCAGGATTCGGGTATATCCACCAGGTCGATCCTGAAACCGGGGACCCAACTCATCAAAAAGCTTGGCAACAGCGGCCGAATCGCGCAGTCGGGCGAATGCGAGACGCCGCCGCGCCAAACTAGAACTTTTTGCCATCGTTATCAACGGTTCAGCCACGCGCCGCAATTCCTTCGCTTTAGGCAAAGTAGTACGAATCTCTTCATGGCGAATCAGCGACGCTGCCATGTTTCGAAACATCGCCTGTCGATGACTCGACGTGCGGTTAAGTTTGCGGCCCGACTTATGGTGTCGCATATGCTTGACCCCGCCCGCCGTCAGTGGAGATTTTCACGGCGTAGTGCCACCGGCGGCCAGTGCTCAAGTCTGGTGCCAAGAGACAACCCTCGGTTTGCCAGGACATCTTTGATCTCGGTGAGAGATTTTTTACCTAAATTCGGAGTTTTCAGCAATTCCACCTCGGTGCGTTGAATCAGATCGCCAATGAAATAGATATTCTCCGCCTTGAGGCAATTCGCTGAACGAACCGTTAACTCTAGGTCATCTACCGACCTCAGTAATAACGGGTCTACCCCCTCATCCTCGCTCTCGTATGCCGCCCGATCCGTTGTTTCCAGAAGAACGAACACTGAAACCTGTTCGTGGAGTATGGTGGCAGCCCTGCGGACTGCCTCTTCCGGGTCAATCGTCCCGTTGGTTTCTATATCTATAGTCAACTTATCGAGGTCTGTACGCTGCTCAACCCGTGCGTTGTCGACAGAATAGGCAACCCGACGAATCGGGCTATACGAGGCATCGAGCTTGAGCAGGCCGACTGTACGGGTTTCGTCTTCTCCACCCTCAATCTCTACCACCTGGTACCCTCGCCCTCGCGTAATGGTGAGGTCCATGTTCAGTTCCCCCTCAGGCGACAGGTGGGCGAGCACATAATTCGAATCGACGACCTCAATATCATGGTCCAGCTGGATATCGCCAGCGGTCACCGGTCCTGGGCCTTTTTTGTTGATGCGAACGACCGCCTCATCCCTCCCATGCATTCGCACAGCAAGGTTCTTGAGGTTTAGCAATATTTCGATCACGTCTTCCTGTACCCCAGGGATACTCGAATATTCATGCTGCACCCCTTCGATTCTTACTTCAGTGACTGCGGCCCCAGGCAGGGAAGACAGCAGAATGCGACGCAACGCATTTCCGAGGGTATATCCGAAACCGCGTTCCAGGGGCTCCAGTGTTACCCGGGCGTGGGTCTCGTCAATGTTTTCAACATTGATCACGTTGGGCTTGAGAAACTCGCTGATTGATTCCTGCATCTGATTTCACCCTTGTAGCACTTGTATGATTTATTCCGATACGTGGGCTCAACGGCCCCCGTAGTTTCTGCAGTCGATTTTCGACTACTTCGAGTACAACGCAACGACCAAAGATTCGTTGATGTCCCTTGATAATTCGCTTCGCTCCGGGGCTGCCTTGAACAGGCCTTTGGCAGTCTTAACATCCACTTCGACCCACGGCTGAAAACCAATCTGCTCAGCGATTTCCAGGGCAGCCTTGATCCTCAGCTGGCCCTTACTCTTTTCTCGGACCTCGATCTCATCGCCCGGGGTCACCTGGTACGAGGGAATATTCACCCGTCGCCCGTTCACCTCTATTGCGTTGTGACTGACCAGCTGTCGCGCCTCTGCGCGGGTGACGCCAAACCCCATACGATAAACGACGTTATCGAGCCGTGACTCCAGCAGTCGGAGGAGGCTCTCGCCTGTCGATGCCTTTTGGCGGGCAGCGTCTGCGTAGTAACGCCGAAATTGCTTCTCTTGCAGACCATACATGCGCCGAAGCTTTTGTTTTTCCCGCAGTTGGGTACCGTATACTGTTACGCGTGGTCGGCGCCCGCCTGGCCTAAATCCCGGTTCACGGTCGAACTTACATTTTGAATCAATCGACCGAACCGGACTCTTTAAAAACAAATCCGTCCCCTCGCGGCGGGCCAGTTTACACGTCGGTCCTCGGTATTTGCCCATATTCGAAGCCTCCTAGACTCGCCGCCTTTTGGGGGGTCGACAACCATTGTGAGGGATCGGGGTAATGTCCGATATCCCGTTGATTTCCAAGCCAATTGCATTCAAGGCGCGAACGGCAGAGTCGCGACCCGGGCCCGGGCCCTTGATGAGAACATCGACTTGTTTCAATCCGTGCTCCTGTGCCGCACGGCCCGCGTTCTCAGCGGCGACCTGAGCCGCAAACGGCGTGCTTTTGCGACTCCCCCGAAAACCAGATCCACCAGCTGTAGCCCACGACAGCGCGTTGCCATGACGGTCCGTAATCGTGATGATCGTATTGTTAAAGGTCGCGTGAATATGTGCGATGCCCTCGGCAACCGACTTCTTGGTCTTCGCCTTGGTTTTTTTCTTTGCTGTCACCTTAGCCATTGGCCTGTTTCCTCATTTCTTGATGGGGCGCCTTGGGCCTTTTCGGGTTCTGGCATTCGTCGATGTGCGCTGCCCCCTGACGGGAAGTCCGCGACGATGTCGCATACCGCGATAACTACCCAGGTCCATTAAGCGTTTGATATTCATGGACACATCGCGCCGTAAGTCCCCCTCGACCTCAACCCTTGCAACTTGCGAACGCAACTTCTCGGCATCCTCTTCAGAAAGATCCCGTACCTTGACCATTCGCCCAACTCTCGCCTCATCACAAATTTTTTGCGCAGTCGGGCGGCCGATGCCGTAAATCGAGGTCAACGCAATTTCGACATGCTTGTTGGTCGGTAAATTGATTCCAGCTATACGTGCCACTTGCTACCCCCCTGCGATTGCCGAATAACGCGAATGACATCGACCGACGTTAATCATTTCGATCATTATCATTATCCCTGTCGCTGTTTGTGCCGCGGATTCTTGCAAATCACCCGGACGCGCCCGTTTCGTCTGATAATTCTGCAATCGCGACATATTTTCTTTACTGAAGCTCGTACCTTCATGGATATTCCTCTACTACGCTAGCGCGTCAGTCCCAGGCCACCCGCTAATGTGGACTTTTTCATGAGACTCTCGTACTGCCTGGACATAAGATACGACTGCACCTGTGTCATCAAGTCCATCGCAACCACGACGATAATCAAGAGTGAGGTTCCACCAAAATAAAACGGAACGCTCCACTTCACAATCAGGAACTCAGGTATCAGGCAGATCACGGTCAGGTAAATCGCGCCTCCCAGCGTCAGTCTAGACACCACCCGATCAATGTAGTTCGCCGTTTGCACCCCCGGACGAACACCGGGCACGAACGCCCCAGACTTTTTCAGATTGTCGGCGATCTCCCTGGGGTTAAAGACCATGGCGGTATAAAAGAAACAAAAGAAGACAATCATCCCTGCATATATCAAGGTATATACGGGCTGGCCTGGTGCCAGCGTCGTGGCAATATCGCGCAACCAGCCCATACCCTCTGTCTGGCCGAACCAACTGCCGAGACTGGCAGGAAACAAAATAATACTCGAAGCAAAGATCGGCGGTATCACGCCAGCCATATTCACCTTTAACGGCAGGTGGGTGGTCTGCCCCGCCAGCATCCGCCGACCTTGCTGGCGCTTGGCGTAATTGACTGTGATTCGACGCTGTCCCCGCTCGACAAAAACCACGACTCCGATAATGCCAACTGCGCCAATAAACAGCATCAATACCCCGATCGGAGTAAAGGTGCCGGTTCGCGCCAGTTCAAGTGTGCCAGCCACCGCCGAAGGTAACCCAGCGACGATACTGCCAAATATAATGAGCGAAATACCGTTACCGACTCCCCGCTCTGTAATCTGTTCACCGAGCCAAACCAAAAACATGGTGCCAGTTACCAACGTTGCTACCGTTGTAATCTTGAACCCCAACCCCGTCACCAACACCACAGGCGCTCCTCCAACCTCCTGGCCCCCAATTGCAATTGCAATTCCCAGCGCCTGGAATGTCGCAAGACCAATCGTCCCGTAGCGGGTGTATTGAGTGATCTTGCGCCGACCCGCTTCACCCTCCTTCTTCAATTGCTCCAGTTGGGGAATTACCGAACTCATCATCTGCATAATGATCGATGCGGAAATATACGGCATCACTCCAAGTGCCAGAATCGACATTCGCTTCAGTGCACCGCCAGAGAACATATTGAATACGTCAATAATCGACCCCTGGGTCTGAGCAAAAAGCGCGGCCACGGCATTTGGATCCACCCCGGGGATCGGGATGTGTGCGCCTATACGAAACACCACCATCGCCCCCAGGACGAACAGAATTCTCTGTCGTAGCTCCGTTAATTTACCGAGACCTGCCAATGGAGACGCCATAGTCAGTCTTCCACCCGGCCCCCGGCCTGTTCGATCGCTTTGCGCGCACCCACGGTAGTGCCTACACCGCGGAGGGTAACGGGCCTGTCAATCCTGCCAGAAGCGATGACCTTAGCCCGTAAAGCATTCCTATTAACAACCCCCGCAGCTTTCAACGCGGCGAGATCGACCTCCCCATCCGCGACCAGGGTCAGTTCGTGCAACCGGACCTCGGCACCGCGTCCACGATTCATCGATCGAAAGCCGCGTTTGGGCAATCGCCGCTGCAGCGGCATCTGGCCGCCTTCGAATCCGACCTTGTGATATCCACCCGATCGAGACTTTTGTCCTTTGTTACCCCGCCCCGCGGTGCTCCCGCGGTTTGACCCATACCCCCGGCCCACTCTTTGCGACGCGAATCGCGAACCGGCGGCTGGTTTGAGGTCATTTAGTCGCATATCAAATTTCCTCTACCTGCACCAAGTGCATTACCTTGCTGATCATGCCGCGCACTGCCGGCGTATCTTCAAGCTCAACCGAGTGATTGATTCGACGTAGGCCCAGACCATTTACGCAGCCGAGTTGCTTATGGCCACGCCCATGTTTGCTCCGAATCAAGGTTACCTTTAACTTCTTGCCTGCCATGTTTTGTTCCTCAACCGAGGATCTCTACTACAGATTTCCCTCTTTTTGCGGCCACTTCTTCCGGGCTTTGTATACGACGAAGTCCATCTATAGTGGCGCGGGCAACGTTGATCGGATTGGTCGTACCGATCACTTTCGCCAAGACGTTACGCACGCCAGCCGCGTCAAGAATTGCACGCATCGTGCCGCCAGCGATAATTCCTGTACCGTCAGATGCCGGCCGCATTACGACTCGAGCCGCACCATGTCGCCCGATAATCGGATAATGCAGGGTTCCGTCGTTGACGTTGATCTGAAAAAGATTGCGTCGGGCGTCTTCCATGGCCTTCTGCACCGCCACCGGTACTTCGCGTGCTTTGCCTCGACCAATTCCAACCCGGCCATCGCCATCCCCAACAACAACCAGCGCCGTAAACCCGAAAATCCTGCCTCCTTTCACCACCTTGGCCACCCGGTTTACCTGGATCAGGTGCTCTTGCATGCCCTCTGCCTCAGCAGCGTTGGTATCTGCGTACTTTCCCATCGGTCTTTTCATATTTTGATCACCCTCAACAATCAGAACTCGAGTCCACCCTCGCGCGCGGCATCGGCCAGCGCCTTGACCCGCCCGTGGTACTTGTACCCAGATCGATCGAATGCCACCCGGCGTATGCCTGCGTCTTTCGCCTTCTCGGCAAGACGTTTCCCAACTGCAGCGGCTGCACCTACGTTACCGCCATATCCAATCTGCTCTCGAACCTCCCGCTCGGCCGATGATGCGCTAACCAGAACCCGCCCAGCAGAAGGTTCAATAATCTGTGCATAAACGTGCTGGGGAGATCGAAATACGCACAAACGGTTTGTTGCCGCGCGCCTAATCCGAGCTCGGGTTTTTCCTGCGCGACGTAATCTGGCGGCTTTTCTAGTGCCCATGAGCGTCTCCGAAACCTAGATCTTCTTCGCTTGCTTGCGCATTACGTACTCACCCTCGTACCGGACACCCTTACCCTTATAAGGCTCTGGCGGTCGGAAACTCCGAATTTCGGCTGCAGTCTGCCCGACTAATTGCTTATCAATTCCCTTAACCACGATTTCGGTCTGACTCGGCGTCTCAACGGTGATCCCATCGGGTACCTTGTAGAGAACCGGGTGTGAGAATCCCAAACTCATATTGAGGGTCCTGTCTTGTGCCTGGGCCCGGTAACCAATACCGATAATAGTCAGCTTCCGCTCAAATCCCTCGGCAACACCAGTAACCAAGTTGCTCACCAGTGATCTCATCGTTCCGGCGATCGCTGTGGAGCCCTCTTCGGACAACTGGATCCGCAATATGTTGTCTTCCTGTTCCAATATGACACTAGGGTGCAGTTCCATAAACAGTTCTCCCTTGGGGCCCTTTGCTGTGACATTTCCGGAGTCGATTGTCACTTCAACACCGGAAGGAAGGGAAATCGGGTTTTTCGCTACGCGGGACATATTTAGGGACGTTTTCTTGCTTGCCTGAAATGTCAACTGACCGTACAGATCAATTCGCCTCCAGTCCCGGAAGCCTTCGCCTGTCGGCCTGTCATGATCCCTTTCGAGGTGGATACAACCACAACACCGAGTCCATTGTTCACCGCTGGGATATCACTGCTACGGCAGTACACCCGTTTTCCCGGTCGACTGACACGCTGCAACTGGTTAATCACTGGACCCCCCTCGAAATACCGTAGGGCCACCGTCAATGTTCTTTTCCCATTCTCTTCTGTCACTGTGCACCCGTCGATGAATCCTTCTTCCTGCAGAACACGACCAACTGCTTCCTTGATGCCTGATGATGGCATGCTCACAGAGACACTCCGAACCGCATACCCATTTCGAATGCGAGTCAACATGTCGGCGATCGGGTCAGACATACTCATTTGTTCAACTCTCCTTTGTGCACTACCAACTTGCCTTCACCACACCAGGCGCCTCGCCGCGCATGATCACCTCGCGCAAAGCATTGCGGCCCAGGCCAAAATGTCTGAAAAATCCCCTTGGACGACCCGTCATCGCACAGCGATTTCGTTGTCTGCTTCGCGACGAGTCACGAGGTAACTTCTGCAATGTCATCATTGCCAACCATCGCTCCTCTTCCGCCAGAGTCTGATCATGCACCCGTTTTCTCAATTCACCGCGGCTTCCGGCAAACTGCTCTTCAAGCTTTCTGCGTTTAACCTCGCGAGCCAATATTGATTTCTTAGCCATATTGTTTCGGTTCTCTTGAATTCACGTCCGCAATGGAAACCGGAACTCGCGCAACAACGCCTCGGCCTCCTCGTCCGTACGTGCGGAAGTGGTAAGCGTCACGTTAAGCCCACGGAAGGCATCTACTTTGTCGTAGTCGATCTCCGGGAAAGCAATCTGCTCCCGAAAACTAAGGCTGAAATTCCCGCGGCCATCAAATGCCTTAACCGATAAACCACGAAAATCGCGTATCCGGGGAATTGCTACTGATATGATTCGATCTAGAAACTCGTACATTCTCTGTCGACGCAGCGTTACCTTGCACCCGATCGACCATCCCTCTCGAACCTTGAACGCTGCAACGGACTTTCTTGCCTTGGTCACTATCGGCTTTTGGCCAGAAATTACGGCGAGATCGTTAGCGGCGGCACCCAGTACGTTCTTGTCCGTCAGGGCCTCGCCTAAACCCATGTTTAGCGTTATCTTTTCGATCCGCGGCACCTGCATGGCGCTGGAGTACCCAAAACGTTCTATCAACGCGGGTACCACCGTATCCTTGTAATGCGCTTCTAGCCTGACCATAAGTAACCTGCCCGCCTACGCGAGATCAACCACTTCATCGTCTGAACGAAAAACTCGCACCTTCCGTCCATCTTCCAGTGTTTTCATTCCCGAGCGGTCTCCTCGCTTTCTATTCGGGTTGTAAAGAGCGATGTTCGACAAGTGGATCGGCGCCTCTTTCTCTATGATCCCACCGGTCTGGCCCTTATTCGGGTTTGGCCGCTCGTGTTTCTTCACCACATTGACATTGTCAACCAGTGCTTTTCCTTCCGATAGGATTCTCAACACGGTGCCACGTTTACCCTTGTCACGCCCAGTCAGCACAATGACGTCATCTCCTTGGCGAATTTTTTTGGTAGCCATCGCTTCTCAAAGTACTTCCGGAGCCAGTGATACGATTCGCATGAAACGTTCTGACCGCAGTTCCCGCGTCACCGGTCCAAATATTCTTGTGCCAATCGGCTGCAGTTGGGGGTTGAGCAGAACAGCCGCATTACGGTCAAAACGAATCAGGGATCCGTCTGGCCGCCGCACCCCTTTACGGGTGCGCACCACCAGAGCGCTGAACATTTCTCCCTTTTTCACCCGGCTATTGGGAATGGCTTCCTTGATACTGATCTTGATCACATCACCTATACCCGCGTATCGGCGTTTTGAACCTCCCAGCACCTTGATGCACTGTACCCGTCGTGCACCGCTGTTATCGGCAACCTCCAACATGCTCTGAACCTGGATCATGATGTGTGGATAGTCCCCTACTCCAACCGCTCGAGTACCCGGATTACCCGCCAGGATTTCGTCTTCGAAAGCGGACGACATTCCTCAATCAGAACGGTATCTCCTTCTTTACAATCATTGCTCTCATCATGAGCATGCAGTCGCGTAGAACGGCGGATGTACTTCTTATATAGCGGATGCTTGAACTGGCGCACCACCAGCACTGTGATGCTCTTATCCATTCGGGCGCTGATGACACTGCCTCGTACAGCGCGTCGTGCTCGCGCTTCAATTGTCGCTGGTTTCTCTTCGCTCATCGTCACAATTCAGTCAGTTCGTTTATTCGAGTCTTAACCCTTGCTATTTGCCGGCGCACCGTTTTGAAACGCGATGGATTCGCCAGTTGACCGGTTCCTCTTTGCATACGCAGATTGAACTGCTCCTTGCGCAACTCAAGCAACTCGGACCGCAACTCGGACCTATCCATCTTGGAAGCGTTCTTTTCGGCCATTGCTACGCTGCCTGCCGTCGAGCAAACTCGGTCGAAACGGGTAACTTGGAACTCGCCAATTTAAATGCTTGTCGTGCCAATGACTCGTCAACGCCTTGAATTTCATAGAGCACCATACCGGGTTGAACCAGCGCTACCCAGTACTCAGGGTTCCCTTTGCCCTTACCCATACGAACTTCCAGCGGCTTCTTGGAAACCGGCTTATCTGGGAAAACCCGTATCCACAACCGCCCCCCGCGCTTCACGTGTCGACTGATGGCCCTTCTGGCCGCTTCAATCTGGCGGGCTGTAATTCGACCCCGACCGGTGCACTTTAGGCCGTACTCCCCGAAACTCACTCGAGAACCCCGCAGCGCGAGCCCGCGATTTCGTCCTTTCTGCTGCTTTCTAAATTTGGTTCGCTTAGGCTGTAACATTTCCAGGCATCCTCAGGTACTGGCATCAAGCGGTGTGGCAGCGGACTGGGCGATCTCGGCAGGCGGTAGAATCTCGCCCTTAAAGATCCAGACTTTGACTCCGATGACACCATAGGTGGTATGGGCCTCGGAAAACCCGTAATCGACATCGGCCCGCAACGTGTGCAGCGGAACACGGCCCTCTCGGTGCCACTCGCTGCGTGCAATCTCGGCACCATTCAGACGGCCGGCGACCATCACCTTAACCCCCTGCGCTCCAAGGCGCATGGAATTTTGCACTGCCCGTTTCATTGCGCGCCGAAACATCATGCGCTTCTCTAACTGCTGGCAAATATTCTCTGCCACCAAAGTCGCATCAAGTTCTGGCTTGCGTATTTCCTCAACCGAAATTTGAACCGGTATACCCGTTAAACTCATGAGTCCTTTGCGTAATCGCTCAATATCTTCCCCTTTCTTGCCGATCACAATGCCTGGGCGGCCCGTGTAAATGGTTACAATCAGGTTTCCACCGGGGCGCACCAACTCAACCCGGCTGACTGCCGCATTTACCAGTTTAGACCGCAAGTAGGCCCGCACTTTCTGGTCACTAACCAACGACACCGCGTACTTCGAACCGGTAGCAAACCACTTCGCATCCCAGTCCCGAATCACGCCCAATCGAAATCCGTTTGGATGTACTTTTTGACCCATTACAGCCTCCCGATGGTCTCGTCAGCGACGGTTACGGTGATGTGGCAGGTGCGTTTGATAATGGGTGTCGCTCGACCTTTGGCACGTGGTCGCCATCTTTTCAATACCGGGCCCTCGTCCACCATGATTTCGCTGACTTTAAGTTCATCCACATCCGCACCCTGGTTGTGTTCCGCGTTTGCGATCGCGGACTCCAAAACCTTACGGATCGGCTTGGCCGCTTTCTTCGAACTGAACTCCAGCAGTTCAAGGGCCTGCCCAGCCGGCAATTTGCGCACCTGATCCGCCACCAGTCGACATTTCTGGGGTGAGGCCCGCACGTATTTCGCTACCGCTTTGGTTTCCACTGGTGTTCCTATGTGGCCTTTCGCCCTGCGGCGTGGCCTCGAAATGTCCGCGTTACCGAAAACTCACCAAGTTTGTGCCCTACCATGTTCTCGGTAATCAGGAGCGGTACGTGCTGGCGGCCATTGTGTACAGCAATGGTCAAGCCGACAAATTCCGGCATGATGACTGAACGCCTCGACCAAGTCCTGATGGGCCGTCGCGAACCGTCAGCACGCGCCTTTATCACCTTGTCCCATAGATGGTGATCAACAAAAGGACCTTTCTTAATTGACCGAGGCATATTTACTTTTTCTTCCTTCGACGCATGATCATCGAATCTGTCCGCTTATTCTTTCGCGTTCGAAAACCTTTGGTTGGAACGCCCCAGGGTGTAACCGGATCACGGCCGCCTGAAGTACGCCCCTCACCGCCGCCGTGGGGATGATCCACTGGGTTCATCGCGACCCCGCGCACCGTTGGTCGAATTCCCCGCCAACGCTTGGCGCCGGCCTTACCCAGCTTACGCAGCGAATTCTCCTCATTGCCGACCTCTCCAATTACAGCTCGGCACTCGAGGTGAATGCGGCGAACTTCGCCCGAGCGCAACCGTAACAGCGCGTAACTGCCTTCACGTCCAACATATTGCACCGAGGCGCCGGCCGAACGAGCCAACTGCGCGCCCTTGCCCAGTTTCATCTCCACGCAGTGGACGACAGTTCCAACAGGAATGTTCTTAAGTGGTAATGCGTTACCGGTCCGTATGGCCACACTCTCACCGGACTCAATCTGGTCTCCCTCGGAGATGCCGCGCGGTGCAACAATGTAACGACGTTCACCATCCGCATAAAGAACCAGGGCGATATGTGCACTTCTGTTCGGGTCATATTCAAGTCTCTCTATACGGCCCACCACCCCGTCTTTACTGCGCCGAAAATCGATGATCCGATAGCTTTGCTTGTGTCCACCACCCCGGTGGCGTACCGTAATTCGGCCATCGTTGTTGCGCCCACTGGTACGGGTTCGAGATTCCACCAGCGGTCTATGGGGTCTACCCTTGTGTAGACCCGGCGTAATCACCTTTACCATTCCCCGCCGGCCCGGGGTTGTCGGCTTCTGCTTGACTACAGCCATACTTGCTTACCTGATCTGTTCATCGCTCAAGCGTTCCCCAGGAAATCAATGTCCTGGCCCTCGGCCAATCGCACATATGCCTTCTTCCAATTCGACCTCTGACCGGGAGTACGGCCGAATCGCTTAATCTTGCCTCGAACGTTAATCACCTGCACGCTCTCCACGGTGACGTCGAACAGCTTTTCAACCGCGTCACGGACCTCTGTCTTGTTCGCGTCTGGTAACACCTCAAAAACTACCTGGTGGTGTTTTTCTGCCGCCGTAGTGCTCTTTTCCGAGACTACAGGGCGCAACAAGATCTGATGCATTCGCTCTTCGTTCATTGGAGGGAATTCTCCACATCCCGCAGCGCCTTCGAGCTAAACAAGATTGATTCACTGTTCACCAAACCGACCGGATCTAACCTGGCGACCTCTCGCACCTCAACATCTTTCATGTTACGGGCTGCCATGGTTAAGTTCTGGTTATATTCCGCCGTCACAATCAACACCCGACCACGGGCATCCAGTTTCAATAACAATTCTGCCAGCATCTTCGTTCGCGGCTGATCCAGCTGAATATCGTCACAGACTTTCAGTCGGTCTTGTCTAACCAGCTCTGACAAAATCGAGCGGACCGCCGCCCGATACATCTTACGGTTGACCTTTTGTGCATAATTTCGATTGGTAGCCGGAAATGCTCTGCCGCCACCCCGCCAAATAGGACTTCGAATCGTACCGGCTCGGGCACGGCCAGTGCCCTTCTGTCGCCACGGTTTCCTGCCACCCCCACGAACATCAGAGCGATTTTTCTGCGAGCTGCTGCCGCTGCGACCACCCGCCAGGTAGGCGGTAACGACCTGGTGGACCAGCGGCTCCTTGAACTCCTCAGCAAATATCGAGTCGGCTACATCGATCGGGTGATCCACGCTTCCATCGAGTTTGACGACTGCTATTTCCACGGTCGAATATTTCCGTTATTTATCAGGCTGCCCTGAACTTGACAGACGGCTGGATAAGCACGTCGCGACCCCGCGGGCCGGGTACCGCGCCGCGAATCAAAATCAGATTGCGCTCTGGGTCCACTTGGTGAATCTCCAGGTTCTGTTGCGTCCGCACCGCATTGCCCATATGCCCGGCCATTTTTTTTCCCTTGAAGACCCGACCTGGATCCTGGTTCTGACCGATAGAGCCGGGCTTTCGGTGGGCTTTGGAATTGCCGTGGGTGGCCCGACCCCCGGCAAAACCGTGGCGGCGCATGACCCCTGCGAAACCACGCCCAATGGTGGTGCCCTGCACATCCACTCGCTGACCAGCCTCAAACAGTTCCACCGTGACCGTCGATCCCGTCTCATATTCGGAAGCCGTGTCAGCATGCACACGAAACTCCCAGCATCCCCGTCCCGGTTCGGTGCCAGCCTTGGCGAAATGCCCTCGTAACGGCGAGGTGACGCGACTGGCGCGACGACGCCCCACGGTGACCTGGAGCGCCGAGTACCCGTCTCTTTCAACTGTTTTGACCTGGGTCACTCGATTGGGCTCCACCTCGACCACCGTGACCGGCGTAGACTGACCGTCCTCGTCGAACACGCGGGTCATTCCAACCTTACGACCAATGAGGCCTAACGACATTGTTGTTCTCTCACCGCTTTCATTTCCCTGACTGCCTCAACTCAATTTGATCTCAACGTCAACCCCAGCAGCCAAATCCAGCTTCATCAAGGCATCCACGGTTTTATCTGTTGGCTCCACGATATCCAGGATTCTCTTATGCGTTCGAATCTCCATCTGATCGCGCGAGGTCTTGTATTTGTGCGGCGACCTGAGCAAGTTAAATCGCTCCTTTTTCGTCGGCAGTGGGATTGGACCACACACCAAAGCGCCGGTTCGGCGCGCGGTATCCACAATCTCCATTGCCGACTGATCGATCATTCGATGATCAAACGCCTTCAGTCGGATTCGAATCTTCTGCTTGGTGACCTTTACAGCCATATCGTTAATTCTCTACTTGAGCCCTGCGAATCCTCTCACCGTCACTCGATGACCTTGGCGACAACACCGGCACCGACGG
>CAJXWH010000045.1 GCA_913062915.1 uncultured Acidiferrobacteraceae bacterium | reverse complement strand
CGAGACTTTTGCTCCACCGCGCGATGACACTTCCTGGGCCAACCGATCGACCTCAGCTTCCAATACATCAAGAACCGCCTCGGACGGGTCTCGGTATTGAAGATCGAGCTCGGCATAACCCGGCACGATCGAGGCAGCACCCGGGTGAACAACCGCACGGCCCATCGTCCAGACCGTACGGGGTCCGGCTATCTTCGGAAATGTCTCGTTAATCGCACTGGCCAGAGCAAACAGCGCGCTGGCCGCGTCTTTGCGTAGATGCATCATTGTGGTTCCGGCATGATTCTGCTGGCCGGCAAAGGTCAAACGGAGCCCACCCAATCCCACGATAGATGTCACCACCCCGATCCGCCGACCATCGGCCTCAAGATGAGGACCCTGCTCGATGTGCGCTTCAAGAAACCCTGCATAGCGCGCCGGTTCGAGACGCGTGCGAGGCGTATCCGCCAGACCGGCTTCACGAAGCGCATCGACCAGCCGGACACCATCGCGGTCCACCGCTGTCGACTCCACATCAGGCGCCAGCAAACCACACAACGACCGACTCCCCAGGCAACCAACAAACCGCGACTCCTCATCCTGCAGGGCGATGACGTCGACTGCGAGATGGCGAGTCGCTGGATCTTCTGCGAGCGCCCGGGCCACTTCCAGGCCATATACGACACCCAGTGCGCCATCGAGCCAACCGCCAGTCGGCTGGGTATCAGAATGCGAACCAAGGAGAAGTGCCGGTCCCGGATTCGAAGAGGTGCCGAACACGTTGCCAACCCCATCGAGGGTGGTCGTAAGGCCCGCCGCTTCGAACTGACCCCGCAACCAACGGCGCGCGTTCATGTCGGCCTCTGAAAAAGCAGGCCGTACCACACCGTTGTCCACCGCCCCGATGCTGCGCAGGTGTCGAAGATCTCCAAGAAGTCGCTCCCCGTTAATTGTTGTCATCAATATCTCCCATCGCCTCGGACCAACATCCTTATCTTCCCGATTTGCAGCCAGTCTAATCGAACGCCCCACTGCCCGCTGCCACGAGCATTCGAAAAGGATTACGGCAACCTGGAGTTCACGCGGACCACAAGCCGACCACGACAAGGCGCAGCCCCATCACCAGAAAAAAAATCAAAACCACCCGCCGGAAACGTTCTTCGCTCAACCGGCCGCGAACCCTTTCGCCTATCCACATACCGGCCAGGGATACGACGGTGCATAGCCCGGAAAGAAAAAGAATATCGACCGTGATTACACCAGACAAAATCAACCCCGCAACCAATGGAAAGCTGCCCGCCAAAAACAAGAATCCAATCGCGGCAATGAATTCATCTTTGTCGATGTTTCTGGCCATAAGGTACATGGTTGTCGTCGGACCCCAGATCGAGGTCAGCCCGCCGATCGCACCTGAGATTAAGCCCATCACCATTTGCCAGACCCAGCCACCGCCTACCCTGGGGCGCAACCCGAAGAGCGAGGTCATCGCGAATAAACACACGGACACACCCATCAGCAACTGGATCAGATGGGTTGGCACGTGCAGAATCCAAAATGCCGAGAGAAACATCGGAACAATCAGCGCCAGCGCAAATATGGCGTACCGCCGCGATATTTTGGAAGGATCGGCACTGCCGAGAAACTGCCGGATGTTGGTTGCCACAATTGCAATCGGCAACAGTGCGATGACCTCGATAGGCTCCATGAGCAGCCCAAGCAGTGTGACTACGACGATCGGAAGACCAATACCGAAGATTCCCTTGACGGCGCCACCGACTCCAAACACCACGATACCAGCGGCGAGGATCGCATAGTCGGCAAACACCGTGTTCATGCCTTCACCTTGATTGCTTCATTTTCATTGGCGGTTGATTCAGCCCCTGAACGCGGATCTCTTTGCGTTTTATAAGCAAAACCTGCATTAAATTCGGTGAACTTTTCGAATAGAAAAACATCATTTCAAAGTTCGGTAGAAATCGTGTCCATCCGTCTCTTTGCGCCTTCACGGAAGATCATAATCATGCCCCCCGAGGCGATCAGCGCCATGCCCACCAAAGCCAGCACATTTGGAAAATCACCAAAGAACAGAAACCCCCACAATAAAACGAGGGGTAAATTGACGTATTCAAACGGCGCCAGAAAAGATGCTTCCCCGGCACGGTAGGCCGCAGACATGGCGACGGCAATCACTGCGGACAGTACTCCGATCGCAGCGATCTGTCCGAGATTGGCCGCATCGGGCCAGCGCCATGCCCGAAGCAGGAATTCAAGATTCGGGTTCCCGGTATTCGCGAAACTACCGTCCCCCACCAAAAGGCCCATGGCCACACTCACCACCAGAAACGATCCGGTGGAATAGATGGCGAGGCTCGCAATGCCCTCGGTTCGCCCCAAGAATCGGGTTGTAACCGTAAATCCCGCATAACAAACAGCGGCGGCAAGCGGCCACAGGAAAGCCAGTTCCGGCCGGGCACCAAAAGGCTGCACGACGCAGATCATCCCGATGAGCCCGATGACCACAGCACTCCAGCGCCATACACCAATCTGCTCACCCAAGAAATAGTGCGAGAAAATCGTAATCAGAACGGGTGAGACAAAGATCACGGCTGATGCTTCCGCCAGTGGCAAACTCGCAAGGCCGGCAAAGAACGTCAGGTTGGCCAGCACAATCAAAAGACCCCGCAACGCATGAATTCCAGGCCTCGTGGTTCGAAGTGCTACAACACCCTGCCGCACCAGGATCGGCGGCACAATGATCAAGAGGCCAATTATCGCCCGAATAAAAACGAGTTGATGTAGCGCGTACGCATCACTTAAGAACTTGATGATGGTGTCATTGATGGAGATTCCAAGAATCCCAAGCAAAAGAAACGACACCGCTTTTAGATACATGCGTAATCCCCCATCGCGCGGTGCCCATCAGATCACCGCTGCTGTCGCCAGTCGCCAGACTCAAAACCGGTAACACTAACCGATAGTCGACATCACCCGTACAAAGACATAGCCGAAGCCCCCTTTTACCTCTCCGTTTACGTGTAACTGAGATGGTTTTTGCTTGTTCGCGCTACTTTTTGTATAACCCACCAAGTTACGGGCGGGAGGCTAACCAATGGTGGTCGTAATCTTCGAGTTCGAGACGGATTCCAGCCGACAAGACCGGTACTTCGAACTTGCCACGGAGCTCCGGGACGAAGTCGAGAAAATTCAAGGCTTCGTGTCGGTCGAGCGCTTCGAAAACATCCACGAGCCGGGCTGCTATGTCTCGATCTCGACCTGGGAGAACATGGAATCGGTCAGAGCGTGGAAAGAGCACGTCGAGCATTCTTTCGCCCAACAAGAGGCCAAGACCACGGGTATTTTCAAGTATTACCGGATTCGCGTCGCCGAAGTCGTCCGCGACTACGACTCGGACTGAGCCGACCAGATTGCCAAGTAATGCAGTGGCTGCATGACACTTTACCGAGCCTCTTCATCCCCCACGGCGGTGGTCCCTGTTTCTTCATGGAGTGGCCGTCACCAGACCCGTGGGCGCCCATGCGCTTGTTTCTGAGCCAACTGATTACCAGTCTGCCACACCGACCCACAGCATTATTGGTGGTTTCGGCCCATTGGGAAGAAAGCCCGGTCGCGATCACCGCCCACCCGACACCTCCCCTCATTTTCGATTATTACGGCTTTCCGTCCCACACCTACGAACTGACCTGGCCGGCGCCGGGCGACCCTTTTTTGGCCGCAACCATTCGATCAGCGCTGCAGAAAAAAGCAATCGAATGCCGACTTGATGAGACAAGGGGCTTTGATCACGGCGTCTTTATTCCTTTAAAGGTTGCCTTGCCGGATGCAGACATCCCGACGCTCGCGCTTTCTCTTCGTGAGGACCTCGACCCCGAGTTTCACATGAACGTCGGCGAGGCGTTGCACTTTCTTCGCCAAGAAGGTGTACTGATTGTCGGCTCCGGAATGAGCTTCCACAATCTTGGAACCATGCGCTCGGAGCAAGAGTGCGCGGAATCGAGCGAATTTGATACCTGGCTGACCCGTGCTGTTGAGAGCCACCCGATAGAGCGCTCTGAAGCCTTCAGGCATTGGCAAAATGCACCGCACGCAAGACTCTGTCATCCCCGCGAAGA
Source organism: uncultured Acidiferrobacteraceae bacterium (assembly GCA_913062915.1). Lineage (GTDB taxonomy): Bacteria > Pseudomonadota > Gammaproteobacteria > Arenicellales > UBA868 > CAJXWH01. Next base: position 10,492 of record CAJXWH010000045.1, on the reverse strand, counting down.
ACACCTGGCACCCATCTTCGTCGCCAGCGGTGCGGCCCGTGAAGAAAACGGCCGATGTCTCTTCACAGGTCAGGTGCTGGGTGCCAAAGTGTCGGCCTACCAGTTTGGTTAGGGCGCCAAATTTTCGATAAAAAAATACCCCGCAGGGCGCGGGGCAAAGAAATTGTAGAAAGGAAGGTGGATTATGTTGATCATTATATCAAGTCACTTTCATCCTCGCATCCCCCTTCAAAAAAAGTCTTTATAAAGAGAACAAAGAAAATTATTGAAAATCAAAAAGACAAGCGCTTGAAACAACAAAATCCGCATTGATTGGGGTGTATTGGCACCAGCGGCAAATCCAGTGGTTAAGGGGTTTGCTGTGTATCAACCGTAACGCCACTGGCAGGCCCCCATCCAGCGCCCTTTGATCTAACGAAAAACGGAAAATATGCTCGAAACAGAGGGGGAAATATTGGGGTTCCGAAGACAAATAAAACAATCAGTTGCAAAAGGACGGTCCGCTGAATTGACTATAAAGGTACTAGGTCCGTCGGACTTATAATTTTGCAAGCGCTGGTCGCTGATCAATACCAGTAAAAAATATTATGTGAACGGCCGACGTCAGTCAAAACTTCGTACGACAACAGCATGAGGACGTGATCGCCTGACCTGCTCGGCGCACTGCAAGGTTAAGTTGTTTTCTCAACTCACTCGCCTCAGCAGATTTGCCGGATCGTTCAAGGCATTCTACGTAGCCGTGCAGGCTCCAGACATTGTTTGGGTGCTGTAATGGACGACTGAGACAATCGTCGAGCCCCAAGTCAGCGCGGTAGACTTGCTCTGCCTCGCCCACACGATTCTGTTCCAACAGTAACGCCCCAAGTGCGTGACGGGGCGGATGCATCCATGCCCAAGGCTCCGAATAGTAAAGGCTGTCATCCAGAAAGACTGCCTTCTCTAGGCAATCAAACGCCTCATCGTAATTGCCCTTTCGGTATTCAAGTTCTCCCATCATCATCGCCTCGGCAATGGCAAGAATATCGTGCGCTGCATTGTTGAAAAAAAGTCGTGATTCTGGAACTCTATTCCTGGCCTGTAAAAAGAGTGATTTTTCCGCTTCCGCCCCGTCGATCTGACCGAGCGCTGAATAGGCAACACTGCGGGCATAGTGACACATGGCAAATGATACGCAGTAAATCACCCGGTCATCAGGAAGAGGGGTATCAATAACGTCTTGCCACTTCCCGAAACGAACCAGCACATGCATTACGGTGGAATAGTAACCTTCTAGCGTCGCAGCCATGTGAGGTCGTTCCAATGCCAGAAGGTCCGTTGTTAGAGTTTCGGTCATGGCCTTAGCAGCGTGAATCGCCGGTTCAAACTGCCCCGCAAACATACTGGCATACATCATCATATGCAGATCGTGGCAGCGGGCCGTGGTGTAAAAGTTGTAGGGTCCGGCAAAATTGAGAAACTTTTCATCCGCAGCGATGGCTTTTTTACTGACCTCGATCGCGTCCTCGTATTGGCCGCAAATGACATAGATATGCGCCGGCATGTGTTGCAGGTGACCTGCATCCGGACACAGATCAAACAGTTGATGTGCTCGTTCCAGAGCTCGTTCCGGCGTCGGTGACATCTCAAGCGCGTGGAGATACATATGCAAGATACCGGGATGATGCTTAATGCCGCGTCCCGCTAGCACCTCGAGGCCACTCTCAAGTACCTCCATTATCTCTAAGGTGTCAGCGCCGTCAGCCGGTTTACCTCGACTGATATCCCACAACCTCCAGGGCGTTCGTGTCATCATTGCCTCGGCAAACAGGGCAATAACATCGAGATCCTCCGGGAATGCCGCATGGACGGCTCGCATCGCGTCGGCATAGGCGTCATCCCATCGATGAAATTCTTCGATGCTCACCACCTTTTCCGACGGGTAGCGCCGTGACAGCGCCTGAATGAGCGCCCTTTCAACCGGAACTGCGACATCTGAACGACCGAGAGCTTGCTGCACAGCGCTATAACAGGTCAGCACTGCTTTTTCAGCTTCGTCGTCGCTCAGCCACTCCCAGGGTAAGTTGTAGAAAGGGCCGCTCGCAAGAGCGATCCCCCAGTAGGCCATCGCACAACTGGGATCGACCCTGGCAACTTCCTGAAAACAATTCGCTGCCTCTTCGTGATTAAATCCGTAAATCCATGCAAGTCCCCGATCGAACCAAAGTTGTGCCTCTGGCTCAGATCCGATGATCGGGCGGGAGTGCTCCCCCAGATCGAACAGGTAAGTCATTCGAAGTTCTGTATCGCTTATCTAATCCGTTATAACTATTACAAATTCATGCGATGCTTCATGAGACCAAGTCGTCCGGGCACGACATTTCAGCCGGTCGTTTAGGAGGCTACGCGGGGTGATCTTTTGACCGGCAGGCCCTGAGCAAAGGTCCGACTCACCGCAGATTGCGATACTTTTGTGAGCCTGAAGACATCCTCGGGGGGTTATGTTTTTCCTCGCCGGCGAACAAACTCAGTTGGCCGTCCAGCCGCCATCCACCAACAGCGCCGAGCCCGTCACCAGCTGGGAGGCATCGGAAGCCAGATACACCACTGCGCCCATGATGTCTTCGACCGTGCCCACCCGACCTAAGACAATTTTCGAAAGCACCCGATCCATGAACTCAGTATCGGCCAGCATCGGCCGGGTCATCGAAGTTTTGATGAAGGTCGGGCACAACGTGTTCACCCGAATGCTGTGCTCCCCTACTTCCCAGGCCAGCGCCCGGGTAAATCCTTCGATCGCATGCTTGCTCGCGCAGTACACCGTTCGGCCCTGGGCGCCGACATGACCCATCTGTGACGAGACATTGATGATCGATCCCGCAACGCCTGCATCGATCATGCTGCGCGCAACCATCTGGGCCGTGAAGTAGGCGGCCTTAACGTTGAGCCCCATGACTTCATCGTAGTCGGACTCGGTCACATCTACCGCCAGAGCTGGCCGATTCATTCCTGCGTTGTTAAAAAGCACATGGAACGGTCCGGCCGCATCGACGACCGCCTGAACTTCAGCGCGGTCCGTTACATCGAGTACCTGGGCGCTCGCCGACCCCCCAGCATCGCAAATGGCTTTGGCCGCGTCGTCGATCTCACTCTTTGTTCGAGCAGTCAACAATACCTCGGCACCGACATCGGCCAGTGCAGCGGCCGCAGCCAGACCGATCCCACGCCCTGCACCCGTGACCAGGGCTTTGCGCCCACCAAGACCGAAAGATGGAGTTTGAGGCAGTTCCATGGCCGCTTACCGATCGACCGCCGAATACGGCTCGATCTCACGGCCACCGTAGCGCCGCACCCGGATGTTGGCCTGTTCGCCGTGACCGGCAAAACCCTCGATGGCACACAGTCGGGAGCAGTACTCGCCGATCTGGGTCGAGGCTTCGTCAGTTAAAACTTTCTGGTAGGTGCAGGTCTTCATGAACTTGCCTACCCAAAGTCCGCCGGTGTAGCGCGCCGCCCGTTTGGTGGGCAGCGTATGGTTGGTACCGATCACCTTGTCACCGTAAGAAACATTGGTTCGTGCCCCCAGAAAGAGCGCCCCGTAATTGGTCAGGTTCGCCAGAAAATAATCGGGATCCCGCGTCATCACCTGGACGTGCTCGAAGGCCAAACGATTGGCCTCGCGCACCATCTCGTCTACAGACTCGCAGACGATGATCTCGCCGTAATTGGCCCAGGATTCACGGGCGATGTCGGCGGTGGGCAGAATAACGAGTTGCCGCTCGACTTCGAGCAAAGTGTCCTCGGCAAGCGATTTGGAATCAGTCAGAAGTACGGCCGGGGAGGTCGGGCCGTGTTCCGCCTGACCCAAGAGGTCGACCGCACACAGTTCGCCATCGACCGAATCATCGGCAATAACGAGCGTCTCGGTGGGTCCGGCGAACAGATCGATGCCGACCCGCCCGAATAGTTGACGCTTGGCTTCGGCGACAAACATGTTGCCGGGGCCGACCAGCATGTCTACCGGGTCGATCGACTCAGTGCCGAGCGCCATGGCGCCCACCGCTTGAATACCGCCCAGTACCAGAATCTCATCGGCCCCCGCAAAATGCATGGCGGCAACGATGGCGGGATGTGGGCCACCATCATGCGGCGGTGCAGACGTAAGGATACGCGTGACTCCCGCCACCTTGGCCGTCACCACGCTCATATGGGCCGACGCCACCATCGGATACTTGCCGCCTGGCACATAACAACCGACCGAGTTGACCGGCACATTGCGGTGACCGAGCACCACGCCCGGCATCGTTTCTACTTCAAGATCTACCAGGCACGCTTTTTGTTTTTCCGCAAAATTTCTGACCTGTGACTGGGCAAAGCGAATGTCGTCGAGATCACCTTTCGGCACTTTCGAGATCGCCGCTTCGATCTCGGCATCAGACAGACGGAAGGTTTGTGGATCCCAGTTGTCGAACTTTATGGAAAGATCGCGGATCGCGTGATCACCACGGGTCTCTATGTCCGAGAGGATACCCTCAACCGTGGCACGAACCTTGGCATCGGCTTGTGCAATCTCGCCTGCCTCTATTCCCTTCTTTATATATGTCGCCATAAATCCCTCGTATTACCCAACCCAGATTTCAAGCTCACACAGCGTCATCATACGGGTTAAACGGTCGAGTTCACAACAATCATCCTTCAAATTGACCTGAGCCATCGTGCTGTTCTAAATCCAACAGCACAGAACGCTTAAACCCTGTTCGCCAATCATCCCAAGTTTCCGCTACCATCTATTAAGGAATTTCTGAATGCAAAACCGCAATGCACTCGCCGTCCTTGGGCGCTCCGGCAACCCCGTATTTCGCGGCAACACGTTCGCCCCCGATGCGACCTTTGCCGCTGCCCCGGCAGCGCAACGGATGACACTCGGTGGAACCGTGAACAAAACCGGAATCCTGCTGATCCTGTGCCTCGCCACCGCTTCCATCGTGTGGAACCGGTTCTTCGAGAGCGGTAATCCGGCCTCGATCATGGGACTGCTGTGGCTGGGCCTGATTGGTGGCCTGGGGGCGGCCATTGTGACCATGTTCAAGCGGCAGTGGGCTGCAATAACCGCCCCGCTCTATGCCCTGTTACAGGGCCTGGTGCTCGGCGGAATTTCTGCAATCTTCGAAGCACAGTACCCAGGCATCGTCATCCAGGCCATCGGCTTGACCTTCGGCACGCTTGGTGTGCTGCTGTTCGCCTATAAGAGCGGCTGGATCAAACCGACTGAAAACTTTCGCCTGATTATCGTGGCCGCGACCGGAGGCATCGCGATTTTATATCTCATCAGCTTCATCATGGGCTTCTTCGGCTCATCGATCGGGTTCATTCATAGCAACGGACTCTTCGGGATTGGTTTCAGTCTGTTCGTCGTCGCAATCGCGGCACTGAACCTGGTACTCGACTTTGACTTTATAGAAGCCGCAGCTGAGCAAGGTGCGCCGAAGTACATGGAGTGGTTTGGTGCATTCAGCCTGATGGTGACACTGATCTGGCTGTACCTAGAAATCCTACGTCTTCTGGCAAAACTGAGAAGCCGCTGAACATGGGTTTCAATGAAATCGTGTTCGGCGGAATGGCCGTGATCGGCATTTTTATTTTTCTGTATGTCGGCCGCTATCGGGCCAGCGCATCGCAGCGCAATCGAAGCAACAAGATTCGCTGGAATTTTCTTGCGCGACGAGGACGAAGACGCTAGTTCGAGCGTTAACGCGGACGGTCAGGCCACTGCGGGTTCGGCGGTATTTTTCGTCTAGCTCGGCGCTCTCGGGCCGTCTTTAGTAGAGCACGACGCTGCGGATCGATTTGCCCTCGTGCATCAGATCGAATGCCGTGTTGATCTCGTCAAGCGGCATGGTATGAGTGATAAGGTCATCGATGTTGATCTTTCCTTCCATGTACCAGTCGACGATCTTCGGCACGTCGGTACGGCCACGGGCTCCGCCGAACGCAGTACCCCGCCACACTCGGCCTGTGACCAGTTGAAATGGCCGCGTCGAAATTTCGGTGCCGGCCGGTGCCACGCCGATGATGATGCTCTCACCCCAGCCCTTGTGACAGCACTCCAGTGCCTGGCGCATCACCTCCACGTTGCCGATGCATTCGAAACTGTAATCAGCCCCGCCCTTAGTAAGATCCACCAGGTACGCAACGAGATCCCCATCAACTTCATTCGGATTGACAAAATTCGTCATGCCGAAACTTGATCCAAGCGATTTGCGATCTGGATTGATATCGACTCCGACAATCATATCGGCCCCGGCAATACGAGCGCCCTGAACCACGTTCAGCCCGATCCCACCGAGACCAAACACCACCACGTTGGCGCCTGGCTCGACCTGCGCAGTATTGATGACCGCCCCAATGCCGGTGGTCACACCGCAACCGATGTAACAAACCTTGTCAAACGGTGCGTCTTTCCGGATTCTTGCAACTGCGATCTCAGGCAGAACCGTGAAGTTAGAAAAGGTCGAAGTCCCCATGTAGTGAAACAAGGGGTCGTCGCCAATCGAAAAGCGGCTGGTCTCATCGGGCATCAAGCCCTGACCCTGGGTACCGCGGATGGCCTGACACAGGTTGGTCTTGCCGGAGGTGCAATATTCACACTGCCGACACTCCGGGGTGTAGAGCGGAATCACGTGATCGCCTTTTACGACACTGGTCACCCCGGGCCCGGTGTCGACCACGATCCCGGCGCCTTCATGGCCAAGAACCGATGGAAACAAACCTTCCGGGTCCGCGCCGGACAATGTAAAAGCATCGGTATGACAGACACCTGTTGCCTTGATTTCGACCATGACCTCACCCTCGCGGGGGCCATCGACCTGGATCGTTTCAATGCTGAGCGGCTGGCCCGCCTCGCGGGCGATAGCGGCACGACTTTCTACCATGGGACTTCCCCCTGCTCCAATATTCGGGCTATGTCGAGTTTACTTGCACACCGCTGGCAATTCGACTCCGACTTTTGCGACACCAATGCAGTCGCTGGTGCATCCTCCGGCAGAGCCCTTTATGATCGCGGAGATGGAAAACCTGACCAAATTTCTGGCGGCCTTGCCGAAGGCCGAACTGCATCTTCATATTGAGGGAACTCTCGAGCCCGAGATGATGCAATCTCTTGCCGAGCGCCACAGCATCGAACTTCCATGGCATTCGGTCGAAGAGATCCGATCGGCCTACCAATTCGACCATCTGCAATCGTTCCTTGATATCTATTACCAGGGCACCCGTGTGCTCCAAACCGAACAGGATTTCTTTGACCTAACTTCGGCGTATCTCGACCGCGCCCACGAGGACGGGGTGCGCCATACAGAAATCTTTTTTGATCCCCAAAACCACACCGAGCGCGGCATCGCCTACGAGGTGGTGCTGGACGGCATCTTGGCAGCCCTGGCAGATGGAGAAAAGCGCCTCGGCATGACCTCGGGATTGATTTTGTGTTTTCTCCGGCATCTGCCGGCGATCTCGGCCATGGAGACACTCGAGCATGCATTATTGCGTGGCGGCAACCTTCTTGGCGTCGGACTCGATTCGTCGGAACTCGGCTTTCCGCCGGCGGGTTTTCGTGAGGTCTTTGAGCGCGCCCGCAGCGAGGGACTGCACGTCGTCGCCCATGCGGGGGAAGAGGGTCCACCACAATACATTGAAGAAGCACTCGATATCCTGAACGTGGAGCGCATTGATCATGGGGTCCGGTGCCTTGAAGACCCGGCACTCGTTGAACGTTTGCGCTCGGCGCAAACGCCGTTAACGGTCTGCCCGCTGTCGAACGTCAAGTTAAAAGTCTTTCCACAGATGGCCGATCACAATATCGCCGCGATGGACCGCGCCGGACTTTGTGTCACAATCAACTCGGATGATCCGGCGTATTTCGGCGGCTACATCAACGAAAACTTTGCCGCAGTGCAGCGTGCGTTTGACCTGGATCAGGCCGCACTCGTTCAATACGCCATTCGCTCAGTGGATGCTTCTTTCGCCCCGGACACGAGAAAATCAGCGCTACGCGAAGAAATCATCCAGGCCACATCCTGATCGTTGACCGAATCGGACATCGCTGAGTGGGGCCAGGTTTTTCTTCAATGGCAAGGTAACTACAATCTACACCTTCAGCTAAATGTAGGGAGACATCTCCAATGCAAGAGAAAGATCAACAGTTCTCGACCAGCTTCTCTAAAGATGCCCGCTGGCAACCAGGACTTCGTACATTTTTCGAATACCGCGACCTCGGGATAGACCAGGCAACCGGCGGTACGTTTAATGCTCATGTCATTCGAGTCAAGAAACCGGTCGAGGCCTTCCCTCACACCGGGGCACATGTCCATGAACTCGACTTTCAGATGTTTTATATCTTGAAAGGGTGGATTACCTTCACTTACAAGGATCAGGGAGAGTTCACTTTCGGCCCCGGCGACTCGTGCCTGCAGCCCCCAGGTATCGTGCACGACGAGATCGATTGTTCCGAGGATCTTGAGTTGATCGAGTTCACGTCGCCCGCTAAATTCGCAACCCGCGTCATAGCGTCGTAGCGCAATCGTCGTTTCGAGAACCAAGAAAAAGATGGCCTCCGTGAAGTTGATCTGTACCAGTCTGGTTGCCGGTGGAGAAACGGTCGCGGTAGATGCGGCAAGAACGATCGCGGGCCAAGGTATCGAGGGAGACCGGTACTGCGCGCTCGATACCGAACCCTCCCAGCAGATTACTTTGATCGAATGCGAAGTTATAGATCAATTCAATCAAGAAACTGGATCTAAGTTTTCCTACGAGATGTTTCGTCGTAATCTGGTTACCGAGGGTATTCAACTGAATAATCTGGTCGGGCAGATCTTCGATGTCGGAGAAGTACGGCTTCGGGGCCACGAACTCTGCGAGCCGTGTCGCTATCTGCAGGAAAGACTGAAGGTCGCCGACCTGATCAAACGCCTGGTCCATAAGGGCGGGCTTTGCTGTGAGATCCTTACCAGCGGAACCATCCGGGCAGGGGACGAACTGCGCATCTGACGGGCCGCGACGCTTCTGGGCCAGTGGACAGCGCCCCACACCGTCGAGTGGTTCCCACGATTGGTTGAAAAATCAGGCGCGCTTTCGGACCAGTGTCATACCGTCACCGATCGGCAACATCGACAATGACACCCGATCATCTGCGTGCACCTTGCGATTAAAGGCGCGAATAGCAAGCGTACTTTCCTCGGTGTGGTCGGGGTCAGCCACTTTGCCGCTCCACAGGACATTGTCGACCAGCAGCAGGCCACCCGAACGAAGGAGTGACAGAATTCGTTCGTAATAGGCCTCGTAATTTTCTTTGTCGGCATCAATGAGGGCGAAGTCGTAACTGCCCGCTTCGCCGGCAGCCAGCAGTTCGTCCAACGTCTCGAGTGCCGGTGCGATTCGAAGATCGATTTTCCTGTCGACCCCTGCCTCTTCCCAGTAACGCTGCCCGATTGCCGTCCAGGTTTCGGAGACATCGCACGCAATCAGACAACCATCGTTGGGCAGCGCACTCGCGACACACAGCGCGCTATAGCCGGTAAACGTACCGACCTCAATCGCTTTGCGGGCGCCGATCAGCTCCGCCAGAAACGTCAGCAACTGTCCCTGCTCGGGGGATAACTGCATTCGAGCCTCTTTTAACGTCGCGGTCTCTTCCCGCAGTCGGCGCAGCACAGTCGTCTCGCGCAGCGAGTGATCCTGCAGATACTGGTACACCGCATCACTTAACTGCAGCGTCTCTCGCCCCATAGTAGGTATTGCTCATCAAATAAATGATTAAAAAAACGATTCCGGCCAGACCAGCCGCGACGGTGTCTTTCGGTCACCACTTTTCTGCATACGGGCGCAGGTCCACTTCAAAGGACCAGGTCGACGAATCCTGTTCGGTCAACTGATAGACCGCCTCGGCAATGGCGTCCGGCTTCAGAAAAAAGTCATCCGGACGATCCGGCATGCGCGAGCGGGTGCGCTCGAGATCGATTACCCCATCGATCACAACATAACTGACGTGAATACCGGCCGGCCCAAGGCCTCGAGCCATCGACTGCGCGAGACTGCGCTGGGCTGCCTTGGCTGACGCAAACCCCGTGGTGCGTGCGCCGCCGCGCAGCGAAGCGGTGGCACCGATAACCACAATTGCACCCTGGCCGCGCTCCTTCATCGCCGGAATCACCTGTTGCGCAGCCACCAGCAAACCGAGCGCATTGGTCTTCCACGACGACTCGAATCCTTCGATCCGGGTTTCCTCGACCGACGCCCATTCCCCTGCCCCTGCGTTGTAGATCAGCACATCGACCAGACCGAGCGTTTTGTGCACCCTATCGAACGCTTCGCGCACCGCCGCCGGGTCCTGCACATCACAGGCGATGGCGTGACTGTCGGCAACCTCGCCCCCGAGCTCATCCAAGTACGCTTCGTTCCGGGCCAACATCGCCACCTGATACCCTGCCGACGAGAATCGGCGAGTGAACGAAGCGCCGTTCCCCGG
>CAJXWH010000044.1 GCA_913062915.1 uncultured Acidiferrobacteraceae bacterium | reverse complement strand
GAGAAGAATTATCACGTATTTGAGAAAACCAATACTGACAGAATGGCACAAACAATCGAGATCGCGTTTCTCGACTGTAATTTCTCTTTAAGGAAAAGTATCGCTAAAAGTCCGGTCAGGACAAAACTCAGTTGGGCAATCGGCGCGACGACGACAGCATCTCCATAGCTAAAAGCAATTCCGACCGCGACGTAGCTTGAAGCAATTAGTGCCCCACACAAAAGAGGAAGCCAGCAGTGAACGCCGCGGACAAGAATGTTGTCACCCGAGTGAATCGCGAACGGTAGGGCCAGAGAGAGCGCGCCAAAACTTTGTGCGACAACAAGCGCCCCCGGGGTAGCACCGGCAGCCAATCCAAGCTTATAAAACAAGCCGATGCATCCGAACAGAACCATGGCTATCAACGCCATGAAAAAAGGTTTTCTTTGTCGGGCGACAGAGGCATAGCCAGCCCCATTGGCCAGGATGGCCAAGGCAGCAAGACCCAGAGCCGCACCCTTGACCCAATTTAATTGTTCCCCCAAAAATGACACGGTGAGCGCCGCGGTGACGGCAAAATTCAGACGCACTACCGGCACAAGAGCCAGCGCGTCACCGTGTTTAAGTGATTTTAGAAGCAGAAGAAATGCAACAAAAGCAAGCATCCCATTTAAAAATCCATAGCCAAGTCCGACAGAGAAATCTAATTCCTGGCGGTAAACGGCTAGCGCAATGGCTGTTGGAATGTAAGCGATGTTTTGAAGCAACATGAAGGATGCACCACGGAGTTCGAATCTTTGGCCCCATTTGTATAGAAAATCGCTAACGCCCAAAAATCCAAGTGAAAAAAGGGCGAAAAAGACTTCTTCGGGCATCGCCAAATCGCCAAGTCTTGGTGTCGTTGCGGTCTCAGAAATATAGGAAAATCCAGACGACTCAACTGAGTCCAATCATTGCCCGATCACGATAGGCTTTGCGATCCGCCAATGATTGATACCACCGCGCAAGGTGCGGCAGCTCGATTCGTTCAATATCAAGCTGGAACCATCGGTAAGCCATAATTCCAACCGGTATATCACCAAAACTTATACGAGACCCCGCGACGAACGGGTTTTGCGAGAGGTGATGATCAAGGATCGTCATTGCGGATGCGGTTTGTGCTTGTCCCGCAGAAATTTCGTCGACATTCCGTTCATCCTCGGGTGTTCGGACAAGACCCCAGAACACAGGTCGGATCGCCGGCGCGAGGACGGTTTGCTGCCAGTCCATCCATTGCTGGGCCAATGCCACTTGCCACGGGTCTTTCGGTAACAAGACATTGGGTGCGCGACTTTCGCAAAGATATCTTATGATGGCGTTCGATTCCCACAGCACATTTCCGTTGTCGATCATCGTTGGAACCAACCCGTTCGGATTCATCGCGAGGTATGTAAGTTCCTGGTTACCCCCAAAGTCGCCACCGATGTCTTCTCGCTGATACGACAATTCAAGTTCGTCACAGGCCCACAACACCTTCTGGACATTCGATGAGTTGGTACGACCGAGAATTTTTAACATGAGACGGCCTCGTTAATTTAGGCCCAGTCAGGTTGCAACTGGGAGGAGTGAATGGCAGAAAAATACGTCGTAAGTTTCTCGCAGCGGCCGGCAAGCATTAGTTTCTGGAATTCTCGTGTGGTACTTGTGTGGGCAACAAAAAGACGATCAAACTGGCGATCAAGACCGTCGCTGCGAGAAAGTAAAATACCATGGCCAACCCATAACGATCTGCGATCATGCCACCGATTGGCATGACCGCTGCCGTCATGACTGCTTGGGTGCCGAACAGAATACTGGTAGAGCTCCCAAAATATCCAGGCGGTGAAAGATCCATCATCCAGCTGTGCACAACCGGGCGAATGGCAAACAGAAAGAATCCTGCCAGCGCCACCACGGTGATGATAGCGAGATCCCCGCGTAATGGCGCAATCAGTGCGACGATACAAGCGCTGAATACGAGACCCCAAAGAATCACCGGTCGCCTGCCCACTCGATCTGACCACGTTCCGGCAATTGGAGAGGCGACCAGGCCCCCGACTTGCAGCGCCATCATGACAAGGCCCATCCAGATGGCGCCGGTGCGCAATTCATTGATCAAGTACATTGGAAGAAAAAGATACAGTCCATTTTGGGCAATGTTGCGACACCCGGATGCCAGGCACAGACCGACGACGACTCGGTTCCTTAAAATGTTTTTGATATTGCTCGCATATTCCCGAAAGTTAACCGGCGCCTTTTTGTCCCGCTCTGTTTCTCGATCTTTATGCAACAGTGTTAGCGCGAGAACGAGAACGACCAAAAAGACAGGAAACGCGCTCGTGAACGCGGTTTGTTGCCAGGTAAGGATGGTCAACAATGCACCCGCAACCGGTGGCGCCAGCGTATCACCCAGGTTGGCGCACAGCGCATGAATAGAGAGCACATATCCTCGATTCTTTGGGTAGCGTTCGGAGAGGTAGGCAATCGCCGGTGGATGCCATAAGTTGTTGGATGCACCCAGGAGTGCAACTAGACTTGCCAGTACGACAAAATGGTCAGTAAAGCCAAATGCCAGCAGCGCAGCGCCGCCCACACACAAAGAGATGATCTGAAACAGGATTCGGCGGCCACTGATGTCGACAGCAAGCCCGCTGCCGAGGTTGGCAGCGAGTGAACTCAAATGAAACACGGACACCAGAAATCCGGTGTCGGTATAAGAAAGCCCGAGGTCAGGCCCTATAAATGGCAGCAGCAGATAGAAGAACGCTGCAACCCAGTGGGTCGTTCCATGGCCTAGGCTGACCAAAAATACCGGCCCCTGTCTGGCCCATGGGACGCCGGTCATTCGCGCAATTGTTTCGAACAAAAAAGAGAATCCGTGGACAAATCGTGCTGGCACCATAATCTCATCCCCGAAACGGCACAAGCCAAAGGGTGGTTAGGGATCTTTGTGCAATCCCCTGAGATTCGGGCAGAATATCCTTGGGTCGTTTTTGGAATGCCTGTAAATTGCGATCAATGGAAGTATTCTTTCTGACCTGACATGTTTGAGAAGAAACACTCTCTGCCGCTTGGCCGGTTCACCGTGCTTGATCTGACTCGTGTGCGTGCTGGCCCCACCGCTGTACGCCAGCTCGCCGACTGGGGTGCGAATGTCATCAAGATCGAGTCCCCCGGTTATATGGACACGGAAGGCGGCATGGGTGGGACCCGTCACGGTCCGGACTTTCAGAACATTCATCGGAACAAGCGCAGCATGACGTTAAATCTGAAAGACCCCAAAGGGCACGCCATATTGATGCGCATGGTCGAACAGGCCGATGTTGTGGCTGAAAACTTTCGACCCGATGTAAAAAAGCGTCTGGGGGTTGACTATGATTCCCTTGCCAGTCGAAACCGGCGCATCATTTTGGCCAGTGTTTCAGGATTTGGTCAGGATGGGCCCTATGCTGGGCGTCCCGGGTTCGATCAGGTTGCCCAGGGAATGGGCGGCTTGATGTCGATTACCGGACTGCCCGGCCAGGGGCCGGTGCGCGTGGGCGTGCCGATTGCGGACTTGGCGGCAGGAATGTATGCCGCTATCGGCATACTGATTGCACTTTTACAACGCGAAGAGACTGGCCGGGGTCAGTGGATACATACCTCGTTACTGCAGGCGCAGATTGCCATGCTGGATTTCCAGGCAGCACGCTGGTTGATTGCTGGGGATGTTCCCCCACAAGCTGGAAATAATCATCCCACAAGCACGCCCACCGGCGTTTTTAAGACAGCCGATGGCCATATGAATCTCGCGAGCGCGGGAGAGATCATGTGGCAGCGGTTGTGCACCGTTCTAGAGGCTGATCTGCTGGTCGAAGATCCCGACTTTGCTACTGAAAAATTACGATTTAAGAATCGAGATCGGTTGAATGATGCATTGGCTGAATATTTGTCTAAACGCACAAGCGCTGAGTGGATCGAAGCGCTGAACGAGGCAGGGGTACCCTGCGGACCGATCTATGATATTGAGGAAGTGTTCTCAGACCCTCAAGTTCAGCATCTCGGTATGGCAGCGCCCGTTTCACATCCAGCATTGGGCAACATTGAGGTTGTGAATAACCCAATCACTATGAGCGAATCGCCTGAAGTCGCCTATACAGCGACTCCCGAGCGCGGAGAACATACGGAAAAAGTGCTGTCAGAATACGGCTACAGCCCAGAAGAGATCGAATCGTTCCGAGGAGACGGTACGATCTAAATCACTGCGTGGCTTTCCTAGCGGCCCTTGAAATTTGGTTTTCTTTTTTCCATGAATGCGGCCTGCCCCTCTCGGTAATCGTCACTCGCAAAGCACGCTTCGACCAACTCTTCGATTAAAGGCAGATTTCGGTCCTGTGGGTCCTTGAGAGTTTCCTGGACCGTTTGTTTGATTGCGTGAACGGTCAGTGGCGCGTTGCCCGCGATAGTAGAGGCGTAATCTGCAACATACGATTCGAGCTCACCAGTGGGTACCACGCGGTTCACGAGGCCCATCTGAAGGGCCTCTGCGGCTGTAAATAGACGGCCGGTGTAAAGGATTTCCCGCGCAAAAGTGGGGCCAATCAGTTGTACCAGGGGATACACGTCCTCCCACCGGTAGGCCAATCCGAGTTTTGCGGGGGGTATCGCAAATCGCGCGTTTTCAGCAGCGATACGAAGATCGCAATGAGTCGCCACGCTTGCACCGCCACCCACACAAAATCCTTGAATCATGGCAATGGTCGGTTTGTTTAGATGGTCCAATGCATCGAGGGCTACCTTTACAATGTGGTTGTAATGGTCTGTAGCCTCTTTTGACGTGCGGTTCTCTTCGAACTGGGATATATCGGCCCCGGCAGAAAACGCCTTGTCCCCGGCGCCACTCAACACGACGACCCGGATCTCATTGTCGTCGGAGAAATTCTCGGCAGCGCTTTCGATGCCTTGCCACATTTCAAGCGAAATAGCATTTCTTTTGTTGGGTTGATTCAAGATCAAATGACCAATGTCGTCGTTTTTCTCGACGATAATCTTGTCTGTGATGTTGGCCATGGTGGTCCTCTTAAAGTCGTTGGTATCGGCCCTACTCGTTACAACGGGTGGATTGGGTTTAGGCTGAAGTCATCGGCAATGAGATCATTCATTATGCCCCAGGTAATGCGTCCAGAATTGCGCGAGCGACCGTTTCAGTTGTGGCATTGCCACCGAGGTCGGGTGTGTGGTTCTCGGGTCGGGCCAAAGTGTAATCGATCGCGGTTCGGACTTGGGATGCGGCGTGGAGAAGATCAGGCCGTTCTTTTCGGATGCTGAGCCATTCCAGCAACATAGCCGCCGACAAGATGAGTGCGACGGGATTAGCGATTCCCTGGCCCGCAATATCGGGCGCCGAACCATGAACGGCTTGGGCAACCGCGTGGTCAGAGCCCGCATTTAGCGCGCCAGCGAGGCCGAGCCCACCGGAAAGCGCGGCGGCTTCATCAGAAAGGATGTCACCATACATATTGGTGGTAACTACAACGTCAAACGCATCGGGTCTTCGAATCAGGTCGGCCGCCATCGCGTCTACCAGTCGTTCGTCGAGGGTGATTTCCGGAAAATCTTGAGAGACTTCTTTTACTGATTTTATAAATAGGCCGTCAGTCACCTTGAGAACGTTTGCTTTGTGCACCATGGTGACGTGTTTTCTGCGCTGACCTGCCAACTCAAAGGCGGTTCGGCCTATGCGGCAACATGCGGACTTCGTTATTTTTCGGATCGCCAGCGCTATATCACTGGTTGGTTGGAATTCGCCGGAGCCTTCTGCCATGTTCCGGTCTGCATAAAAGCCTTCGGTATTCTCACGCACGATCACAAGATCCATGCTGCGGCCAGGATTGGGTATACCGGTTGGAGTGCAACTGGGTCGAACGTTGGCAAAGAGGTCGAGCGCAATTCGAAGTGTCGCCGATGGATTGATCCCGCCTTCGGCAAGAGATGGGTACTGATAGGTCGAGACCGGACCCAGTATGATGCCATCGGCAGATTTGGCATCGCTCAGAATTTTGTCGGTGAACGTTGTTCCCGAGCGCTTAAGCAGTGAGAGTCCGATTGCGTGTTCGACGAAATTCAAATTGAGATTCAACCGGCCGTTCAGCGCATCCAGGATGGTAACTATTGGCGGCATTATTTCGATGCTGATGCCGTCGCCGTTCAATATCGCGATTGTCAAGCGATGGTGTTTGTCTGTTTTTTTCACAGGTTTATATTCCCCCTCGCTTATTTTGTAGAAACGGAATGGTTAATCGATTCTGATGCGAGCCGCATCACGATCCGCATCCCGATGACCCCCATCAGTGAACCTGTGGCCATGGTTACGCAGGCCAGAATCCAGGCGCCATGGGATTGTTGCCCCCCCGAAAGGTCGAGTACCCATCCCACTACTACGGTACCAATCGCGCCACCCGAGAAGCCAATGACCTGCTGCATGGCCAGGGTCGCTCCGCGCAGGCGTTCTTGGGCTGTTGCGACGATCCCGGCTGTAAGCGAGGCCGAATCTGTCATGATCAAGCCCGAGTACACTCCTGCTGCCGCAACCACAATCAGAAAAGGCATCCCCACAAGGAAACCAAGCGCGGTACCTGACAAAAATGAAATTGCCATGATGATCGTAATCGTGTGGCTGCGGTTTGTGTAGAGCGCTACCTGTGCCCCCAGAATGCTGGTTGCCATTCCAACCACGCTATAGATAGCGACGTAGGTTCCAATTTCGGCTCGACTCGCATCCGCGCCAGACAAGATTGCGGCGAACACAAGAAATGCAACGATCCAGGCACGGAAAGCAAACAGTTCAAAGGCGTGACCGGCATGTCCAAGAATGTAGGCGAAGGCTGGTCGATTCGCGATCACTGGCCGGAAATCAAGAAGGTGTCGCTTGGCATCATTTTCAGTGGGAGCTTTCTTTTGTGATGGTACGAGAGTCAGGATCAGCATGAAGCACACAAATTGCAGTCCGCCTGCAGTGATGAAGACAAACGGCCACTCCAACACCCCGATCAAGTACCCAGTCAGGATGTAAGACGCACCGGTGCCAAGGCCAAAAGATGCGGTATACCAGGGTACGGCACGGATTCTTCTGGGTTCATCCAACCGATCATTCAGAATCTGCAGCCCCGGGATGTAAGTTCCGGCCATAGCGATGCCGTAAAGAAACCGAAACGTTATCGCAGTCCAGAACCCTTCGGCGAAATATGCGAAGCCAAATGCGCTGATTAGGCCGATGACAGCACTGAGCAGATAGACTCGCTTGGCATCGACGCGATCCGTCGATCCAGCCAAGATGGGCACTGCGATCACGTAACCAACCAGATAGATTCCACTGATCCAGCCGGCCTCTGAATTACTGAGCGACCAAAGATCAGAAAACTCAGGAATAAGGGCTACAAAGTTTGCAAAACCGGTGGTTGACAGTACAAGTGTGAGACAGAGCAGCGGGACCAGATGTTTCTGCATACAGGCTTATTGCCGATGAAGTTCCCGAAACAATTGTCCTTGCCTCATTGGGGGTGATGTTTTTGTTGTTGGGCCAGACGATTTTGCAGATGTGGAATCAGACCGCCGGAACGCACGATGGAAACGAGGTGAACAGGCAAAGTTTCCGCGATAACTTTTTGACCGGTGTTTTGATTCAAAATCTGGCTGGTCTCGATGTCGATGGTGAGTTGATCTCCTGCGCTGATTCCCTGAATGCTCTTCACGGTAAAAAGTGGTAACGCGATATTGAATGCATTTCGAAAGAAAATACCTCCAAAAGATTGCGCGATGATGGCTTCTATTCCCAATAATTTGAGGACCAGCGCTGCTTGTTCTCTAGATGAGCCAGCCCCAAAATTTTGCCCCGCGACAATAACATCCCCTGTTTTCACTTTCTCTGCGAACCCAGGCTCTATCGCTTCGAGGCAGTGTTTCGACAGTTCTTCGATCGAACCTTTCATGAAAGCGCCTGGTGCCAGGACATCGGTATCGATGTCGTTACCCAATAACCAAACGCGATGAGATTTCATAATGTAGCTGTTTCAAGAAAGGGACGGGGATCGGTAATGTGGCCCGCTATTGCAGCAGCGGCTACGGTATAGGGGGAGGCCAAATACACTTTGGATGAAACAGAGCCCATTCGACCACGAAAGTTCCTCGCGGTCGACGATATGCAGACCTCACCGTCGGTAAGTACACCGGCTCCATAGCCGGCGCAGGCGCCACATCCGGACGGCATGAGGATTGCTCCCGCATCTAGGAGTGTCCCGAGGGTGCCGTCAGCAGTCGCCGTCGAGGTGACTTGCACAGACGCCGGCGCCAATAGCAGTCGGACACCTTTCGCGACCCGATGGCCGTGCAGTACCGCTGCAGCCATGTGTAAATCATTCAGTTTGGCCCCGGTACAGGCGCCGATGTAAGCCTGGTGTACTTTTGTCGTATCGATATTGTTGACCGGAGTCGTGTTGGCCGGACTGTGTGGGACAGCGACCAGGGGCTGTAGATCACTCGCATCAAACTCAAGAATCTCATCGAAAGTCGCATCGGGGTCGCTTCGCCAGTCTGTCAACTCATCGAACACCGTGCCGATCGACCGCAAATACTTTGCAGTAATTTGGTCGGGCGAAATGATGCCAGTCTGAGCGCCCAGTTCGGCTGTCATATTGCACAATGTCATGCGTTCCACGTGTGGCAGTGACTCAATGGTTGGACCAACAAATTCCACCACCCGGTTTGTTGCGCCACCAACGCCAAGTACGGCACACGCTTTCAACATCATGTCTTTGGCACAAACACCCAAACCCAGTTGACCATGCCAGCGTACACCCAAAGTTTCTGGTACCTGCAGCCATGTTTCCCCAGTCGCCAGTACTGCGGCCATGTCAGTAGCGCCAACCCCGAACATAAAACACCCGACAGCACCACCAGTTGGCGAATGACTGTCTCCCCCAACCACAAACATCCCGGGTTTAAGGTAAGAGTGTTCCTGCAGCACTATGTGGCAGATGCCCTGCATATCGTGAAAATTTTCAATCTTGTGGGAACGGCACCAAGTTCGAACGCCATCTAAAATTTTCGCGCTTTCGGCGTCTACTGCAGGAACGTAGTGATCAGAAACAACGACCACGCGGTCTGGATCCCACACGCCGACATTCAATTTTTCTAGAACCGGGGCGACACGGCGCGGGCCTCCGGAATCATGCATCATGGCGAGATCTACCTGGCACGTGACGACATCGCCGGGACGAACAGACTCGAGGCCCGCAGCGCGCGCGATGATCTTTTCAGACAGTGTGGACGGTCGGCTCATTGCCTTAAGATCAGTAAATTGAATCGATAAATCATTCGCCCTAGCCCGCGATTGCAATCAGAATTACGCCTGGAACGACCAGAAGCATAGCTAGAATGATACGAAAGGTGAATGTTTCACGACGAAATATAAGAAATCCGAGCAGGAAGGTAAAAATTGGCGACAGGGCTACGATAGGGACAACCGTAATTACACTGCCAAGATTCAGAGCCGTATTCAAAGACCAAATCGAAATGCCATTGATGACTCCGCCAGCGAAAAACCAAAGAAGCCCTGGGCTCCATTTTGCATCTCGATAAATACGCTGATCTCTACTGAACATCGCAATGAGCGCAATGGCGAGTGACACGGTATAGGAAACGAGACCGGCAAACAAAGGATCTGGAACAGTGTTCAGTCCGAGTTTGGTCATTGCGTGACCAAGTGCGCGTATGGCGGCAGCGCCGATCGGCAGCAACAATGCCCAGGCTGGCCAAGAGCCTTTGGTTTCTCGTCTCTGGGTCAGCATCCCAACAGCGATGACGATGGTCAGGGTCCCGATAAGCACCGCCAGGGTTAACGATTCCCCCAGAATGAGGATGGCGAACACAGCGGCAAACAGTGGCGATGTGGAGGCGAGCGTGCTGGTTAGCGTTGGTCCAAGATAGCGAACACCGGCCAAAGCGAAATTGGCGGAAAGAAATGGCCGAAACAGCCCTAAAACGGCAAAAACGAGGACTGCGCTCGTCATCCAGTACCAGGTCTGGAGAAAAAGTGGTGACAGTAGCCAGTAGAACACAGTTGAACCCAGGATTGAGATCAATGCGCCGAGGCGATTGTGACCGTATTTCAATCCCAGGTTCTGTACCTGGACGCTCACCGCAAAGAGAAATGCGGAACAAAAAGCCAGAGTTGTTGGTGTGATCAGGTCAATTGCATCCACACTCGGCGCGGTCTCTTTTATCCGTCATAGGCGCGCGAACCCGAGTTGCGATGCCAGGTACGGTACAAATGACGCTGTAAATTAGAATCCGCATGGTCATCGAAAGTGTTGCGGTAGTGGAGCACATCGAGGTTATTTAGATATTGGAATTGGCCCCGCTGAATGGGTGCCTCGACCCACAGGTTCGAATCGCCGGTAATTTCTTCGATTGCCTGCAATGCTTCCTCCAGTTCAGGGTCGAGTGGTTTATCGGTCAAAGCGTAGCCTTTTTTTACGAGCGAGATACTCATACGGGCCGACAGCCGCTGACCGTCCCAGGAGAACATCGGAAATCGAACAGTTGTATCAGCGTCTTTTGCATGTTCTGCCTGTCGGTCAAAAGAAACAGGCCGATAGAGTCGCTTCAGTAGCTTCGGGTAAGTCGTAAGTAATTGGTTGTGCAAGCTGTAGACGCTGCAGAATCGACTTTCTCCGCCTTTCATGGCGGAATGTCTGCAAAGCAGCCCGACATAGTTCGGGACAGTGGTGCCGAATGCGTTGTCGTTGTGGAACGGTAGTTCGACATTGGTATACGAACCGCGAACGCCATAGCGAAATTCTTCCCCAGTATCGGTTACATCATAAATCATGGTGCCGTCCCATTTTTGCGCTACAGGACGATCGACTAACTGACCGAGAACCCAAAAGCAGGCAACGATCTCGTCAATTTCGTAATCGTCAATGGGTAGACCTTGAACGACGCAAAATCCGAAGCCGTAATCCAAAGCATTTTTTGTTGCAGCCATAGCATCGCGAAGATGGGGAATCGAAAATTCCTCTGACGTGCGGAGCAGGACTGGCAAGGGGTGCGCCCGGATGTGCGAGACCATTCCTTGAAGTTCTGAAATGGCGTCTTTTGAAACATGCACAGTCCAGTCTTCGGGCTGAATGTCAACGGCTTGCCAGGCGCGGTGATCATGGATGAGTTCAGTCAGCATCAGAGGGGCGGGCGAATCGGGCGCTTGGTCGGCCATTACGGAATCTATCCACTAAGAGATTGCTGCATCAGATGAACGAAATGGTGTGCGACGCGGCTGCTGCCATGGCCGATCTGTTGGCGGCAACTCGTGCCGCTCGCGACCACCGAGTAATCCATAGGCAGTTCTCGGATTGCGGGCAGTAGGGAGAGTTCTGCCATATCCATAGATAGATCATAGGTTTCAGCCTGTTGACCAAATGCCCCCGCCATTCCGCAGCAACTGCTTTGAATTACCTGGGTCTGTAATTCTGGAATCATATCGAGACACGCTTTCAAATCATCCATGGTAGCAAATGCTTTCTGGTGGCAATGGCCATGGAGCGCTGCGTGTTTAATCGCCATCGGTCGTAGGTCAAGATGAAGGCGGTTCAAATTTCGCACCAGGAACTCTTCCAACAGCAATGCGTGGTCGGTCATTGAATCGATTATTTCATCTGGAAGAAGAGCGGCGTACTCATCGCGCAGTGTGAGGAGGCAAGAGGGCTCAAGACCAATCAGTGGAATATCACGCTCGAAGTAAGGCGTAAGAACTTTGAGCAGACGGCGGGCTTCCGCTTTTGCCTCATCAAGCAATCCGGCCGCAAGAAAAGTTCGGCCACAACATAGGGGACGTTCTTGGTTCACATGGGCAACGTGCACCCGACACCCTGCTGTTCTCAATACATTGATAAGAGCGTGGCCATTTTCTGGTTCGAACCAGCGGGTAAAGGTGTCTAGCAGGACCACGACCTCTAAGCCATCGGCAGCACCTGTAGATCGAATGGCATTCAAGTTCGAGTCTGGTCGCCAGCGAGGCAGTGGCCGGTGACGGCTAAAGCCAACGGATTTTTCAAGCATACTGGCAACGCCAGGTGCCGAGGCAATCCCATTGAAAAGCGGCGCAATCGGCGCAACCTTGTTGGCGTAGCGTGGCAAATACGCGATCAATCGGTCGCGAACTGATAGGCGGGTCTTCTGGTTTCTATGTGCTTGGACTTCAATCTTCATCCGCGCCATATCCACGCCAGTCGGACACTCGCGCCGGCATGCTTTGCAGCCCACACACAGCGCCATAGTTTCCGCCATTTCGTTCGAGAACAGGGCATTGGGGCCAAGTTGCCCCGAGACGGCAAGGCGTAGGGAATTGGCGCGACCGCGTGTGGAATGCTGTTCATCTCCTGTCGCGCGATACGAGGGACACATTACCGATGCGTCGATTTTTCTACATGCGCCATTGTTGTTGCACATTTCGATTGCGCCCGCAAATCCGCCCCAGGCGGACCAGTCCAGCTGGGCGTTAATGTTTCCGGTCGCGTAAGTGGGCTGATATCGAAACAGGGATCGGTCATCCATCTGTGGTGGCTTGACGATCTTGCCTGGGTTGAAGAGACCAGTAGGATCAAAAGTCTGTTTCACCTCGTTGAAGATGCGCACCATGGACTCGCCGAACATGGGTTCGTGAAATTCAGATCGAACAATGCCGTCACCGTGTTCTCCAGAGTGAGATCCTTTGTATTCCCGCACCATGGCAAATGCTTCTTCGGCGATAGATCGCATTTTCTGGACGTCCTCGCCCGCCTTCATATTCAGGATTGGCCGGACATGAAGGCAACCTTCGGAGGCGTGCGCATACCAGGTACCGGTGGTGCCGTGCCGGTGAAATACGTCGGTCAGTCGATGCGTGTATTCTGCGAGATTGTCTAGTGGAACGGCGCAGTCCTCTATGAATGACACCGGTTTACCGTCTCCTTTCATAGACATCATGATATTTAGTCCAGCTTTTCGCAGCTCCCAAACAGCCCGCTGCATGAAGGGATCCGTGATTTCGACCACAGAGTCGGGGAATCCAAGATCGCCCATCAGTGCCACCAATTGGTTCAATTGATTCCGCAAGAGTTCCATGTCTTCGCCGGCAAATTCGACCAGCAGGACCGCATCGGGTGTGCCGCGTATGAATGAGTCCAGGGTGTCACGAAAGATCGCGATGTCTTTGGCCAGTTCGATGAGCGTACGATCTACGAGTTCTACGGCGTCCGGATTCAGTTTGACAATGTGTTGGGTCACATCCATCGCTTGGTAAAACGTTGAAAAGTGGCAAACGCCAACTACTTTATGAGAAGGAGTCCGCTGTAGTTGGAGGCTGATTCGCGTCGAAAAAGCAAGTGTGCCTTCCGATCCGACCAACAGTTCCGCCATATTGAGCGGAGGTCCACTTGGCTGTTGTTGTAATAGCGCATCGATGTTGTAGCCGCCAACGCGCCGATGTATTTTGGGAAAGCGACGGATAATTTCATCGCTCTCGCGTTTTGCGAGCGTCATCATGGATCGTACAAGACGGCGATATTCCTCGGGGCCGTCAGCCAGTTCGGAATCAGTCGGTAGCGGACCGAACGACACCCTCTCGCCACTTGCCAGGATGGCATCGATCGATCGCACGTTCGAGCGCATCAACCCGTACCGTATGGACCGGGCACCGCAGCTGTTGTTTCCGGTCATGCCACCAATGGTGGCCCGACTGGCCGTAGACACATCGACCGGGAAGAACAAGCCATGAGACCGGAGTTGGGCATTCAGTTGGTCCAAGACGATGCCGGGCTCAACCGTTACGGTACGGGAGTCAACGTCAAGTTTGACAATTTGATTTAGGTGCTTACTGACATCCACTACCAGGGCGAGACCGACGGTCTGACCGCTTTGCGAAGTGCCAGCACCACGGGGCAGAATTGGGACGCCTTCATCGGCTGCTACAGCGATGATTCTTGAGAGATCCTCTTCGGTGCGGGGAATAACCACCCCAATGGGTTCCACCTGATAGATCGATGCGTCGGTACTGTATCGCCCACGGTCGAACGCATCGAAAAGGATTTCGCCTTCGATCGCATCCTGTAATCTTCGAGCCAATCGGCTATCGCCAATTCTGGCTTTCAGTGGTGATTGATCGTAAAAACTCATCAATCCGGAACCCAATGTTTGAGCCTTGGCAGACAAGGTTTCATAATCAGCAGGGTATAGCGTAGAAAAGTCACAGGATACGTGATATCGCACTGCATTTCCCGGTATAGGAGATCCAATGATCCATCGTGGTTTTCAATTTCTTCAGATTCCAGGGCCCACGAATGTGCCAGAGCGCATCTTGCGTGCCATGGCGCGCCCGACCATCGACCATCGAGGACCTGAGTTCCAGCGTCTCATTTCAGACCTGTTACCCGGATTGCAGGAGATCTTCAAAACCGTGAATCCAGTGGTCGTATTCCCAGCATCGGGCACTGGCGCTTGGGAAGCCGCATTGGTCAATACGTTGTCTGCTGGGGATCATGTATTGATGTACGAAACCGGTCACTTTGCGACGCTATGGCATCAACTGGCGCAGCAGTGGGGACTCGCTTCAGAGTGTTTGCCAGGTGATTGGCGCAGTGGTGTTGATGCCGGGGCCATCCAAGCAAAACTGTCTGACGATGCCGATCATCAGATTAAGGCCGTTTGTGTCGTGCATAACGAAACGTCGAC
>CAJXWH010000043.1 GCA_913062915.1 uncultured Acidiferrobacteraceae bacterium | reverse complement strand
CAAAGTCGTCGGGATCAACAGTTTGGTCTTGATCGAAGTCGGTTCCCTGACTGCCGACGAAAATGGATCCCGCATGATCAGGACGAGTGTAACTGCCGATGTCGTGGTCGAAGGTCACCACGTCATCGTACTTTGCATCGCATTCTGCGGGGAGCGCGAGATGTACGGATTCATGGCGCACTGCGCGGGTGGTAATCTTGGTGGAACCCGCGATACCAGCCAACTCGTTGATTTTCTCGGAATGGGGACCCGCCGCATTCACTACGACGGGCGCGTCAATCCGGGTGTTATCAGAGAGCGTGATGCCGGCAATTCGGTTACCGACTGTCCGGACATGCTCGACAGCGCATTGAAACCGGAACATCCCTCCAGCGGCCTCAGTGGCCTGCTGCAGATTTTGTGTTGCAAGGCGTGGATCATTGCAGTACCCGGCTTTAGGGAAGAACACACCACCATCAACAGCTGGCCCACTCGGTTGACCAAAACGTGGATCGTCTGAGGTCACCGGTGGACCAAAACGACTCAGGTCCCAGGCCGGAAATTGCTCAGCGATTTTTGCGGGCGACCATTCCTCGAACGGGATCTTGAGTTCTTTCGACAGCGCAATCTGGCTGGCAAGTCGGTCATTGTCTTTCGTCTTCAGGACGAAAACACCAGTCTGAATGAACTGGGCGAGGTTTGTTCCGTCGTCCAGGTTGAGGTAATCCGGCCAGTTTGCCCAACAGTGATAGCCTTCCCAGGCGAGTGCACAACCCTCGCGGGTTGAGTAGTGGGTTCGGATGATGGCGAGCGAGCTGCTGGTGGAGCCTTGCCCTGACGCCGATAATCGGTCGATATTGAGCGTGCGCCAGCCCCGTGTAGCCAGTTGGTAACCGATCGAAGTGCCGATCACCCCTGCACCAACGATAATTGCATCAAAGGCTTTGTCGACGATGTGTTACTCCTTTTTTATTCCGGGGCCCAATAGCTTGCCGCCGGCTGGCACAGTGTATTTTACGGCGGCCATCTCATGCCATAGTCCCTGGCAACTGCCGTTACATTCGTGCTGTTCTCTCTTGAAATCTCAGTTGCCGCCACCATCTTATGGTTAGCGCATCGCAAAGTTTAATTTACAGGGAGAATGAACAAATGAACAATTTGATCTACCCAGAAGAACGCCATCTCAGTTGGGGTAATTTCGACAATTTTGGTGACGTCTTCAACGGTTTTTTCCGTACACCGGTAACCCATCGGTCGGTCAGAAAGGCACGTATACCGGCGGTAGATGTCGCTGAAACCGATATTGCCTATCTGGTCAAAGCCGAGTTGCCTGGCATCAGAAAAGAAGACCTCGATGTTACCGTCGACGATGGTGTTCTCACCATTAAGGCGGAACACAACGATAACCAGGAGCAGACCGAAAACGGCCAGTTGATTCGCCAGGAACGATCATACGGAAAATTTGTCCGCTCTTTGCGCCTTGGTGCGAATGTGAATGAAGAAACCATTACTGCCAAATACCGTGATGGCGTGCTGCATGTCACTTTGCCCAAAGCAAAAGAAGTTCAGCCCCGCAAGGTGGAAGTGTCAGTGGCCTAAGCACAAGCGCACTGGTGGATGAAAAGGGCTGGTAATAACCGGCCCTTTTCGCTGGGCGTTCTTAAGCCGCCCTACTTGGGTTTATAGACGCCCTGTATACTCGCATCCCCACGGATCTTGACCATGACGGGTTTGTTTGATGGCTGCAGAGAAATTCGACGCCAATAACAGCGCCCGGGTGCTGGCCGAGGCGCTGCCCTACATACGTCGTTTTCACGGCAAGACCATCGTAATTAAGTATGGTGGCAATGCCATGGTGGACGAGCAATTGAAGCGTGGGTTTGCCCGGGACGTCACGCTGATGAAGCTGGTCGGCATGAATCCCGTGGTCGTGCATGGCGGTGGTCCGCAGATCGGCAGTCTGCTGGAACGGATGGGTAAAAAAAGCGAGTTCGTGGAAGGCCTTAGGGTAACCGACCGCGAAACCATTGATATCGTAGAAATGGTGCTGGGGGGACTGGTCAATAAGGAGATCGTCGCGCTGGTGAATTCACAGGGCGGTCGGGCCGTTGGCCTTTCTGGCAAAGATGGGGACTTGATCCGCGCTCGAAAGTTGGTTTTGCAGCAGGCGAATCCGGACGCGGGAGAGGAAACCATCGACATCGGCCATGTTGGCGAGGTCGAATCGGTCAATCCAGAAGTAGTGGAAACGCTCGATGAAGGAAACTTCATTCCCGTGATTGCGCCGATTGGTGTAGGTGCGGACGGCCAAACGTACAACATTAATGCGGATACGGTCGCGGGCAAGTTGGCCGTGACCCTGAAGGCAGAAAAGCTGATCCTGCTGACTAACACGCTGGGCGTACTTGATGCTGCTGGTCAGTTGCTGACGGGCTTAACGTGTTCCGAAGTGGAAGGGTTGATCCAGGCAGGAGTCATTTCAGATGGAATGTTGCCCAAGGTACGTTGCGCCGTTGAAGCTGTATCGGGCGGGGTGGGCACAGCGACCATCAGTGACGGCCAGGTACCGCATGCGACGTTGCTCGAGACCTTAACGGATGAAGGAGTTGGCACCCTGATTCATCCCTGATGTGCACCGTAGCGTATGGCTGCGGCAAAGGATTGCGCTAGAAGTATCAGGAGGAATCGAGAGCGTCTAGCATGAGTGACCTCGCACTGTCATTTCACGTCGCACTGGAGCTCATCATTGGGCTCGATGCCGACCTAGTGGAAATTGTGCTGTTGTCTCTGCGGATCACGCTGACCGCATTGTTGATTGCAGTTATCGTTGGGTTGCCGTTGGGAGCAGTGATCGGCGTCTTTCGGTTTCCAGGCCGGGCAGCTGTAACGGTGCTCTTTAACGCATTGATGGGGCTACCGCCGGTCGTTGTCGGTCTTTTGGTCTATCTGCTGTTATCGCGGGCGGGACCGTTAGGAGACTATGGAATCTTGTACACGCCGACCGCGATGGTGGTTGCTCAAAGCATCCTGGTGATCCCGATCATTACTGCTTTGACCCGCCAGACAATTGCCGACCTGCACGTGGAGTATCAAGAACAGTTGCAATCGCTCGGTGCAGGCCCCTTGCGGATGGTGCCTACATTGCTCTGGGATGGACGCTTCAGCCTGCTGACCGCCGTACTGGCCGGTTTCGGACGGGCCAGCGCCGAGGTGGGGGCAGTAATCATTGTGGGCGGTAACATCAATCACGCGACCCGAGTGATGACGACCACGATTGCTCTTGAAACCAGTAAGGGCAATCTGGCACTGGCGCTTGGACTGGGGCTGGTCCTGATCGGAATTGTGGTGGCGATCAATGGACTGGTCCTGTTAACCCGATTTGTTGCTGCGCGGGTGGAGGGATAGCGGTGGCTGGAATGAACATTGAACTCGCAGATACGCGGCCAGCGGCCCCAGAAGATATCCTGCCATTAATGGTGGAAGGGCTCGCTTTCGAGGCTGGGGGCAAGCAAATCCTAAATCGCCTCGATTTTCGCCTCGAGGGGGAATCCCAAAGTTTCATTATTGGTCCCAACGGAGCCGGCAAGAGCGTTTTGCTGCGACTTTGTCATGGGTTGTTACAACCCACCGCAGGAAAAGTCGTCTGGGCCACTACAGCAGAAGCCAAGCCATCAAAGCAGCAGGCCATGGTATTCCAGCGCCCTGTTTTGTTGCGGCGCTCGGTGCGGGCGAACGTTGAATACGCGTTGATTGTGCGGGGGTTCCGCGGGCCTGAGCGACGACGACGTGTGACTTTAGCACTTGAAGAGACGGGGCTTGCCGACCTGGCCGAGCAACCTGCTCGGGTACTGTCGAGTGGCGAACAGCAACGCCTGGCCTTAGCCAGGGTTTGGGCGCTCCATCCGAGGGTCCTGTTTCTTGATGAACCAACGGCCCACCTCGATCCGTCTTCTACCCGGATGGTCGAAGAAATCATCACCCGAATTTTTCAGAGCGGTACAAAGATCATCATGACCTCTCATGACATGGGCCAGGTACAACGCCTGGCCGACGAGATTCTGTTTTTGCATGGAGGTCGTTTGATCGAGCAGACATCAGTCGATCGATTTTTTTCTCAACCCAAAACCCGGGAAGGAAAATTATTCGTCGAGGGCAATTTGCTCTGGTGAGTGACTCGAGGATTGGGCCGAGATGATTTTTCGCCAATCCGCTACGGCTTCGGCAAACCCGTCGTTGTTATGGTCTGCAACCATGGCGAACTGACGTCGTAAATCGGGCGGCGCGTTCGCGACTACCCGTGAAAAACTGCCCCAGTGGAGAAGATCAAGGTCGTTGTAGTCGTTGCCAACCGTAAGGACTGTGTGTTGATCGATTCCATAGTGTTCGCAGACCCAAGCGGCCGCACTTGCTTTCGATATTCCCGGGGGGAAGATTTCGTACCAGATCGAGCGGTGATCCAGGGGCGAGGTTGTACGAATTACGGTCAAGTCAGGCAGCTTGGTCTGCAGGGACCGATGCAGTTGACCATCGTCGTCGCGGGGGCAGACCACGAGCAACTGGGTGGCGGGCCCCACTGTGGCAAGATTTTCTGGCAGCGGCTGGTGGTAGCCTGAATAGATTTCGAGTCGTTTACCAAAATCTGTGTTCTGCCTGCCACTTCTGTGCCACTTGAAAAAATGATTGTCAGGCAGAGGCGCGTGAATCATGAAGTCGAGAGCGAGCTGTTTGAGAATCGCAGCACTTCTTTGTACATGCGGCTCTTCCATCATTGTGCTGTGCAACATCTGTTCGCCTGGAAAGCTAAAGATTCCTGCACCTGACGACGTGACGAGGACATCAATAGGGAAGTACGGGTCGAGAACCCGGCGGGCAGAGAACAGGGAGCGGCCGGTAACGACGATTCGCCAGATCTTGTCTTTCCCGAGTCGCTCGAGGGTCTCGCGGTTGACCAGCGCCAACTGTTGATGGGCATCCAGCAAGGTGCCATCGAGATCGGTGAAAACAGCCCTGGCAGTTGAATTAATGGTCGGGCCCACCGTTGATGGTCGCGGTGAAGAAGGCGGATGCAATTCGGGGGGTAAGGGGCGCGCCTACAGCAGGGATTCGATCGCGCGAATAAGCGAATCGCTCTCGGGTTTCACCGAACTGCCGTAACTGGCTGTGACCTTGCCATCTCGAGACAGCAGATACTTGTAGAAGTTCCATTTCGGGTATTGCCCGGCTTCCTCAGCGAGGGCGCGAAACAGGGGTTCGGCGTGTCTTTTTGCGACCCGACTTTTTTCGAACATCGGGAACTTGACGTTGTAGGTCAAGCGACAGAATTCCAGTACTTTCTTTTCCCCTTTGGGTTCCTGGAAGAAATCATTGGATGGGAACCCGAGTACCGAAAAACCTCGATCCCGGTATTTTTCATACAAGGCTTCAAGGCCTTGGTACTGCGGGGTAAAGCCGCAGTAACTGGCCGTGTTGACGATGAGCAGTACGTGATCGCGAAATTCATCACATAACCGAACGGTTTTCTCGCTGGCCAAATATCTTTTACTGAAGTCCAGTGTGGCTGGGCAGGGGTCCTGTGCGTAAACAGAACTGCTGAATATGAGTACGACGAGAGCGAGACCAACCGGAAGAAACTTCATCGTGGGATTTTCGAGTCAAAGATGGAATCGCGAAAGCATACTCTAATTGCGTTGGTGTCAAGAACGGGTGAAATTGGGCAACTGGCCGAAAAGGCAAGATGGCCTACTCCCTTGATTGGCCCAGATAATGAGCCAGTTGCGAGGTTCGAGGGCGCTTGAGCAATTCTTCCAGGTTGCCGCGCTCCAGGATCTGGCCACCGTGCATGAACAGGGCGGTATCGGCGATCTCGGCCGCTTCTTCGGGGTTGTGGCTTACCAACAGCACGGTCAGACACCGTTCACGGCGTAATCGGTCAACCAGCGAGCGCATCTCGTGTCGCAATGCGGGGTCGAGACTGTTGAACGGTTCGTCCAGCAACAACACGGCTCGATCCTGGCACAGACAACGAGCGAGTGCGGCGCGCTGGCGCTCGCCGCCTGAGACGGATTCCGGCAAACGATCTTCAAGGCCGTCCAGTCCAACTGCGGCTACCGCTTCCTCGATGCGGGTCTTGTCTTCAGCCGAGAGTTGCAGTCCAGGATGCCGACCCAGGCCGATATTTCGCGCCAGCGTAAGGTGGGCAAACAGATTGTTTTCCTGAAACAGGATCGTGACCGGACGCAAGGCTGGCGCGAGCGCGGTGATGTCTTCCGCATCGACGAAAATAGCACCTCGCTCGGGCCGCTCGAATCCGGCAATCAAAGACAAGAGGGTGGATTTCCCTGCGCCGCTGGGTCCGATGATGGCGGTGCAGCTGTTTCGCTCGATCTTCGCGTCGATCGCGAACTGCCAGGTTCCCTGGCGAAAACGCAGATTCTTGAGGGTCAGGAATGCCATCGACCGATGCCTCGATCGACCACCAGAAACACGACCGCGCACAACACAATCAGTGCCAGGGCGGTGACTGCAGCTTCATCGAATCGGTAGGCGCCGAGGCGGTGATAGAGAAGCACCGGCAGGGTGATCGCGCCGCTGGTATCGAACAACGCGGCAACGCCCATGTCCCCGACCGACAATGTGGCGCAAAGGGCGACGGCGAAACCCAGTGGCCGTCGAATGATCGGCCAGTCCGCCAGGCGCAAGCGGTACCAGCCACTCATCCCTAGCTGGCGACAGAGTCGGTCATAACGATGTCCGGCATCCAGGAATGCGGGCCCCACGGTTCGCATCATGTACGGCAGCACAAGTGTCGCGTTGACGAGGATAATCACCAGAACCGCAAGATCAAAGGCGATCCCCAGTGGCAGCAGGAGCAAGAACAATCCGGTACCAGTCACCATGGGGGGCACTGCGAGTGTGATCGAGCCTGCGATCTGCAGAACGTCCGATTCAGTGCGACGGCGCAGCTGAAATACGAGGTGACGACTGGTGACCAGCAGTCCCGCAGCCAGCGACAGGGCCACCGCAGCAGCAGCCAGCGCGATGCCTACGCTGCGCCCGGCTGCCGCCCACAGACGACTGTCTAGGAGCACACTGCTTAGCGGGCCCGTGCATCCTGCATAAACGATGGCCGCGAGCGGCAGCGCAACGAATGTGCTGGTCAGCCCAATTACAGCAAGGTCGAAACTGCGGTGGATCGATTGGTCCGCATCCGGACGATACCGGGCTCCGGAGGCTAGACCGCGAGATATCGACTGTGCGCGAATCCAGTGGTGCAAACCAAGCACGAGCGCGGTGCAGATCCCGAGCTGTCCGAGCGCAAGTGCCGCTGCACGAGGGGGATCAAATTCGAAACGAAGTGCTTGGTAGATCGCCACTTCAATGGTGGTGGCAGAAGGTCCGCCCCCGAGCACCAACACCACAGCAAAGCTCGAAAAACAAAGCAGAAAGACGACTGCGGCAGTGCCGGGAAGAACACTGGTCAGCGCTGGCCATTCCAGCCAGCGGAACAACTGTCTGGAATTCATGCCGAGCTGAGAAGCGAGACGCCAGTTTTCCGATGGTATGCGGTCCCATGCGGGCAATAGCATACGAACCGAAAGCGGAAAATTGAAAAACACATGGGCGACCAGGATTCCCGTCAGGCCGTAGAACCGACCCGACCATGAGAGACCGAGGAGCTGTAAGCCGTCTCGCAAGATGCCGCTTTGTCCATACACGGCGATGATCCCCAATACCGCGACAATCACAGGTGTCACTACCGGCAGGCCAAGCAGCTGCAGTACCAGGCGACGGCCTGGAAACGATGGTTGCCGGGCGAATGCGCGGGCCACTGGGATCGCCATGCCGATGCTGAGGAGGGTCGACAGGCTCGCCTGCCATAGGGTGAAGCCCACGACTTGGCGAAGGTAGGGATCTTTGCCAAGGTCGTTGATCAGCCGGATCGGACCTGATCCGATCAGTAGGACCGTGAAAGTGGCGCCGATCAGCAGCAATAGGAACAGCGCGCTGACAACACCCGGCCACGAGATGCGGGCGATTGCGTAAAACTTGCGGGTCAGCGGCCCAGGACTTCGAGCCATTCTCTTACCCACGCGCGCCGGTGCGCTGCAACCTGTTCTGGCTCGATGAGTAACGTCCGTGTGGGTTGTACGAGCCCCGTAAAAGCGTCCGGCAGGGGTTGACTGGTGCGCCCGGCTGGAAACATCCAGTTGGTCGTTGGGATGAGGTCCTGAAAAGCCGGAGACAGCATGAACACGAGAAACCGGTCTGCAAGTGCCTGGTGAGGCGAGTCCGCCAGTTTGGCGGCGACCTCGATTTGCGCATAGTGCCCCTCCGAGAAAGCAGCCGCTCGGTAGCGGTCGGTGCCTTCTACGTGACGGTGATACGCTGGTGATGTGGTGTAACTCAGCACCAATGGGGCCTCGCCTTCGAGAAAAAGGCCATACGCTGTGCTCCACCCTGCGGTAACGGTGAGGATACGCGGCGCCAATTGGGACCACGCGAGTGGCGCGTCGTCGCCGAAGACAACTCGAATCCAAAGCAGCAGGCCCAGGCCCGGCGTACTGGTACGAGGATCCTGGATGATCAGCTGGGGGCCGCTGGTGTCTTGAACCAATGCTTCCAGGCTGCCAGGGACGACCGCCAGAGCCTCGCTGTCGTAGACGAATGCGAAATGGCCGTAGTCGTAAGGTAGGAAAACATCGTCGGTCCAGTCGATGGACAGATCCAGTTCATCGATATTGAGGCCGTGTGGTGCCAGCAGCCCGGTCGCAGCTGCCTCCGTCGTCAGGTTGGTGTCGAGCCCAAGAATAATATCGGCCTTTGAGTGGCGGCCTTCGAGCTGCAGTCGACTGAGCAGTGCGGCACCATCTTCAAGGCCCACAAAATCGAGTTCGCAATTACAGTCGCGTTCGAACGCTTTTTTTACCGCGGGGCCAGGGCCCCAGTCAGACACAAACGACGAGTAGGTGTAGATCGTGAGTTTTTCTGTTTCGGCCTGCGCGCAGTATGTGATCGCGGTCAACAACGCAAACCCTCCGCGAAGAAGAAATTTCATGGTAACAAGCTCCTTCAGGACTGAAGGGCGGAGAGAACGGCGAGGCCATCATCCAGGTTCCTCCGCCGGTATGATCCGGATCAGGTTCAGCGGGTGATTCTCAGTCCGGCTGCGGCCGGACACCCCGTTGGATGACAGGGTCAAATTTAAGGCGATTCCAAGGCCTGGTCAACTGCGATCCTTCGACCGCCGCTCCACGCCTCAATGGCCGAAATCGCGCATTGCAGTCGGCTGTCGTCCAGTCCATCCACCGGAGCAACGCTGCAACCACTTTTGTGCAGCGCCTTGGCAAACACGCTGTGGGCGTGCTGGCGTTTCGCCGGTGTGCCTCGGCCACGCTGAAAGTCGTCTTTGACCCAAGGAAGGTCGATCCCACACAGAAGGTAAAGATCTGCGCGTCGCTCGCGGCAGAGCGGTTCGATCCAATCGGGACAGCGCCCGAAATAGAGTCGGCTGTATATCAAAGTGGAGAAAAGATCGGTATCGAAAATGATCATTCGCGAGTCGCCGGCCAGAAGCGCATCTTCGATCGCAATCTGGCGGCGGGCAATGGGTTCGACGTCCGAGAATTGGACCGCCCGGCCCAGTTCATTGACATAGTCTCGGGCGCCCTCGGACGAAAAGGGCGCACCAAAAACCGCAGCAAGCGCACGGGCCAGCGCCGTCTTGCCTGTGCATTCGCTGCCGCTAACAACGATTCGAAGACAGGACTCATCGCCAGAAGGGTTATTCTGCTTCACTGTCATTCTGGCGACCGGGTTTGGTTCCGTGGCAGTTCCCTGGGGATGCTACTCGGTTTTCTTCAAGGGCGCATAAAGCCCCGCGCTCCTTGACATCAATGTGGATAAGCATGCCCGGTCGCGGTTGTGGAAACGAACCGCCGGCCGCTACACTGACGTAGGTAATCATTGGGTTTGAAAAATGAAAACCAGTGGGTATCTCTTTTTTGTCCTGGGATCCACCCTGTTGATTTTTCTAGGCCAAGGGGTTTCTCTTGCCGAGGACGAGGAAGAAGAGAAAGTCACTGTTTATAGTCTGCAGCAGGAGGGTTGGGAGATCATCGAGAGCAACACTCGCGAGGAATCACTCCCTGGATTGCCGCCGTATCAATTCTTGCGCCGGGTGGTCTCGCTAACAACCTACTGGTTACAGCGCGACAAAGAAGAGATCGTGTGTCAGATTCTCTATGACAGTCAGCTCGACAGACAGCAGGAGGAATGTGGCGACAGGTATCCGATTCCTGTCAATAGCGACGCGTAAGATTTTTATATTCGTCGCAAAACGGTGATCACAAATTATGATCAAGGCGATCCAGAAATTTTTTGATGACCGCTTCGAGGGCAGTGGCGACACACCTCACGATGACCATGCGCTTCGGCTCGCGGCGGCCGCCCTTCTTTTCGAGGTTGCCCATGCCGATTACGATTTGGACTCGGCCGAACAAGACATGATTCACGCGCTTATCGCAGACCAATTTGCCTTAGACAAGGAAGAAACGACACACTTGCTTTCGCTGGCCGAAATGGAGGCGCGTGAGTCACCGGACTTGCACGGATTTACAACTTTGATTAACCAGCATTGGTCGATTGAGGAGCGTATTCGCCTGGTCGAAAAGATGTGGCAAGTGGTGTATGCGGACGGTCGACTGGATGACCACGAACAGCATCTCATGCGCAAATTGCAAAGCCTGCTGCATGTACCGCACCGGGACTACATTGCCGCGAAACTACGGCACAAGCCGGCGTAGTAACGAAGAATCAGTTCGATGATCGGGTGCAGGCTGTGTCGCGAAAGCTTACGGCCATAGTGAGCGCTCATCACAATCGCCACGCCAGCTGAAATCAAGTGAGGGGACAATCAGCGACAACAGCGGCGGATACAGGGCGATCAAAAGTTCGGAAGCAAATATGATGATTCCTGTCAACATAGGCGTTTTCCTGATTCTTTACTGCGGGCACAAGGGAGGAGATTCAAGTACCGCCTTTGTGTTTTGGCACTGCGGTGTTGGTGTAGTCGGCTCAAGCAGCTGCACAGCCATTCGCTGAGCGTGACCAGAGCATTGGCAGTCGGCTTGTGGGCCGGATAAGTCACTCCTTTCTGGAACACAGCGGCCTTCTCGCGTTCGCTCATCGCGGCGATCAGGACAGTGGGCCGGAAAATACGATGGTGGCTTTCGAGGGGGCGGCTCGTCTTGGATTTCGTTACGTTGAAACGGATGTTCACGCAACCGCCGACGGGGTACTGCTCGCTTTTCACGACCCCCATCTTGACCGACTCACGGATCAACGCGGTCGAATTGACCGGCTCGAGTGGTCGAGCCTACGGCACGTGCGGGTAGCCGGCACCGAACCGATTGCGCGACTAGAGGAACTTCTCGGGGAGTTTCCTGATCTTCGGGTCAACATCGAACCGAAATCGGATGTCGCCGTCGAATTGCTAATAAATACGATCCGTCGTACGGGCGCTGAAATGCGTGTGTGCGTTGGTTCATTTTCGGACCGGCGGTTGCACCGATTCCGCGCGGTATTACCCAAGGTCTGCACATCAATGGGTCGAACAGAAACAACGGGTGCGCGTCTTTACAGTATTGGATTGCCTCTGCGCTCCGGCGGTGCCGCCTGTGCGCAGGTACCGGTCCGCTGGAAGGGGATCCGAATTGTGGACCGGCGGTTCATCCGGGCCATGAAACAGCGCGGACTTCAGACCCATGTCTGGACCGTCAACGACCCCGGGGAAATGCACCGCTTAATCGATTTGGGCGTCGATGGTTTGATGACGGACCGGCCAGCGCAGTTGAAGGCGGTGCTGATCGCACGTGGTCAGTGGCATCAGGCCGGCTGATTGGTGTCGGGTTCCCGCACTTTCCGAAATACCAGCATTCCGGCAAAGAAAAGCACCAGTATGGACAGTATCCCGATGCGTGGGTTACCGGTACTGAGCGTAACGAGGCCCATCAGGAAGGGGCCGAAAACCGCAGCGGCCTTGCCCACGACATTGTAGAAACCAAAAAATTCGGCGCTTTTCTCTGGGGGTATTAGCTGGCTGAACATCGACCGGCTCAATGCCTGTATGCCGCCTTGAACCAGGCCGATAACGGCCGCCAATGTGTACAATTCGATCGCCGAGTCCATAAAATACGCGAAGACCGTAACGCCAACGTAGGCCCAGATGGCGATCCAGATGCCGCGCCGGGCACCGTAACGTTCGCCCAGCCGCCCGAATACGAGGGCCGCTGGAAAACCAATGAACTGCACCATCAGCAGTGCGATGATCAGGCTTTCCTGACCCAGTCCGATATTCAGGCCGTAGTCCACGGCCATGCGAACAATCGTGTCGACACCGTCGATGTAGAGCCAGTACGCCAGCAGAAAAAGCCATGCGCCGCGGTAGTGGCGCAGGTTTCTGGCTGTTTGTGCGAGGGCTGCAAAGGTACCCGCAAAATCGACGCGGCGACGGCCCGACGCAGGGACGGGTTCGTCAACCCAAAGGAAAATGGGGATTGAGAATACGGCCCACCAGAGCGCCACGGTGACAAATGACCAGCGTATTGCCTCAGTGCCGTCAGTCAGCCCGAACCGGTGGGGGAACAGATACATCAGTACATTGACGAGAAATAGAAGTCCGCCCCCGAGATAACCCAGGGCAAAGCCCAGCGCGGAGACACGATGGCGTGTCGAAACTGCTGAAATGATGACCAGCAAGGCGTCATAGAAGGTGTTTGCACCCGAGAATCCAACGACAGCAATAGCGTACAGCAGGATCGCGAATGGCCACATGCCGGCTTCGACGAGGTACAGCGCTCCGGTGGCCAGTAGGCCCAGGCAGGCGAACGCCGCGAGCATTCGCTTTCTCAGGGCCCCGGTATCGGCCATGGCCCCGAGGATGGGCGCGAGGATCACCACAACAAGGCTGGCGATCGAGTTGCCAACACCCAGGTAATAGGTGGTCTGTGTGACTTCTACCCCCTGGCTCCAGTACAGCTTGAAGAACAGTGGGAAAAATCCAGCCATGACTGTGGTCGCGAATGCGGAGTTCGCCCAGTCGTACATGGCCCAGGACCAAGTCTGGCGCCTTTGGGTCACGGTGTTCCTCGTGTGGGTCCGCGAAAGGCGCCAGTCTAGCGTCAAAATGGCACCTCGTCGGGCTACCGCGCGATGGCGGGATTTGCCTCTGTCCCACTTAAGAACCCACCGACGCGGCTCTGTTGCCTCAGAGGTTCTTGCGAGTGCGGTGGGATCGCCCTTGGATTATGATGCCGGCAGTCGATCTGGAATCCTCTCACCATGACTGTGCATGCTGTTCCCCGTGCCGCTTCAGCCTATGATGCGCCTTTGCTTGTGCGGCATCTGCTGACGAGGCTTGACGCTCAGCATCGGGATCAAGAGATTGTCTATGCGCACCATCGTCGCCTGACCTATCAGACGCTTCGCGAGCGAATCGCGCGAGCCGCCAATGTGCTGGACTCCCTGGGAGTGGGTGCGGGCGATACCGTGGCCGTGTTCGACTGGGACAGTCACCGCTATTTGGAATGCTTGTTTGCGGTGCCGATGCTGGGTGCAGTCCTGCATACGGTCAATATTCGTCTTTCCCCCGAGCAGATTCTTTACACCATGAACCACGCGGCCGATAAAGTCGTGTTGGTCCATCAGGACTTTTTACCGTTGCTTGAGACAATCGCAGACCGAGCCCAGACTGTAGCCACCTGGGTGTTGCTGAGCGACGACGCGGCGGATGTGGAGAGTCCGGTTCCCCTCGCCGGGGAATACGAGACTCTTTTGGAAGCTGCCAGCGACAGCCGGTCGTTTTTGGATTTTGATGAAAATACACGGGCCACCACGTTTTACACGACAGGAACCACGGGTGACCCCAAAGGCGTTTGTTTCAGTCATCGCCAACTGGTGATCCATACATTGGGGTTGACGGCGGCTTTAGCAAGTCCTGCCAGTCAGGGGTGTTTCCACAACAGCGACGTCTACATGCCGATTACCCCGATGTTTCATGTGCACGCGTGGGGAATGCCGTATATGGCGACATTGTTGGGTGTGAAGCAGGTATACCCCGGCCGCTATGATCCCGCCACGCTGATTACGTTGATGAAGGATGAGGGTGTGACCTTCTCTCATTGTGTGCCAACGATTCTCCATATGTTGTTGAACGCCCCGGAAGCGCAAGCTGCAGACTTCAGCCGCTGGAAGGTGATCATCGGCGGTTCCGCGATGTCACCGGCGCTGGCCCGGCAGGCACTCGATATGGGCATTGACGTCTTCAGTGGCTACGGCATGTCGGAATCCTGCCCGGTACTGACACTCGCCCAATTGAGGGCAGAAGATCTGGAGCTTGCGACTGAGGATCAGCTTTATTACCGGTGTAAAGCGGGTCGAGCGGTGCCTATGGTTGAGTTGCGGGTCGTTGATTCGGATATGAACGATGTACCCGCGGATGGGCAGACCACAGGCGAAGTGGTTGTACGATCCCCGTGGCTGACCCAGGGGTACCTGCACGATCCGGCACGCTCGGATGAACTGTGGCGCGGAGGCTACCTGCACACCGGGGACCTCGGGTATCTGGATGAATCGGGCTACCTTAAAGTCACCGATCGTGTGACAGATGTGATCAAAAGTGGTGGGGAGTGGATCTCCTCGCTGCTCCTCGAAGATATCGCCACTGGCCATCCGCAGGTCAGTGAAGCGGCGGCCATTGGCGTAGCGGACGAGAAATGGGGTGAGCGACCGCTGGTGTTGATTGTTGCGCGAGATGGGAGCCT
>CAJXWH010000042.1 GCA_913062915.1 uncultured Acidiferrobacteraceae bacterium | reverse complement strand
ATTTTTCGAGTGTCGAGTGACAAGTACTGCGAGCGGCAGACCCTCTGTGTCACGGCGGCCTCGTGACCGCCCTACTGCAGCGCCCTCTCAACAAAATTGATGTCAAGGAGGGTTGGCGAATTCGGCAGTCATCTCGTAGTTATGAACGTCAGCGCGGCTCCTCATTATGCATCGGATGGCGACATTTGCTGCTGGCCAACCATAATCGGGCTCCCATCTGGCACTTGCGGGTTAAATCACGGGTAGAACATCCGCCATCGAGACGCACTGCGCCTTTTTCTTTTTATTGAGGGCGCGTAGAATCCCGCCCGAGTCGATTTCCATCGAACCTGGCACCCAGCAGAACCCACTTTTTCGCATATCGAACTGAATTCGATTATTCCCAGGCAGTGGTTTCAGTCCATTTTTCGTTATCCGACGCTTCCTTCTTTGCTCTTCTTGCTGCGGTTGCTGTCATCGCAAAATATCTTGACTTGGACGCGACCCGATGAATGACAGAATTGAAAATGGCTCGCGCAAAGAAATCAATGGCAAGCCTCGCATCTACTACGATGGATACTGGATCCGTTATTACGCACCCCCCGCCGAAACTTTAAGCGCAAAGAAAGAACTGCTGGACATGCTCACAAGGAGAACCTTTCACCATACTGAGCCGGGAATCAATACGCCAGGAGCCAATCTCGATCTAGCCCGCTGTTCGTGGGAACAACAGCAGGATCCCGCGAGAAGAAGAGTCAATGCAGCGATGCTGGCAGGCGCGCTTTTCAATCGGGCGGCCGATATTTTTGGCAATATTGTAGAGCTGGAACAAAATGGCATTCATATCGATCCAGAAAATCAACTGATGCAGGAATGCGGAGCCTGTCTGAAAGAGGCTTTAGAACTCGGCAAACAAGTCCGTCACCCCAGTGGCCATGAAGGTGTAGACGAACTCTGGGGTGAGCCGTTCAAGGTTTTTACCCACACTCTCGCCAGCTATTACGAAAGCCGTTATGTCAAGATTTCTCAAACGATGCAGGCAATTGACTCGACCACCGAGCGGATGATCAACAGCTTTAAACGCATCCCTGCATTCCGGGGAATCGATACTATGATTCGTCAATACGCTGCGGCAGCTCGCGAAGAGTGCGAGTTGATGAAAAGTGATCCGGATTTTTTTCGTAGCTGGCCCGAGTTCGTTGCTCTTGGAGAACGTATCAGTCAATTCAGCCCAGATTTTCCAGACCATGAATCTCCCCTCGCCCGCTCTGAACTGTTACGCGGGCTCGCACTCATCATCGATGGGAAAAACCTGCTGTCCTACATGGCCGGTGTTCGCGTCCCCATGCCAAAAAGCATCGAGGACTATTTTCGCGCGCTGAACGAATTTGATATTACCTGCGAAGAAATAGGTATTAATTTAGTCCACGTTTAGAATCGGCCAGAACAACGACTGCACATCAGCTTGTTCGACGGTCGTCTATTTTTCGCCTGCCTGTCCTTTCCCGTGAAGGGGAAATCGCTCAGCCACACGCGGCGCTGTGCTCAACCGGCTTGAGCATTTTGCTTGATGCGGTTCCTCGCAGGTATCAGAGCAACTGACGAACGACGTACGGAAGGATGCCGCCATTCAGGTAGTAATCCCACTCCTTAGGCGTATCAATCCGAATCCTCGCCTGAAACTGCGTGTCAGTTCGATCGGGAGCGATGGTTTTCACGGTGACTTCAGTGGCTCCCGGTTCAACTCCCAGGAAGTCGTAGGATTCCGCCCCGGTCAAACCCAAAGTCTGACGAGAATCCCCCGGGCAAAATTGCAGGGGTAAGATACCCATCCCAACCAGGTTCTGTCGGTGAATTCGCTCGAAACTCTCCACCAGCACAGCCCGAACACCCAGCAGGTACGGCCCCTTCGCAGCCCAATCCCTAGAGGACCCCATTCCGTATTCCTGACCCGCAATGATCGTCAACGGTACCCCTTCCGCCTGGTAGCGCACAGTGGCTTCGTACACTGACATCAGCTCTCCGGTTGGCTGATGTCGCGTCCAGCCACCTTCCGATCCAGGGGCCATTTCATTGCGTAAACGGATGTTTGCAAAAGTGCCGCGCATCATTACTTCGTGGTTCCCGCGGCGTGCACCATAGGAATTGAAATCCTTCACGTCGACGCCGCGTTCAATGAGATAGCTTCCGGCAGGACTGTCGGCCTTGATCGAACCCGCTGGAGAAATATGATCTGTTGTGATGCTGTCTCCCAGCATCGCCAAAACCCGGGCCCCTTGAATCTGCTGCAGAGCGGGCTGCACCAACTCCATACCATCGAAATACGGCGGCCTCCTAACATAGGTTGATTCGGAATCCCAGGAAAACAAGGTGGATTCCATCTCCTGGATCCCAGACCAACGATTGTCTCCCCGAAACACATCGGCATAGCGTTCACAGAATTTCTCCCGTGTCACACTGGTTTCGATCGCCCGTTCAATTTCACCATGCTGCGGCCACAGCTCTCGGAGGAATACAGGATCACCATTGGTGTCCTCACCCAACGGGTCATTCGAAAAATCTATGTCGGTTGTACCCGCCAGCGCGTAGGCAATGACCAATGGCGGAGACGCCAGAAAATTCATCTGTACTTC
Organism: uncultured Acidiferrobacteraceae bacterium; assembly: GCA_913062915.1. Taxonomy (GTDB): domain Bacteria; phylum Pseudomonadota; class Gammaproteobacteria; order Arenicellales; family UBA868; genus CAJXWH01. Next base: position 12,237 of record CAJXWH010000042.1, on the reverse strand, counting down.
GGCATGGACTCGACCCTCAAAATTCCTATTGCCAGACAATACCGCGCAAACCAGCAATTCCCCCGCCTGAATTGCAGCGCTCACCTCTTCAGGCAGTGGGCCCGAGTTACCGATGCAGGTGGTACACCCATACCCTACCACCCCAAATCCGATTTCTTCGAGATCTCGCAGCAACCCAGCAGCCCTTAAATACTCCGTCACCACTTGCGAACCGGGGGCAAGTGACGTCTTTACCCATGGCTTAACTTTCAGTCCCTTGGCGACCGCGTTGCGAGCCACCAACCCAGCTCCCATCATGACGCTTGGATTGGAGGTATTGGTGCAACTCGTGACAGCCGCAATCACTACAGCGCCGTCCTTCAGTTCGAATGGCTCACCTTTGATCACCCCCTGCTGCGACCTGCTGTCAGAGCGGTCACTTCGTAGAGATGATCTAGCGGAGCGAATTGCCTGTTTCGCGCCAGACAATGGAATTCGGTCCTGGGGCCTTTTAGGTCCCGCGATGCTCGGAACAATTGTCCCAAGATCGAGGTCAAGTTCATCCACGTAGATAGCCTGCGGTGAACCGGCTTCCCGAAAGAGGCCCTGACGCTGACTGTATTTAGCAACCAGGGCAACCTGCTCTTCGGTTCTGCCAGTCAGGCGCAAATAATCAAGGGTATCGGAATCAACAGGAAAAATTCCGCAGGTCGCGCCGTACTCAGGTGCCATATTGGCAATCGTCGCCTGATCTGCCAATGAAAGTTGATCGAGTCCAGTACCAAAGAATTCGACAAACTTGCCCACCACACCTTTGCGACGCAACATTTCAACCACCGTCAGCACCAGGTCCGTTGCGGTCACACCCTCGGACAGGGCCCCTTCAAGGCAAAACCCGACGACTTCAGGCACCAACATGGTGAGCGGCTGACCCAGCATTGCCGCTTCGGCTTCGATTCCCCCGACACCCCAGCCAAGTACCCCCAGAGCATTAACCATCGTGGTATGTGAATCGGTACCAACCACCGTATCCGGGAATGCCCAGGTGACCCCGTCCAGTTCTCGTGTACAGACAACGCTTGCTAGGTACTCAAGGTTGACCTGGTGAACGATCCCCGTACCCGGTGGAACCACCCGGAAATTGCTGAATGCATTTTGACCCCAACGTAAAAATGAATAGCGTTCGTGGTTGCGGGTATATTCGAGATCCAGATTTTTCTCCAAGACACCTGGCAATCCGAAGTGATCCACCATCACCGAGTGGTCAATGACAAGATCAGTGAGTGACAAAGGATTAATCTTGCACGGGTCACCACCCAGTGATTCAATCGCCTCTCGCATTGCTGCAAGATCCACTACCGCTGGGACTCCGGTAAAATCCTGCATCAGAACGCGAGCGGGAGTAAACGTGATTTCTTTTTTCGTCTGTTTGCCGGGGTCCCACCGAACCAACGCCTCGATATCGCCGGCTGTCACATTCACGCCATCCTCTGCACGCAATAAGTTTTCTATCAGGATCTTGATCGAGTACGGCAAACGATCAAGATCCGACTCGGTCGCCAATCGCTCGAGAGCATGGAATTCAAATTGCGTATCACCTAATTCGAATGATCCGCGAGTACCAAAACTGTTCATAAGTCAATCATACTCCGCCAAAAGATTTCGTTTGCCATAGCCCATCAATACCTGGGGGTTAGCCACTGCGGCTCATGGGACATCGGTGCCTGTAAACGGCCGCATCCCCGCTATTTCACTCGATACCACTTTACCCGTTTTCGACCCCGCCGTGGATCAATTGCTGGAACTCTGACTCAAACAACACTGGGACGCCAAGGTCTTTTGCTTTCGCAAACTTTCCGCCGGGCTCGTTTCCCGCGATGACCATATCTGTATTTTTCGATACGCTTGAGGTGACCTTCGCCCCCAGTTGAATCAGCGCCTTACGTGCTTCGTCCCGCGTCATGCCGGTCATCGATCCGGTCAGAACCACAACTTTCCCGGCCAGCGGCACCTTACCCGTACCTTTGCCAGTTTCCTGCGGCCACGTAATGCCCGCCCCCTGCAACCGGCTAATGACCTCTTGGTTGTGATATTGAGCAAAAAAATGAATGAGACTGCCGGCTACCACCGGACCCACATCTATTACTTGCTCGAGTACCTCTTGATCGGCCACGATCAAGGAATCCAGTGACTCGAAATGCGCGGCCAATGCTTGTGCAGTCGCTTCCCCCACCTGCGCTATACCGAGCGCAAACAGAAATCGAGGAAGCGTTGTCCGGCGGCTGCTGCGAATTGACGCCACCAGATTTTCAGCCGATTTTCTTCCCAATCGATCGAGTTCTTCCAAGGTTTTTGTATCGAGATCAAACAGATCTGCAACGTTTTTTACGATGCCGACATCGACCAACTGATCGACAATCTTGCTCCCCAGACCCTCGATATCCATAGCCCGCCGCGACGCAAAATGCTTGATTGATTCTTTCACCTGAGCCGCGCAAAAGAGGCCACCACTGCAGCGCAGTATCGCGCCTTGATCATCGCTGATAATTTCGGAATCACACACCGGGCATTGCGTTGGAAAGCGATATCGGGACGCCTTAGCAGGCCGCTGCTCAGACACAACCGAGACAACCTCGGGGATCACATCCCCGGCCCGCCGTATGACTACGGTGTCGCCAACCCGAACATCCAGTCTTTCTATCTCATCCCGATTATGCAAAGTCGCATTGGAAACTGTTGCTCCTCCCACAAATACGGGTTCCAATCGAGCAACGGGAGTTATGGCTCCCGTCCGCCCCACCTGAACATCAATGCGCAATACCCGGGTCAGCTCTTCCTGGGCAGGAAATTTGTGGGCCAAAGCCCAACGTGGGCTACGCGACAAGGTGCCGAGGCGCTGCTGGTCGGAATAATTATTGACTTTGTACACCAGACCATCGATATCGTATCCGAGGGCCTCTCGGCGTTCCAATATCCGGCGGTAACTGTCCAGACAGCCTTCGGGTCCATCGACGAGAGCCGCTTCCGGGTTGGTTCGCAAGCCCCAGATGGTCAGCGCTTTGAGGGTTTCGATGTGTGTCTCCGGCACCTGTCCTGCTTCTATCGCTCCAATACCGTAACAAAAGATCTCGAGCGGGCGCGATGCCGAAATCCGCGGATCGAGCTGACGCAGGCTGCCGGCAGCAGCATTTCGTGGATTCACATACAGCTTTTGATCCATCGCTCGCTGCTCGTGATTCAAGCGAAGAAATCCCTCAAGAGGCATATAGACTTCGCCCCGAACCTCGAGCAAGCCTGGCCAGTCGTTACCCCGTAAGCGCAGGGGGATCGACCGAATACCACGGATGTTCTGCGTTACGTCTTCCCCGCGCACACCATCACCGCGGGTTGCGGCCCGCACCAGCTGTCCATCCTCATAGGTCAGGCTGACCGCAAGTCCATCCAACTTCGGCTCGGCCACATACTGAATGCGGCTGGTTTCAAGCAGTTGTCGACAGCGTCGATCGAATTCCAGCACCTCACCGTCACCAAACGCGTTCGCCAGTGAGAGCATAGGCACGACGTGCCTTACCTCGCTAAACCCCGCCAGTGGCGCACTTCCTACCCGTTGGGTGGGCGAGTCTTTAGTGATCAGATCGGGGTGTTTTTCTTCGAGCGACTGCAACTCAAGAAAAAGTCGATCGTACTGGGCATCGGGTACTTCGGGAGTGGCCAGTACGTAGTAATAATACGCGTAGCGTTCCAATAAAACCCGCAGATCTTTGACCCGGGCCTGTACCTTGGTGCCGGTCACGACAGCGCCCCAAGATTCAGCACGATAACCCGTTGTTCAAGGTCGAATCAGAATAAGCGCAGGGCTTCTTCCGACCCTGGGACAATCCCGACGCGATGAAAAAGTTCGCCAATGTCCGTTACCTGTTGTCGGATCTTTTCAACCCCGGACTCACCAATTTTACCCCCGTCAGGATCACGCAACTCGCCCGACAATTCGGATGCTGCATATTGGGCCACAGCAATCATTTCATCGAAAACAGCAAGCGGATCAGGCACGCGGGGCATGCTCATAAATAAAGTCAGGCCGCGGGTAGAGAACGTTTTCAGGGCAGCTAGATCAAAGTTGCCGGGTTCAAAGCGGTTGGCCATCGTGAAGCGGCTGTGGCCAGTTCTGGGATCCAAGAAATGAAACATTCCCATGTCCCCGATCTGCATACGGGAACGTTCCGCAATACGCTGGATATCGTTGCCTGCAAATTCTGACCCCTCCTGTGCGGCAATGTTGACTATGACCAGCACATCGTGCCGCTGGCAGAAGTGATCCAGGCGCAGCGCCTGATCTATCGCTTCCTCAACTGTCATGTCGAATTGAAACTTTCGATTCAACTCTTCCGCGAGTTCATAGACCAGACTGTTGGTTCGAGTCAGTTCCGATTCAGTGACTGGCCCGCGTCGATCAACCATTTGCACACTGACTACAAGGTCAGAGAAGCGATCTGCGCTTGAAGCTTCTTCAAGATCCACCCATACGTTGCTCGGGTAACTCCGCCCATGTATCAGGTGTGGGTGCTCCAGATCCAGTTCGTGGCGACGGTAGACCGACAGGACATCGTGGCATGTAACAGGCTCGGACCCAGGTACTCTTGCCCAGTAATCAATCTTTAAAGGCCAGCCCAGGTCGTCGTCAAATTCTGCTGTCACGGGCGTAAAGCGACTCTCATCGACGGAACGTTGGTTGTCGAGGCGGGCGGTGTTTTCGCCACCGGCCTCTGGAGCAGGGTCGAGATGAAATTCACTGGCCGACACCAACGAGGGTTCCCGCTGCACCGCCCGTGCCCGCGGCTCTTTTCGAACCCAGGATCCGAAGCGGCCAAAAAGTCTCATCACTCGCGGGAATCGCGAGAGGCGATCGAGAACCTTGATGCGGCCCCGGGTGTACGAAAAAAGCAGCACCAACCCTAAAGCCACCAGACCCAGCAGCATCAGAGCCAACTGTAAACTCATATTATCCGGCCGCCATACCGACAGCTTGGTCTACATCTACAGAAACAATTGCGGATACGCCAGGTTCGCCCATCGTCACCCCCAACAGAATATCTGCTGATTCCATTGTGATCTTATTGTGTGTAATTACGATCAACTGAGTCCTTTCCGATAGCGATCGCAGAGTCGAGCAGTAACGCTCGACATTGGCATCGTCGAGTGGTGCATCGACTTCATCGAGTATACAAAACGGTGCGGGATTGAGACGAAACAGGGCAAAAAGTAAAGCAACTGCAGTCAACGCCTTTTCACCGCCTGACAAAAGATGGATGGTGCTGTTTCTCTTTCCAGGGGGCCGGGCCATTACGGTAACACCTGCTTTCAACAGGTCGTCTTCTGTTAACTCCAAAACCGCGCTTCCGCCGCCAAACAACTGCGGGAAAAACTCCCCGAACCCGCGATTCAACAGGTCAAAGGTCGCCTTAAAACGCTCGCGGGTCTCCCGGTCTATTTTCTTGATCACGCCCTCCAGCGTCCCTAAGGCATCGTTCAGGTCATCATGCTGCCCATCCAGATATTCCTTGCGTTTCGACTGTTCATCGAATTCGTCGATTGCTACCAGGTTGACCGGCCCGATTTGCCGAATCTTCTCTGCAAGCCGTTCCGCCTGCTCCTGCCATTCTGTCTCACTCGCGCCCTCAACTAGATTCTCAAGCAAGCTGTCAATAGAAAAATTACCTGCCTTGATCTGGTCGATGAGGGTCTCGAAACGTACGCTGTATTCTCTTGCCTGTATTCGGTGTTGCTCCAACACGTCTCGGGCAACGGCAATCTCCTGCTCACACTCCGATAATCGGGCGCGCTCCTCCCGTAAGGTTTCCTCCTTCTGGGAATAATCCGTGCGCGCCAACCCAAGGCGTTCCTCTGCTGCTTGTCGATTTTTCAATAATTCATCCAGTTTCTGCTTGTAGTCGCGCTCAGGCTCGTCACCCCGATCAAGCGCCCTTTCCAGTTCCAATTGATGCTCTTCAACTCGTTTGGATTGAACCACCAGGCGTTCCATCGTCGACCGAATAGATTCGACCGATACCTGCAGCCCCTGTATTTCTAATTCTGCAGCATGCAGTTGATCGCGCCGTTCATGCACAGCCTGCCGTGCACTGGCCAGCACTTCAGTCAGCTGATCCCGATTCTCCAGCAGGGTCTCGCGATCCCGCTCCAGCGATCCTGTTTCATCCTCGGCCAGCGCAAAATTCCTTCGGGCCTCAGCGAGTTGTTCGCCAATACTGGTAAGTTCCCTGGCGAGCTCATCACTCTCCGTGCGCAACTGACCGGACCTCGCACGGATTTGTGCAGCCCTTGCCTCGCTACTCGCGAGTGCCTGCCTGAGTTTTGCCAGGTTGTTCTGCAGAACTTCAGATTCCTCTTGGAGTTTCCGCTGCTGTCCGATGGCGGCCTGACTTCTTTGTTCAGCTGCGTCTAACTGCTGTTCCAAACTCTTGATTCGCAGCTCCAGATTTTGTCGTTCGGATTCCAGTTGCTGTATTTCTTCGCCTCGCGCCAAAATCCCCCCGTGAGCACTCTGCCCCGTTGGCGCACGCAGCCAGTTCCTGCCGATCACAACCCCGCTGCGGGTCACAACAGATTCCCAAGGCTGCAGTGTCTGGCGGCGGGCTAGTGCTTCCTCCAGCGTCTCGGCGACATATACGCCGGCTAACAAGGGGCGCAGGTCATACCGAGGGCTGCGCATTCGACTCAGCAGCGTGTCATCTTCGACACCTTGGCTCTCTATTCCACCTGACTCGACGAGAAATAGATTGGCTCCGGGTAACTCTTGGTCGGCTGACACAGCGACTTCCAGGTTTCCCACCCCGAGGCCCGCAAGACGCTCGCCCAAAATGGTGTCAGCCGCCCTCTCCCAGCCACTGGCAGCGCGCACCTCCCGCGCCAACCGGGGCGCATTGGATAAACCCCGCGCTCGCAACCACGCCTGGTAGCGCTCGTCATCGGTATCCAGAGCTGCCGCTTGCAGTTCCCGCAGCGACTCCAGTCTCCCCCTCATTTCGTGTAAACGCTGACGCTCTACATCCAGCTGCTCTCGAACGCCCTCTACTGCTTGGCGGCTAACGTCTATAGACACGACCACCTGCTGCATCTTCTCGCCACAATCATGAACGGTCCGCTGCCCTTCCGCTGCTTGTGCCCCAACAGCATCGAGATCCAGTAATTCTTCCTCTTCAAGCAGTCCTTGGTCTTCCTCATCGAGACGAGCCAAACGTTGCTGCAGACCCATATCCCGGGAATCAAGCTGCTCTATTCGGTTGCGTTCTACTTCCTGCTGTTGTGCGGGCTCCGCAGCCCGCTGAGTAAAGTCTTCCCACTCACGTTGCCACCGGTCAAGATCCTCTTCTCGCGCGGTGAGCGCTTGTTCTGCCAGCCTCAGCGTTTTCTCCCGGTCAACCCGAGATCCGCGAAGGTTGTCCAGCTCGGCCTCCAAGTCGCTCAACCTTTCACCATCATCGCGCTCCTGCTTTCTTAACTCGCCGAATGTATCGCGCAGACGATCCAGCTCGCCGCGCTGTTGATGTTCAGTTTCCCGGGCATGCTCGATATTCTGCTCAATCGTCGCGATATCCGCCCCAAGCGAATAAAGCTCTCCCTGAACCGCGCTGACCAATTCCTGAGAGGCCAATTGGTCGGAGCGAGTCTCTTCCATAACCCGCTCAATGCTGCGTTGTTTGGACACATTGGACTCGACGCGCAGTTCTGCCTCAGCAGTATCCCGTGACTGCTGGTCGATCGTCGCCTTCTGTAATCGGAAACGCAGGGCCAGCAGCTCTCCATTCACTGTTCGTTCTTCGTCCTTAAGCCGCCGGTAACGGCGTGCTGCCTGCGACTGCCGCTGCAACTTGCGCAGTTGTGCCGCAAGCTCGCTGCGAATGTCTTCGATACGATCGAGATTCTCACGAGTATGGCGAATCCGAGTCTCCGTCTCGCGTCTTCGATCTTTATATATGGAAACCCCCGCTGCCTCCTCTACAAACATCCGCAACTCTTCCGGGCGCGCCTCAACGATACGTCCTACCATTCCCTGTTCAATAATCGAATAGGAGCGGTGCCCAAGCCCAGTTCCCCGGAACATGTCCGTAATATCTCGACGCCGACAACGCGAATTATTGATGAGATATTCCGATGTACCATCCCGCGACAGCGTTCTTTTGACAGAGATTTCTGAAAAAGACGCGTAACTGCCCGGCGCCTTGCCCTGCGTATTGTCGAATAGCAATTCTACCGACGCCTTACCCACCGGTTTGCGCGAGACAGACCCGTTAAATATCACGTCGGCCATGCTGTCGCCGCGTAGGTTTCTTGCTGAAGACTCACCCATCACCCAACGCACAGCGTCAATGACATTGGACTTGCCGCACCCGTTCGGACCCACGATACCTACAAGATCCCCAGGTATCTGGATCGATGTAGGGTCCACAAACGATTTGAAGCCAGCGACGTGAATCTTATCGAGGCGCATGATTCAATTGCCGAAGCGGCCGGCTCGGCCCGTTTCGATACTCCGAGTGAAGGATCGGGTCATCTGCGATGCAGCAGGTGCCGGCTGGGGAAACGAATGAGTTTCAAAAACACAGGTTTGATTACTGTTAAATTATACCTGATGGAACTTATATTTGAGCATCGTAACGCGTGACGCAGTTACTGAAGGTCAACCCAATTGGATAGTCAATCGAGCGAGATATGGCTCTTACATACAACGGTCCCCGGCTAGACAATATGTAGGAACTCGGCGACAACCGAACCCCAGAAATGATCTGTTGCGTTGTCAATTTTACTCTGGTATAACGCGCTCCTTTCGTCGATCCACAACAATACGCCGATCGACTGCCTGGAGGTGACTCGCACAATGTCCGTTGCAACAAAAAAACCCCAAACCGATATTCACGGGATCAAGCCATATCGCCCGAAACGGGGTGAAAAATATATGAATGAAGCCCAGCAGGATCACTTTCGAGCGATACTCACGGCATGGCGTGACGAGCTGATCGATGACACCGATCGGACAGTCCACACCATGCAGGATGAGACAGTCAACCTGCCGGATCCCAACGATCGGGCGACCCAGGAAACGGACCGCACATTGGAGCTGCGAACCCGTGACAGAGAGCGAAAATTGATCAAAAAGATCGAAGAATCAAAGGGCACTATCGACCTGGGCGAATATGGCTATTGCGAAGTCTGTGGCGTTGAAATCGGGATCAAACGACTCGAGGCACGTCCCACCGCAACCCTGTGCATCGACTGCAAAGCCCTGGACGAGATTCGCGAGAAGCAGCACGTCTAAAAGAAACGGGCATTTCCAGCATCGCTACAGCGCGGTTAACAGTTTTTTCTACCCGTTCATACAGAGCTAGAATCCCGCTGGCTCTGCCATGTTTGACCTCATTATCCGAAATGCGAACGTTCTTCAGCCAGGTGGCACAACTGTGCCCGCTGACGTTGCCTGTCATAGGGGCAAGATAGAACAGATCACGGCCACTTCTGGCATTAATGGTCGGGAGACGATCGATGCGCGAGGACTGCTGTTGCTCCCGGGGGTGATCGATCCCCAGGTGCACTTCCGGGAACCCGGTGCTACCCACAAGGAAGACCTCAGTTCAGGGTCCCGCGCCGCCGTTCGCGGTGGCGTTACCAGCTTTCTGGAAATGCCGAATTGCAATCCGCCGACTACCAACCAGGCGCAGCTCGACTGGAAGCTCGCTAGCGCGGAACGACGTTCCGTGGCCAACTTCGGGTTTTTCATCGGAGCCTCTAAGGACAACCTGGAGGCCCTCAACACCGCCCATCCCGCCTGTGGGATCAAGATTTTTATGGGTACCAGTACGGGTGACCTGCTGATCGACGACGAGGACCTGCTCGACACCATCTTCGCGACCGGAGACCGTCTAATCGCAGTCCACGCCGAAGATGAAACACGAATACGCGAACGGTCATCATTGTTCCTCGGCGCGGGGAATGACCGGCCATCCTACGAGATCCATTCGCAAATCCGCGACCCAGAAACAGCTCTGGTCGCTACCCAGCGAGCTGTCAGGCTGTCCAAGAAGTACGGCCGCCGCCTCCATATCCTGCACTTATCGACAGCCGAGGAGGTGGATTTTCTTCGCCTGGAAAAACCACCGCAAGTCAGCTGTGAGGTGGTTCCCAACCATCTGTTTCTATCCAGCGATGACTACCGCCAACTGGGTTCTAGGGTGCAAATGAATCCACCGGTACGCGTTCCCGAAAACGCGCCTGCCCTTTGGCAGGGACTGCTGGACGGTGTTATTGACATCATCGCGACAGACCATGCTCCACATACCGCTGAGGAAAAACGCCAACCGTACCCGTTGTCGCCCTCCGGTATGCCAGGTGTAGAAACCTCCCTGCCGCTGATGCTCACCGAGGTGGCGGGCGGGCAGTGCACGCTACAGCAAATCCAAGAATGGATGAGCCATGGTCCCGCTCGACTCTATGGAATTCCCGACAAAGGGCTCATCGCAGAAGGATTCGATGCCGACCTCACTCTGGTCGATCTTGAAAGGTACCGGCCGGTGGTAAACGAGGAAATCTTCAGCCGGGCGGGCTGGAGTCCCTACAGCGGTCGTCAACTGACCGGCTGGCCAGTCTATACCGTAGTCAATGGCCGGGTCGTTTTTGATCACGGCGAAATCAGACCCGGAATCTATGGTCAGGCGTTGAATTTCACCGAACCAACCGGTTGCCGCTGACGACTGTACGAAATGCACTCAGGCAATCCAGCATGGCTACGCGCCCCGCCACAACATCTCAGCCCACCTGCGGGTGCCGGCATGACCGCGCCCAGACCTTGTAGACGATCCAGGTTCGCTGGCATCTCCAACCTCACCCGTTCTGATCCTATCGGCAATAGACCCCATCGACTCCTTTGCGCCGGGAACATCCCGTGCCCAGAAGCATTCGGCCCTGGCGTGACCCTCGAACTCTGCCTGCATGGCAGGCCCGAGAGATTTGCGGGGACTTAGCGCCCAGCCTATCGCAATACCGATTGGCTCAGCGATTCTTGGAACATCGGAAATCCTGGGTCCAACAATTACCCCCGGTGCAGCGTGCGCCTTTCTAAGAAGGCCTGATTCAGAGTATTGGAATCCATATATTCCAGTTCTCCACCCACGGGGACACCACGAGCCAAACGGCTAATGACCACATCGCGACTCTCCAATAACCCGGAAAGATAGTCGGCCGTCGCTTCTCCCTCCACGGTCAGGTTGGTCGCCAGGATCACTTCCTTCACGGGGTATTCATTGATATTCAACAAAAGCAGTTCCACCGCAAGCTGATCCGGGCCTATGCCATCCAATGGCGAGATGTGCCCCATCAACACCAGGTACAGCCCGCTGTAAGCTCCTGCCTGCTCGATGGTATCCAGGTCAGCGGGTGTTTCAACGACACACAATAGATCCCCGTTTCGCTTGCCAGATGAACAAATGCGACAAAGTTCGGCCTCGCTGAAATTATTACATCGGCCACAGTGAGTGACCCGTTCCGCGGCAACCATCAACGCTTCGGCAAGCAACCTCGCGCCTTCACGGTCGCGCTCCAGCATATGAAATGCGATCCGCTGTGCAGTACGCGGGCCTACACCCGGCAATCGCCGCAGGGCTTCTTTCAAACGGCCTATCGCATGTTCATCGGGCATAGCCTACAACGGCAAATTCAGGCCAGGGATAGTCAGCCCGGCGGTGAGCGAGCCCATCTTTTCCTGTGACACTTTTTCGACCCGCCGCACGGCATCGTTCACCGCTGCCGCAACCAGATCCTCCAGCACCTCCTTTTCATCCCCAATCAGGGCATCATCAATTGACACCCTCCGAATATCGTGACGACAGGTCATCGTCACCTCGACCAGACCGCCTCCTGCACCTCCAGTCACTTCTATCTGCGCCAGTTCCTCCTGCGCCTTTTTCAGATTCTCCTGCATGGCTTGCGCCTGCTTCATGATATTACCTAGGGGACTCTTCATAATTTAGCCTCTCTGATTGCCAGGCTGGACAGATTCGGGCACAACGGTCGCATCGAATCGCTCGATGACTTCTTGTACAGTCGGATCCCGCATTAGGGTCTGATAAGCTTCGGCCTTCGCTTCTTCCGCATGGCGCAACCGATTGGCAGCGGGCGTTTCCGTTTCCGGAGCCTCTTCGGACGACTTTAACAAGCACAACGTAAACGACCGCCCTGCCTTCTCACCGAGTA
>CAJXWH010000041.1 GCA_913062915.1 uncultured Acidiferrobacteraceae bacterium | reverse complement strand
CGTATGGCCTCAGTAACAAGGACTGGGCCGAAGCTGCCCGGGGACAGCGACACGATGGCGTTGGCACTGGTGACTGCACGAATAATGGCGTCGTCGGCCACCACGATGCCGGTTCGAACGCCAGGCAAGCCAAGTTTTGAAAGACTCAAACAGACGATCACGCCAGGGTCCCAGATGGGCGTTACCTCCGTAAAAATAATATTGGGAAAAGGCGCGCCATAGGCGCCGTCAATAATCAGGGGGATGTCTCGTCCGGCTGCGATCTCGCGAAGTGCCCGGATTTCTTCGTCCGTGACAACGTTTCCTGTTGGATTGGTTGGGCGGGATATGCAAATTGCGCCGGTGCCCTCTTGAATATCGAGTTGATCGAAATCAACGTGGTACTTGAATTCGTATTGACCCCGAATCTCAATGTTCGGACGGCAAGAATAAAAAAGTTCTTGGCCGAGGCCGATGTCACCGTAGCCAATATATTCCGGCGTCAGCGGCAGCAAAATACGCCGCTGGCTTCCATCCGGGCACGGTCCGGCAAACAGATTGAACAAGGTAAAGAAGGAACTCTGGCTGCCGTTAGTTACGGCAATATTCTCGCGGCCCACCGGCCAGCCGCACTCGCTCCGAAGGAGTGATGCGATCGCATCGATAAACTTAGCATTTCCCTGGGGTGCATCGTAATTTCCAACGAGTTCATCAAACTGCTGGGGTTGAAATAGGGCTTCCTCGAGGCATGACCGGAGGAATGCCTGCACCTCGGGAATGCGGGCAGGGTTGCCGCCCCCCAACATATAAATCTCGCGGTTCTGGTCAAGGGCAGTGCCAAGATCATCCATCAACTGGAGGATTCCAGAATCACCGGACAGAAACTGGCCAATTGCAGAAAATTTCACTCTATATCGTTGACATCGCCTGCCCGATGGGCGATCGCATCTAGTTATTCGCTTGTTGTTGGGGTACGGCGATTGACGGGCGATTGTTGACATCCCGGTCAACAAGTATGGGAAGGGAGCCGATATCTGCCAGCATATCTACCAGTATGCGGCCGGCTTCCAGCAGGATTTCCTTGCTCGCGAGGTTTTGAGTTTCGGCCTGCGAGCCGGGATCCGCTGTTAGGTTTCCTCGAAACTTAGTTTCGAGTGATTGCGTCTGTTGCTCTTGTAGGGCCCGCTCTGTGCGCCGCTGCGATTCGAGCAAAGAGAAGGAGTTTCTTTCTGCCGCGTTCAGATCTAGGCGTGCCTTTTGGATCATATACTGAAAGCCCGCGCTGTTCGCAACTCGGGTGGTGTGCCGCTTGCGGATCAGCTGTCTATGAGCGTCTTCAACGACGCTCTCTGAAAATGAACGGTAGCGGGCTGCTTTGATCTGGCTCCAGGACAATGCATTTTCTTGGGCGCTTTCGCGCTGGTCCTTACGATACTGTATAACCGGCAGAGAAAAGTCGGGCACGACACCGCGGTGCTGGGTGCCTTCGCCACTGACTCGGAAGAACTGTGCAACCGTAACTTTGAGTTGCCCCAGTGGCCCGGAATCTTTTTTTGCATAACGATCGAGATCGATCAAGTTTTGCACTGTTCCCTTACCGAATGTTGACTCTCCAACGATAAAGCCGCGTTTGTAATCCTGAATGGCGCCGGCGAATATTTCGGAAGCGGAGGCACTGTCACGGTCTACCATAATCAGCAAAGGCCCGGAATAGAGAATGCCTGGATCTGGGTCCTTTCGAATATTGACCTTGCCTCGGGAGTCTCGCACTTGGACGATCGGGCCCGAGTTTATAAAGAGGCCGGTCACAGAAATCGCCTCGGTCAATGCACCGCCGCCATTTCCGCGCAGATCAATGATTAGGGCGCCAATCTCCTTCTCTTGGAGTTCGGACAACAGGCGGCGAACATCGCGAGTGGTGCTTCGATAATCCTTATCACCGCGCGCTCTGGCATCGAAGTCCACATAGAATGTCGGGATGGTAATAACGCCAATTCGAATTTGATCTTCTTGAGTATCAATTTCGAGTGTCGATTGACGTGCAGCCTGCTCTTCAAGTTTTATGGTATCGCGCCGAATCTGGATGATGCGATTCACTCCACCCGGCGGCTCATTCTTAGGTACGATCTGCAGGCGAACAAGGCTTCCTTTGGGTCCGCGGATCAGATCGACTACGTCGTCGAGTCTCCAACCAACTACATCAACGATGGGTTCCTCCTCCCCCTGTGCGACACCCGTGATTCGATCCCCAGCGTGAAGTTCCTGACCCAGATCAGCGGGCCCCCCCGGCAGCACTCGATGAACCAGAGTGTATTCCCCATCCATCTGCAAGACCGCACCGATTCCCTCGAGTGAAAGACTCATACGGATCTTGAAGTTTTCGGTCGCCCGAGGTGAAAAAAATCCGGTGTGCGGTTCGACCGCGGACAAATAGGTGTTCATTAGAAGCTCAAAAACGTCGCTCTCTTTGATTTGCCCGATTCTGCGATCGATATTGAGATAACGCGTGCTCAGGGTGTCGACAATGTCATCAGAGACTTTTCCGGCCAGTTTTAACGCCAGCCAGTCGTATTTCACACGTTTACGCCATAGTTCATTGAGTTCCTCCGTATTTACCGCCCAATGCTCATGCTCCCGATTAACTGTGTAATCCTCGTCGATTTCAAAGTTGAACCCAGCATCCAGCAACTCTCGAGCATAAGCAATGCGTTCCAGGGCGCGCAGGCGATAGCGAGAGAAAATAGCGTAAGCAGGTTCTAGCCGAACACTCTTCAACAGATCGTCGAACCGAAACCGCAAGTTTTCGAATTGCTGGATATCGCTGGCCAGAAAATAGCTGCGATTCGGATCCAAATTATGCAAATACTGGTCGAATATGGCAGACGACAACTCGTCATTCAGTTCTGGTTTTCGGTAGTGGTAACGTGCGATTAAGTTGGTGATGAGTTTGGTCGTCTGTTCACTTTTGGCAGAGACCTTGTTGAACTCCACCGCAGGAACATTGGTACTCGCATCGAGGTGTATAGAGGTAATAAATAGAAGCAAACACGCCGTGGTGGTGGCGAGAGAGCGCATCAAAAATTGCGGCCCAAAGAAGCTTTTATTAATGACAAATGTTTTCAAGTGAGTTCTTCTGATTGAGTTTGGAGGGGGATTTCGAATAACCGAGGCGAGTCGAAAACATATCCAATAGAAGGAAATTGTACCGATTTGGGCCGGAGTCGATGGCGCTTGCCAATCCGATGGATGGTTTGGTGATTAGGCTTTAGATTAGGCCTCACTGCTCGATCGTTGCTCGGGATAGAGCTTCAGCAGAGATTCTTCGTCGGCCCCACAGATGCCGCGATCTGTGATGATCCCGGTTACCAGCCGGTGTGGCGTGACATCGAATGCAGGATTGGCACTCTGGTTGCCTTCCGGGGCAATTCGGACCTTTACCGTTTGGCCATCATCCAATGCCCCCGTGATGAAGAGAACTTCCTCAGCGGCCCGCTCCTCGATAGGAATTTCTTTTATGCCGTCTCGACAAGACCAATCAATGGTCGGGGATGGAACGGCTGCATAGAACGGGATGCCGTTGTCATAGGCGGCCAATGCTTTTAGATATGTGCCAATCTTGTTGCATACATCTCCGTTCCTGGCTGTTCGGTCGGAGCCGACAATGCAAATATCGACTTGCCCTCGCTGCATCAGGTGTCCGCCTGCGTTGTCTACAATCAGCGTGTGGGGGACGCCGTGAGCCTGTAGTTCCCATGCTGTGAGCGAGGCTCCTTGATTTCGGGGGCGGGTTTCATCCACCCAAACGTGCACCTGGAGTCCCGCGTCATAGGCCTTGAAGATGGGTGCTAGAGCGGTACCCCAGTCGACAGTGGCCAGCCAGCCGGCGTTACAGTGGGTCAGAATGTTAAGCGGTTGTTCGGTTGATCTTTGCAAGTACAGTTCTTGAAGAAGGCCAAATCCGTGATCACCGATTCGACTGTTGCCGGCGATATCCTCCTCACATAGTTCTTCAACTTGGATCCGGGCAAGATCGAAACGGTCGGAAGGCGCGACGGCAAGGATTCGCGGCAAGATCCGTTCCACCGCCCAGCGTAGATTGACGGCAGTTGGTCGCGCGGCAAGCAATACGTCGGCGGCGCTTGAGAGGTGCTCGTCGGACGGGTCTTTTGCCGCTGCCAACAAAAGGCCACAGGCAGCGGTTGCACCGATCAAGGGGGCACCCCGAACCACCATGTCCGCTATTGCCGTCGCTGCATCGGCCACCGTGGCCAGTTGTTTAATCTCGAAGCGAAATGGAAGTTGCTGTTGATCGATGACCATAACCACCTGGCTTTCCTGTTCCAGCCAGATTGATCGAAAATGTTGCCCCTGGACCTTCATCTCAAACGCGCGCTATTTTTGAATCCAGCGTGGGGCTCTTTTTTCAATGAAGGCTTTCATGCCTTCTGTCTGGTCGTCGGTTGCGAAGAGAGATAGAAACAGGGCTCGCTCGCTTTTTATGCCTTCCGCCAGGGTGGTCTCATAGGCTCGGTTAACCGCTGCCTTGGCCATAAATACGGAAGGCCGGGATAAAGATGCAATGGTCGTGGCAGTTTCAATTGCTTCATCGAGCAGGCTATCAGCAGGAACGACCCTGCTTACGAGACCCGATCGTTCGGCCTCGCTGGCATCCATCATCCTCCCCGTCAGGCACATTTCCATCGCTTTTGATTTACCGATGAATCTGGTGAGTCTCTGGGTACCCCCTGCGCCCGGAATAATTCCCAGTTTGATTTCCGGCTGACCGAATTTCGCCGTTTCTGCTGCGATGATGAAGTCACACATCATGGCGAGCTCACATCCGCCACCCAAGGCATATCCGGCGACCGCTGCAATTATCGGTTTGCGACAGTCCGCTACGCCATGCCAGTGTCGGCCGATGAAATCACCGAGGTAAGCATCCATGTAGGTCCGGTCAATCATGCCCTTGATGTCGGCCCCAGCAGCAAATGCCTTGCTGCTTCCAGTGATGATAATGGCCCCGATTTTGTCGTTGGTTTCAAATTCGGTAAGCGCATGGGCCAATTCCCGCATCAGATCGTCTGACAGCGCATTCAGGGCATCGGGACGGTCTAAAGTGACGATGCCGACGCGATCCTGGATTGTAGATTTGATATTTTCGTAATTCATAAATCCTCCAGCCACACAGAATTTTAGTTGTAGTTTGCTACAAACGAGGGTCGCTGACCTAGGCAAAAACACTTATCATACGGTTATCGTTTCCGGGGTGGTAGGAGTGATTGACGATCATTTTCGTTTGATCACAACGATCAGGCAAGCGATGGTAGCGAAACCCGTCCCTATCCGTCGCTGGTATAAGCGCTCGAAGCACACTTACGTTGATTAGATGAACAAAGACGCAGAGAGTCTCCGGAGGCGGTCGTGACCGAGTTCGACTACACGGAAATGGATGAATGGCATCAACTTGCGCTGGAGGAGGTTGGGCAGGATAGTCTTTCGCGTTTGCGCTGGCAAACCCCGGAGGGGATTGAAGTTAAGGCGCTGTATACGGCGGAAGATCTTGAGGCATTTGGACATAAACAAAGTCTGCCGGGATTCCCACCGTTCGTGCGCGGCCCGAGAGCGACCATGTACGCGGGCCGGCCCTGGACGGTGCGTCAGTACGCGGGGTATTCCACAGCCGAAGAATCCAACGCTTTCTACCGTCGCAATCTTGCCGCGGGTCAAACGGGGCTGTCGATTGCCTTTGATCTTCCGACCCATCGGGGGTACGACTCCGATCACCCCCGGGTCGCCGGCGATGTGGGGAAAGCTGGGGTAGCGATCGATACGGTAGAGGACATGAAAATCCTGTTTGCGGGGATTCCTCTGGACAAAATGTCGGTCTCCATGACCATGAATGGTGCTGTGCTGCCCATCTTGGCTATGTACGCTGTTGCGGCCCAAGAGCAGGGTGTAGAACTTCGGATGTTGTCTGGAACTTTGCAGAACGACATCCTTAAGGAATACATGGTTCGAAATACCTATATCTATCCGCCGAAACCATCGATGCGAATTGTGTCGGACATCATCGGCTTTACTGCGTCCCAAATGCCGCGATTTAATCCAATTTCAATTTCCGGATACCACATGCAAGAGGCGGGAGCGACTTCGGTTCAGGAGCTAGCATACACACTTGCCGATGGAATCGAATATATCCGGGCCGCTTTGGAAACTGGACTGAATATAGACGAGTTCGCTCCGCGACTTTCATTTTTTTTCGGGATCGGAATGAACTTCTTTATGGAGATTGCTAAACTGCGTGCCGCCAGGTTGTTCTGGTCGGAACTGGTTGAGCAGAACTTCAAGCCACAGGACCGCCGCTCGTTGATGTTGCGCACCCATTGCCAAACATCTGGTGTAAGCCTTGCCAGTAAAGATCCATATACCAATATCATTCGAACGACCCTCGAGGCGCTGGCAGCAGTTCTGGGTGGCACGCAATCACTGCATACGAATAGTTTTGATGAAGCGCTTGCTTTACCAACTGAGTTTTCCGCCAGAATCGCAAGGAACACCCAGTTGGTTTTGCGGGAAGAACTCGGTGTAACCAAGGTGATCGACCCTCTTGGTGGTTCTTATTACATTGAATGCCTAACCGCCAGTATTGTCGCTGAGTCCCGCAAGTTGGTCGCGGAAGTGGAGGAGATGGGGGGAATGACGCAGGCGGTTGCTAACGGTGTGCCAAAGCTTCGAATCGAAGAGGCCGCGGCACAGCGTCAAGCGCGGATCGACCAGGGTGAGGAACTTATCGTAGGCGTGAATCGATTCCAGATGGAAGAGGAATCAAGTGTCAATATCCTCAGCATCGACAATGATGCGGTAAGAGCCTCGCAGATCAGCAAATTAGGGGCGGTGCGGAAGGATCGAGATCAGAGCAACTGTCAGTCCGCACTTGTGGCCCTAGAGAGCGCAGCCCGAGATGAGAGTACGAACCTGATACAGTATGCGATCGAGGCAGCCCGGCAGCGTGCCACCGTGGGTGAGATTTCGCTTGCCATCGAGAACGTTTTTGGGCGCTATCGCGCAGAGATCCGTTCGATCTCCGGTGTGTATGGAGCGATGTTGACTGAAGATGAAGAATTCATACGACTGCGCCAGAAGGTGATTGAATTTGCCGCGCAGCACGGCCGGCAACCGCGGTTGCTGGTCGCAAAATTAGGGCAAGATGGTCACGATCGGGGCGCAAAGGTCATCGCAACCGCCTTCGCTGACCTGGGATTCGACGTCGATATCGGCCCGTTGTTTCAAACCCCGGACGAAGTAGTGCGCCAGGCGATGGAAAACGATGTACATGTGATCGGCATATCTTCCCAGGTAGCAGGCCACCGGACCTTAGTTCCTGAATTGATGGCCGCGCTTCGTTTGCAACGGTGCGACGATATTATGGTGGCCCTGGGAGGCGTCGTGCCGCCACAGGATCATGAAGAGATGCGCTCTGCCGGCGTGGCGGCGATTTTTGGCCCTGGCACGTCGATTACTGAGGCCGCTGGAGAAATCTTGAACCTGTTGGGGAGCGCAGGAGAGCGCCAGGCACCATGAAAGAAATTGCCCTGGAGTTGGAACGAAGGCGCGCAGCGGCTGAACTCGGTGGTGGCCAAGAGCGTATTGATGCGCAACATCAACGAGGCAAGCTAACAGCACGCGAGCGACTCACGGTTCTGTTAGACGCCGACTCCTTCGAAGAGTGGGATATTTTTGTTGAGCATCGTTGCACTGATTTCGGCATGGCCGATAAAACCGTTCCGGGTGATGGGGTGGTCACGGGTTACGGCACAATCAATGGCCGTGATGTTTTTGTTTTCAGCCAGGACTTCACGGTATTAGGCGGTTCTTTATCTGAAGCCCATGCGGGCAAGATTTGCAAGGTTATGGACCAAGCCATGAAAGTTGGTGCGCCGGTGATCGGCCTGAATGATTCGGGTGGCGCTCGGATCCAAGAGGGCATTGATTCGTTGGCGGGATATGCCGAAATTTTTCAGCGCAATGTAATGGCGTCCGGCGTGATTCCGCAGATTTCGATCATCATGGGGCCGTGCGCGGGTGGCGCCGTGTATTCTCCGGCCATGACTGATTTCATCTTTATGGTTCGCGATACATCGTATATGTATGTTACTGGACCTGAAGTGGTGAAAACTGTTACTCATGAGAGCGTTACGCATGAGGAACTTGGCGGTGCGGTAACGCATTCGACCCGTTCGGGAGTTGCCGACGGCAGTTTTGATAATGATGTCGAGACACTGATTGGGGTCCGACGTTTTGTTGATTTTCTCCCAAGCAATAATCGAGAAAAGGTGCCAAGACGGGACAGCGGAGATTCAGTGGAGCGGGTAGAGCAATCTCTCGATACGTTAGTGCCGAATAATCCAAACACGCCGTATGATATGAAAGAGCTCATCCTCAAGATCGTGGATGAGCGCGATTTCTTTGAACTGCAGCCCGATCATGCCGGGAACATAGTGATTGGATTGGCCCGCATGGGCGGTGGGACGATCGGTGTAGTCGCCAATCAGCCGGCGGTACTCGCTGGATGTCTTGATATTCAATCCTCTGTTAAGGCGGCACGTTTCGTGCGTTTTTGTGATGCGTTCAACATACCGATCGTGACATTAGTCGATGTGCCAGGGTTTTTGCCCGGGACGAAACAGGAATACGGCGGGATTATCAAGCACGGAGCCAAGCTGCTCTACGCCTATGCGGAATGTACGGTGCCCAAGGTCACTGTGATTGTCCGTAAAGCCTATGGTGGTGCCTACGATGTGATGGCGTCTAAACATCTTAGGGGAGACATCAATTTTGCCTGGCCAAGCGCAGAGATTGCGGTGATGGGACCTAAAGGGGCGGTTGAGATCATTTTCCGCGAGGATCGTGACGATGAAGAGAGAATCAGCGCCCGGACCGAGGATTATCGGCAAAAGTTTGCCAATCCATTTTATGCGGGGCACCGGGGTTTTATCGACGATGTCATTCTGCCGCGGCATACCCGAACGAGAATTTGCCGATCGTTGCGCATGCTGGAACGGAAGCAATTGAAAAATCCTTGGCGAAAACACGGGAATATACCCTTGTAGCGACGGTGTCGATTGTGCTCGAGCGCAACGATGATCAGGCACGAGGCCGCGAAAACGGGGATCGTTTCGAAGTCATTGCCCGGCGGCGATACGAATCAGACGGGGTGGTGGTATTACCCCAGTGTGTCGGGCTGACCTGGATTGAAGCGCTCCGAGAAGCCGTTGACCGGGATATCCAGAACCCCGGCCCCTACGTACACAGTTATGACTCGGAAGATAATGCCGGATATTTTCATGGCAATTTGAGAACCTGGGAAAACGACCCGACATTCTGTTCTTTTTGTACTGACTCGCCGTTGCCGGCAGTGGCAGCTGCACTGTTCGGTTCACGTAAGGTCAACCTGTTGTACGACCAGATATTCGTCAAGGAGCCAGCCACCATGGTTCGTACGCGTTGGCACAATGATCAGCCGTATTGGCCAGTTAGGGGCCAGCAAGTGGCTTCATTTTGGATTGCGCTGGATCACGTGACTGCCGAAAACGGGGCCTTGGAGTTTATCCGTAGGTCGCATCATTCCGGCCAGTGGTACCAACCCGAAGCCTTCGGACCCACGCGAGGGTACGACGCGTATGAACGCAATCCGGATTACGAACCGATTCCGAACATTGAGGCAGAACGAGAGAAGTACGACATCGTCAGTTGGAACCTTGAACCGGGTGACGTCTATGTTTTTCATGGTTTGACCGTGCACAGCGCCGGAGTCAACCGGACCAGCGAAGTGCGGCGCCGGGGATATGCGGTGCGCTATACCGGTGACGATGTGGTTTACGATACCCGACCCGGTACCAATACGCACCTTCGCTCGCCTGCTCACGAAGACGGTGACGTTTTAGACAGCGATCAGTACCCAGTGGTGTGGCCACACCCGGGTGCCGCTGCGTGCTGATCAACCGGCGGTTGTTGCCGAGCCAGGGTGGGGCACAACAAAAACAGGGTCAGATGCTGTTTCAGTCGCCAAGTGCAGCAGCACGGTTGCGTAATAGGAACTTTTGAATTTTCCCCGTAGAAGTCTTTGGCAGGGGCCCAAAAACCACACTCCGCGGTGCTTTGAAATGGGCCAGGTGTTGCCGACAATAGTCGACCACGCTGGCCTGATCCGTGCGCGCCCCATCGTGCAGGGTCACAAAGGCGCACGGTGATTCCCCCCACTTGGGGTCAGGCCGGGCAACAACGGCCGCTTCTAGAACGTCAGGATGGCGGTAAAGCACTTCCTCCACTTCCAGACTGGAGATGTTTTCTCCGCCGGAAATAATGACGTCCTTGGAGCGGTCCTTGACTTCGATGTAGCCGTCGGGGTGACGTACTGCAAGATCTCCGCTGTGGAACCAACCGCCAGAAAAGCAGGCGTCGGTGGCCGCCGAATTTTTGAGATACCCCTTCATCACGGTATTGCCTCGCACCATGACTTCGCCCAGGGTGTGGGCATCCCAGGGAACATCTTCCATCGTCTCAGGGTTTTTGACACTTCCACCCTCCAAGGTTCCGCAGCGCACGCCCTGGCGGGCCATCCTTGCTGAGCGTTGGGTTGTTGAAAGATCCGGCCAATCGGCTTGCGGGAGGCAAACTGTTGCGGGCCCGTAGGTCTCGGTGAGGCCATACAAATGCGTGACCCGGAACCCATGTTCTTCCATTGCCTCGATTACAGCAGAGGGCGGTGCGGCACCGCCGGTGACGATCTCCACGGTCTGAGGGAAGGTGGATTTTTGCTCCGCGGGCGCGTTGGCAAGCATGTTGAGTACGACAGGGGCGCCACACATATGTGACACCTTTTCGTCTCGAATGAGCCGGAAGATTAATGCTGGATCCATTTGCCGCAGGCAGATATGGGTCGCCAATGCTGCGGTAACGGCCCAGGTGAATGTCCAGCCATCACAGTGAAACATCGGCAGAGTCCAAAGGTATACAGAATCTCGGTTCAACCCGACGGTGTGCATGTTGCCCAAGGCGCTCAGGTAGGCGCCTCGATGATGGTAGACGCAGCCCTTCGGGTCGCCGGTGGTGCCCGAGGTGTAGAGTAAAGACAATGCCTGCCACTCGTCCCGCGGTTGCTGGGTCTCAAAGGGACTTGATCCCTCGGCGAGCAGGCTTTCGTAGCCCATCTCTCCAATGGGACGGGACGGGTCTTGAGCAGGATCATCGATACCTACGATCAGGATTTCGCGGTTGAGGTCTTTAACAACCGCTTCCAGGACATCGGCAAAGGTCTGATCTGCAAGCAACACCTTCGCTTCTCCATGTTCGAGAATAAATCGAATCGTTTCAGGGTCGAGGCGAACGTTTAACGAGTTGAGTATCGCTCCCAGCATAGGAATCGCGTTGTGAGCCTCCAGCATCTCCGGGGTGTTGCCGGCCAAGATCGCGACACAGTCTCCGGCCCCGATCCCTCGCGCCTCAAGAGCCGACGCCAACTGGCAGGACCGCCGCCAGAATTGGGCGTAGGTAAATCTCCGCGTGCCGTCAATGATAGCGGTGTGCTCCGGGACAATCTGCGCAGCCCGCCGCAGAAAACTAACCGGGGACAGGGGCTCGAAATTCGCTGTGTTTTTCTGCAGTCCCGCTTCAAAGATCGACATCTTAGAACTCTCCTTATTGCACCCAGAAACTCCGACGAAGCGTAAGGCGTTACAGTCTTGCGTCCAGGCTTGGAATCGAAACCTCGCCGCAGTTCATTTTATCCTGATGCGGGCTTCCGGGAAACGGATCTCCCAGGTTGGCGTAATGCTCAACGGACCAAAGACGTGGTGCACTACCGGGGCAAGAGAACCGCCAACACAACGGTCGTGGTAGGCACACAGGCTCGGTTAGAATTACTGGGTATATTCGATTTTTCCGGTTCGAGAGCAAGAGGCAGGGTCAAAGGCGATGCGCATACCTTCCGGCGTAACCTATGACAACGTCAACGTCGGCGCCGTATTTGAACATGCATTGACCGTCACCGAGACGCACCTGGTGACGGCTGCCGGTATGTTTGGAGACTTTAATCCTCTGCACGTTGATGAGTCTTATGCAAGGCGCTCTCGGTACGGGACCCGGATACTCCATGGACCCTTCACAGCGGCCTTGATGTCGACTGCCATTGGCCTCTACTTTGCGGGTACTGCAATCGGATTTCTCGAGCACAACTGCCGTTTTATCGCTCCGGTGCGCCCGGGTGACACGCTGACCACGACATGGAGCGTTACGGGCAAGATCGACAAGACCAAACATAATGGCGGCATTGTTGAATTGTCTGCTGTTTGTGAGAACCAGGACGGCGTGCGGGTGGCGGAAGCCAGGAGTAAAGTTTTGATCAGGTCGGACGATGTGGCTGTGGCTTCGTGAGTGCAGGCGAATTTAGTCTTCGCCAGTTCGCGCGTGCGGACCAGCACGGCCTGGTCGAGCTATGGACGGCATGTGGTTTGTTGCGACCCTGGAACAATCCGCTCGAGGACATCCATTTGTGCGTGACCACGCCATCATCGGAACTGGTTGTGGCCGATTCCGCGGGTCGGTTGATCGGTAGCGCCATGCTTGGCCACGATGGCCATCGCGGCTGGGTGTATTACTTGGCTGTGCACCCGAACTGGCAGCGAAACGGCATCGGCCGGTCACTAATGTCCTACGCAGAGCGGTGGATGGATGAGCGCCAGGTGCCAAAAATACAAGCCATGATTCGGGCGGACAACCTGCCGGTCCGCGGATTTTACCGACGGCTCGGGTACCAGGATAATGACGTACAAGTCGTGGAAAAGTTTCTGAACCAGCGGAGCAAGCCAAATGCTTGACCCGGGAACGTGTAGGCTGCGCGGGCAGTTTCGTGAGAGCCATTCCAGGCATTACCGCCAACGGCAATAATTTCGGGATTCTTGTCATGGCGAGGCCATGAAAGTAACATCACCCTAGCCCAATGGCGCCAGCAAGCCTTTAACCAACGACGAGAAACCGTATGCTGACAGGAAGCATGGTTGCGATGGTCACGCCGATGAACGGCGATGGCTCGATAGATTGGGCGGGACTGGAACGGCTGGTAGAGCATCACGTGGGCCAGGGTACGGATGCGATTGTGTCGGTCGGCACAACGGGTGAATCGGCCACTTTGGATCATGGTGAACACGCGGAGGTAATTGAGCGGACCGTAAAGGCCGTGGCTGGACGCATACCCGTCATTGGCGGCACCGGATCGAATTCAACTGAAGAATCAATCGCATTGACCCGCACCGCGCAACAAGCGGGTGTAAGTGCTTGCCTGCTGGTGGTGCCGTATTACAACAAGCCCCCGCAGGAGGGGTTGTATCAGCACTTTCGATCCATCGCGGAGGCAGTCTCCGTTCCCCAGATTCTGTACAACGTACCGGGACGCACCGGTGTAGACATGGCCAACGACACGACATTGCGCCTGTCTGAGATCGATAATATTGTCGGGATTAAGGATGCGACGAACGATCTTGATCGGGGCGCAGATTTAATCCGGCGATGCCCTGACGATTTTGCAGTGTATTCTGGTGAAGACGGCACAGCCTGTCGGTTGATGCTGGCTGGTGGTAAGGGAACAATATCAGTTAGCGCCAATGCGGCGCCCCGCTTGATGCACGAGATGTGTACAGCCGCGGTTGCGGGCGATGAAGAAACGGCGCTGCAGCGTGACGGGCAGTTGCGTGACTTGCACGCAGCGATGTTTGTGCAGTCAAACCCGATTCCCGCAAAGTGGGCTGTGTGTCAGCAGGGCCTCATTGGCGGCGGCATTCGATTGCCTTTGGTGGTACTCGATGACGAGTATCACGTTACTGTCCGGGCCGCGATGAGCACGGCAGGAGTGCTCTGATTGAAGCGGCGGGCTGGGGTTTACGCTCGAGCAAGATTCGAATGAAACGAACGCGGCCTCTTTATTCCGGAAAGGCCAAGTCTGTTTTCCTGACTGACGATCCAAAACGCCTGGTGATGGAGTTCCGCGATGATACTTCGGCGTTCGACGGAGAGAAAATCGAAAAACTGGATCGCAAAGGCACGGTAAATAACCGGTTTAATGCGTTCATTCTCGATAAATTGGAAAGTGCGGGCGTTGCCACCCATTTTGAGAGATTACTCAGCAATGCGGAGTCGCTGGTTAAGCGCCTCGAGATGATTCCAGTGGAGTGCGTGATTCGGAATATCGCGACCGGTTCGTTATGCAAGCGGTATGGAATCGACGACGGTCTTGAACTCGATCCCCCGACATTTGAGTTTTTCCTGAAGGATGATGCGCGCCACGATCCTTTGATCAATGATTATCACATCCAGAGTTTCGGTTGGGCTTCTCCCACCGAGGTCGAGGCAATGAAGAGCACGACTTTCCGGGTCAACGATGTACTTGGGCGTCTGTTTCGGTCGAAGGGAATGATCCTGGTCGACTTTAAGGTGGAATTCGGGCGTTTTGGAGATCAATTGTTGTTGGGCGATGAATTCACGCCGGATGGATGCCGGTTATGGGATGTTGAAACTCGAAAGAAACTGGACAAGGATCGCTTCCGGCACGGTTTGGGTGGTGTGGTCGAGGCATACGAGGAGGTGGCCTCACGGCTGGGTGTCGATTTGGAGACACCAATTGGCTCCTGAACGCCGAGTGTTTGTTGTTAACCGGTGCTGATATTCCCCGGCGGACCGGCGGCGTCTGCATTCCGTCTGCAAAAGCGCCTCCTTTCAATTCGTGAAAAGGTACCGTCAGCGGCCAACCTGAACGCGCGTTTCCTGCACCTGATCGATCTCGAGGGCGAGTTAACCGCAGGTCGCCAAAAAATTCTCGAGGATCTGCTCGGGTACGCATCGTCACCGGTTGCTCAGGGCATCTCAGAAAACACTGTGAAATTCACGGTGTTGCCACGCCTCGGAACGGTGTCACCATGGTCGACCAAGGCGACAGACATCATTCACCGTTGCGATCTCGACCAGGTGCGGCGGGCCGAACG
>CAJXWH010000040.1 GCA_913062915.1 uncultured Acidiferrobacteraceae bacterium | reverse complement strand
GCGTCTTGCAGCAGAATTCGTACGTTACCAATCTCAAGACGATCGAGTGCCAGCATCAACCGGCCGGCACCCGGTCGATAGACGTCGACGCCGATATATCCTTGATTCGGGTGGGCCAGTGCGAGATCAACCAGGTTCTGCCCATTTCCGAATCCGATTTCTAAGGTGAGAAGACGTTGATCTCCAAATAATTCTATCGCGGTCAGCAAAGATACGTCGTCGCCAATGCCATACTTAGGCCATAAGATCTCAAGTGCCCGGCGCTGGGCCCTTGTCATCCGACCCTCCCGGCGTACGTAACTCCGGACCGGTTTGTGGAAAGTCGAGTGATCGATACGCGGTGACAACAATCGAACTCCTGACAGACCCGGTTCTCCTACTGAG
Source organism: uncultured Acidiferrobacteraceae bacterium (assembly GCA_913062915.1). Taxonomy (GTDB): domain Bacteria; phylum Pseudomonadota; class Gammaproteobacteria; order Arenicellales; family UBA868; genus CAJXWH01. The sequence goes on along the minus strand of CAJXWH010000040.1, from coordinate 14,832 downwards.
CGGAAACAAGACCCGAAGATGACGCCTGGGTCGGTTCCAATCGTAGAAATGCCTGCCGGTTGTTGTGCGACATCTGCCCCTGAATGATAATCGAATAACCTGGGGCCAGGGTGGGTATAGTTCAGTGGTAGAACCTCGCGGGTGTTGTTCAATGGTAGAACCTCAGCTTCCCAAGCTGATGACGTGGGTTCGATTCCCATCACCCGCTCCATTTTTTTCAGCTCCTTGTGGCGCCGCACGCGGTAGTCTTGCATTGGCGGGTAGATAAGGTGATCGAATGCAAGATGGCGGCTTTAGCGATTTCCACGAAACAGGTCAGATGAACACCAACTGGAATTATCCGACCGCCGTGCGGGTCGGTGCCGGTCGCTTACGGGAAGTGTCCGCTGCCTGTCGGGAACTCGGGATCACCGCTCCATTACTGGTTACGGACCCCGGGCTTTTGGCTTTGCCGATGGTCGAGCAGACGGTCGAATTTTGCAGGACAGCAGGGCTGGCTTGTCGCGTTTTCAGTGCGATCAAGCCGAATCCGACCGGCACCAACGTGGAACAGGGAATTCGCAGTTACCATGACGGCGACCACGATGGCGTGATCGCACTGGGTGGCGGCAGTGCGTTAGATGTCGGCAAGGCTGTGGCCCTGATGGCTGGGCAGCGCATGTCGTTGTGGGATTTCGAAGATATCGGTGACAACTGGAGGCAAGCGGATGCCGAGGCGATCGCATCGGTTGTTGCCATACCGACCACCGCGGGTACGGGTTCTGAAGTTGGGCGCGCCTCGGTCATCCTCGATGAGGACGCAGCGCGCAAGAAGATCATCTTTCACCCGCGCATGCTGCCATCGATTGTAATTCTTGATCCCGAACTGACGATTGGACTGCCGTCTTTCCTCACCGCCGCCACCGGGATGGATGCGCTTTCTCACAACCTCGAAGCATGGTGTTCGCCTGTGTACCATCCGATGGCGGAGGGCATTGCGGTCGAGGGGATACGCCGAATACGAGAGTACTTGCCACGAGTGGTGGTTGACGGTTCGGATATCGAAGCGCGGACCCAGATGCTGGTGGCCTCGACCATGGGCGCAACCGCTTTTCAGCGAGGGCTCGGCGCGATGCACGCATTGGCCCATCCATTGGGCGCACTCTACGACGCGCATCATGGCACCTTGAATGCGGTATTGATGCCGTATGTGCTGGAAGCCAACCGGTCGGTGATTTCCTCCGCTATTGGGCGCCTCGCCCGGTACATTGGTCTTGAACCCTCGACGTTCGAGGGATTCTTAGACTGGGTCCTAAAACTGCGGCGCGAGATCGGCATCCCGGAGGATCTGGCGGCGCTCGAAATTGGTGATGAGAAAGCCGCGCGGATCGGGCAGATGGCTGTTGAAGATCCAGCCGCATCGACCAATCCAATTCCCTTGGCCCCCGGTGACTATGAGACCATTTTCCGCAATGCGGTTCGCGGCCACATGAATTGCGCCACGGGATGAGCCCATCAATCGTTCGAGCTCGACTCGGAGTTTTGCAATGCGATGAAGTGCGCCCCGAACTCAAGGGCGTTTTTGGCGATTATGATCAAATGATCATCAACGCCATGAAAATGGCGGAGCCGGCAATTGAATGCACGACATACCGGGTGTTTGAGGGCGAATTTCCGGATTCAGTACGGGTGTGCGATGGATGGATTACCACGGGTTCACGCCACAGTGTCAACGACCACACGGATTGGGCTCATCGCCTGGCGGTTTTTGTTCGGAGAATATTTGAATCCGACCGACCGTTGGTCGGCATCTGCTACGGCATGCAGATGATGGCGAAAGCGTTGGGTGGAACCGTGACATCAGTTGCCGACGGATGGAACATAGGGATGACGACGAGTCAAATTCATACGAGAGAAGCGTGGATGGACAAGAATGTCGGGGCAACCGTGAATCTGCTGGTGAGTCATAAGGAGCAGGTCACCAAGTTGCCGGCGAAGGCCCGGTGCATCGCGGGTTCTGAGTCGTGTCCCAATGCCATCATTGGATTGGGCTCGTCGATGATTGGTTTTCAGGGACATCCCGAGTTTACCCCCGAGTATGCCCGCGCCCTGATGGAGTTGCGCCGCGGCGTCATCCCGGCAGAGCGGATCGACGCAGGTCTCGCTTCACTGGCCATGGCGCTCGACAGTGGGCACGTCTTCAGATCGATTGTGGATTTTTTCTGTAACGCTGGCGCTCGGGATATGAACGCCTGAATCTTCGATTCACTGTCGCCAGCGAGGCTGGAGTGACCGCCGCGCCCGGCCCTTGGCACTAGATGCTAAGGTAATCGCCTACTGGCAGGACCACGGCATCGATCTTCTTATGTTGACCAGTATCGCGGCAGCTGAGAACCTCTGGATTCTGTTAGAAAATGAGACCAAACCCTGGCTTCGTGAGGCCGCCATCGTGACCGTCAGCAACCGGATCGAACACAGGTGCCGAGCCCTTGGCTATGCCGGCTCCATCGAGATCGCCGCCCATGCCGGTCACGATGCGCTCTTACAAGCCATCCACACCCACTGCCATCCGCTCAATCGGGGTTCGCGAGACAGCCGACGGTATTGACAATGAGTAGCGACCATCCTCAGAGTGAGACGCAACCGGTGGCCCCGAAAGACGCCAGCGACGCGGCCGCGGGAGACGACACGGTGCCTGCTCGGCGCGGGCCCAACGGTTCTAGATCCCATCAAGCGGTCGCGGTCGCGGCGCTCCTCGTGGGCCTTATTGCTCTCGCGGGCAGCGGTTTTGTCTGGTATTCCACGGCCGTGACAGGCCGGCTGGAATTAACCGAGACCCTCACCCGGGCCGAAGTCATCGCCCAGGAGTTCGACGCGCTTCGATTCTCCCAGCGAACCGCCGAAGCTGAGCAAAATGCACTTCGCCGGCAAATCGAAGACGATCGACGGGCGCTCGAAGACGAACTCAAAGTACTGAACGAAACAACCAGAACCGAGTTTTCACGGCTCGACCAACAGCAAAACAAAGTAGAGCGCGAACTCAAAGCCGAGTTCGATACGTTGGTCCGATCGATGGAATCCACCCGGCAGGAAATGCTTCGGGGGACCGACGAGTGGCTGCTGGAAGAGATCAGCCAGCTGCTCAGCCTGGCCAATGAGCGACTGTTATTAATAGGCGATGTACCGTCGGCCCTCCGGGCCCTGGAGCTGGCGCAGGAACGGATGGCAGAGCTGGCTAATCCGGCGCTCCTCGGGGTGCGGCGACAACTGGCGGCGGACATCGCGATACTGACCGCCATTCCGGTTCCGGATATTGATGGCATCGTGCTGCAGTTGTCGATCCTGATGCAGCAGGTTTCTGACCTGCGCCTGGCCGGCGAGATCGTGGTTGCCGGGTTTACCGACACCGCTGAGCAGGCCAGCAAACCAACTGCTGCGGACAATACATTAAAAGGGTTGGGCCGCAGGTTGATCGAAGACTTGAGTGCCCTGGTTCGGATTCGAAATATCGAGACCACCCAAGTGCCCAATCTCGCACCCGATCAACGCTTCCTCGTCCATGAGAGTGTCCGCTCGCCGCTGAATGCGGCCCAGTTGGCTCTGCTTCGCGGTCTCCCAGCGATTTACCGTAGCAGCCTCGACCGCGCCCAAGTGGCCTTGATCCGTGGATTCGATGAGACATCGACCGAGGTGATGGTGTTTCGCTCTGCCATCGAAAAGCTGGCCGTGGTCGAACTGACGAACGAATACCCGGATATGTCAAAAGCGCTTGGGTTGCTGCGAGAAATTATCCATCGGCGGAGTGGGTCGGAGTGAGGGGGGTTCTGTTGCTGCTGGCTGCAGTCGTTTTGGCAGCCCTGCTGGTACGGGTGTCGATGGAGGATCCTGGTTACGTGCTGATCTCTCGCGCGCCGCACGAAGTGGAAATTTCACTGTCCCTTTTCTTGTTGGTGTTGCTCGTTGTTGTCGTTCTTACCTATTTCGGCGTGCGGCTGGTCATCCGTGTGTTCTATGCCCCTCGAGATATAGGTCGTTGGCACGACCGCCGGAATGCCCTGCTGGCCCGCCAGGCGACCCTGGATGGTTACGCCCGCCTGATCGAGGGGGATTGGGAAGCGGCGGAAAAGATCTTGACTCGACGACTCAGTTACAGTGCGACGCCTTTGCTCGATTGCCTCGGCGCCGCTTATGCGGCCCAGCGACGGGGCAATGCAGAAGCGAGGGATGACCACCTGACGCGGGCACGGGCGCTCGACCCTGACCATAGCGAGGCGATCGAACTCACCCGCGCACGATTGCTGGAGCGGTCCGGGCAAACCGACGAGGCGCGCGGCGTTCTCGAGCATCTCCATGAGCAAGGCGCCGACAGTGGCGCAGCCCAGGGCATGCTGGTCAGTCTGCTGCGCTTGCAGCAGGACTGGCGTGCATTAGAGGAAATCCTGCCGCAGCTCAGACGCAGCGCCTTATTGCCGGCAGCGGAGCTCGAGACCGCCTGGCGCGATGTTCAATGTCAGCGCTTGAGTGAAGACTCGGATCGAGATGGAGCGAACGCGAGCCGGGTATGGTCGAGCTTGTCTCGGAGGGATCGAAAAGACCCATTGTTGATCGGCGCTTACTGTCGCCGTTTGATGGATACTGGGGATATGGCGCAAGCCGAGAAATTGTTGTGCAAGACTATCGGACGGCGGTGGGATGGGGAGTTGGTTCGACTGTATGGGTTGATCCAAACCGAGCAGCCGGGTGGGCAGATCCGGGTGGCCGAAGGGTGGGCGAAGACGCGGCCCGAAGACCCCGATCTGCTGACCACGTTGGCCCGCCTGTACCTGCACGCGGGCAACCGGGATCGGGCCCGGGCGCTGCTGGTAGAAGCCGCTCGTCACGGCGGCGGTCGGGAATCTTACATGGAACTCGGTCTGCTGCTGGAAGCGGCGGGTGACGGCGACAAGGCCTTACAGTGCTACCGGCGCGGCCTTGAGCGACTGGGCCAGCCCGCAGAACCGATGCCTGCAGTGTCTGGCGGTGAGCTCCTGCCCCCAGTGTCGGAGCAGACGGATTCGAGTTAAGAGAGACGACACGGGCAGCCGAGTATTGTCTCGGCTGCGGGTTTTCATGCCGATCGAGACACCCCAATTAAAGTTTTAGCCGCCACTTTGGTTGATGCCTGAGCTCCCCGAAGTTGAGACCACGCGGCGGGCCATCAAGCCGCTGCTCGAACATTCGATCGTTCAGGCGGTCAACGTTCGCCAACGAAAACTCCGCTGGCCGGTAACCCATGGTTTGGCGCGACGGATTCGCGGCGAAGAAATCCTTAAAGTCGCGCGGCGGGCGAAGTATCTCCTGCTGATCTTTCGCCACGGCACCTTGATGATTCATTTGGGTATGTCCGGCCGGCTCCGGATATTGCCAGTCGGCGTGCCGCCCGGGAAACACGATCACGTCGATCTCGTACTCACGAATCGCCGAGTATTGCGGTTCCATGATCCGCGCCGCTTTGGCAGTGTGCTCTGGGTGCGGGGCGATCCGCTTCGCTCCCCCCAATTGGCACATCTCGGGCCGGAGCCATTCGATGAGGCATTTTGTGGTCAGATGCTGTTTGCGGCCGCTCGGGGGCGGCGGGCGGCGGTCAAAAACTTCATCATGGATGGCCGGATTGTGGTCGGGGTCGGTAATATCTACGCCAACGAAGCGCTGTTTCGAAGCGGAATTCTGCCCGGCCGTTCGGCAGGTCGGGTGGCGCTTCATCGATATCAAGGCTTGGTTGCCGCCATTCAGGAAGTTCTGACCGAGGCGATCGAGGCAGGGGGTACGACGTTGCGGGATTATGCGCAGGTAACCGGCGAGCCGGGCTATTTCGAGCAGGCACTGCAGGTGTATGAACGAGCCGGTGAGCCGTGTGTAAACTGCAACAGCGTCATCCGTAGGAAAGTGATCGGCCAAAGAGCCTCGTACTACTGCGCGAATTGTCAGCGTTGACAAAAAATCTCAATAGGAGGCCGGCGCAAGCAAATGTCATGAAGAAAAGCAAGATATCACTTGACACGGACTTTGTACGCAGCCAGTTCCCGGCGTTTCAGGCTGAGGAAAGCCGGGATTGGATCTTCTTTGAAAACGCGGGTGGTGCGTACGTGCCGGCCACCGTAATTGAAAGACTCAAGCGGTTTTTTGTGGCGCACAAGGTGCAGCCGTATGGGTCATTCGCGCTGTCTCGCACAGCCGGCGAAGAGATGGATGAGTCATACCGGGCCATTACCGAGCTTCTTCATGCTGAAGCAGATGAGGTCACGCTGGGCCCATCCACGACACTTAATTTCTACGTACTCGCTCAAGGCCTGCGTCATCTGCTGAACCCGGGCGATGAGATCGTCGTGACGAATCAGGATCATGAAGCAAACGTGGGCGTTTGGCGGCGATTATCTGAATTCGGCGCCGTGATTCGGGAATGGCGGGTGCAGAAAGAGACCGGTGAACTCGACCTTTCGGACTTTGAAAGCCTGATCGGTGACCGAACCAAGCTGGTTTGTTGCACCCTGTGCTCGAACGTGGTCGGCACGCACAACGACATCGGCACTGTTGCCGAATTGGCGCACCAGGCGGGGGCCCTGGTGGTGGCGGATGGGGTTTCCTATGCCCCGCACGTGATCCCGGATGTGCACAAACTGGGCGTCGATTTCTATGGCTACAGCACCTACAAGACCTTTGGAACCCACCAGGGTGTGCTGTGGGGATCACGCGGCGCACTGCAGCAGGTCAAAGCGCAGGGACATTTTTTTAACCAGTCGGAATCGCGCTACCGACTGAATCCGACCGGACCCCAACATGCGGAAATTGCGGCGCTCGCCGGAATCACGGAGTATTTCGATGCACTGTATCGGCACCACTTCGGCGCGTCCTCAGAAGACCGCCACGACCGGGCCCGCAAGGTATTTGCACTGGTTGCGGAGCACGAAGCGACCCTCGCCAACCGGCTCCTTGGTTATTTGAAGGAGCGTCCAGATCTGCAATTATTGGGGCAGGATCATGCTGAACCCGGTGGACGCGCCTCTACGGTCGCGTTTTGCGCCGCCAATATCTCCTCGGCAAAGATCGAGCGCGAACTTGCCGAACGGGGAATTGGGGTGGGCAGCGGGAATTTCTACGCACACCGCTGCATTGAAGCGCTCGGCATTGATCCCAATGATGGGGTGGTTCGCGTCAGTATGGTTCACTACAACACCGAAGAAGAGGTCGACCAACTGCTGAGTGCACTCGACGAGATTCTGGAGAAGGCTTGATGGATCAAACAGAGTTTGTACTGGGGGCTGTTGCTGTTCGAAATGTGAAGACCTGGGAAGCTGAGGTGCCCGCGTTGACCGGTTCTGAGGCATTCGAAGCGGCCGGTAGCGGCACACCTGCAGGGCAGTTTTCGGAATCGAGGCGCATCGTGCAATGAAACAGCACGCGCAAGTGGTCATTATCGGCGGTGGCGCCTTGGGAACCGGGTTGCTGTATTTCCTGACCAAAGAGGGTTGGCGCGACGTTGTTCTGGTCGAGAAAGGTGAATTAACTTCCGGGTCGACCTGGCATGCAGCCGGGCTGGTGCCACACTTTATTGGCGGACTCAGCATGGCGAAAGTGCATCATGTGGGGTCTGAGCTGTACAAGAATCTCGAAGCAGAAACCGGTCAAGCGACGGGCTGGCACGGGTGCGGCGCAGTTCGCCTTGCCCTGCGAGACGAAGAGGTGGACTGGTTTCACGCTGTCAAGGGCGTTCTGGATTACCTCGACATCGAATCATTTCTGATTGGGCCGTCAGAGATTCAGGAGATCCATCCGTTACTGGTGGTGGACGATGTAAAGCTCGGGTTTTATACCCCGACCGATGGCCACACCGACCCCGCCAGCAGCACCAATGCTATGGCGGCGGGTGCCCGGATGGGCGGGGCCGAGATTTATCGTCACACGCAGGTGCTCGACACGCGCCTTTTAGACAACAACGAATGGGAGATCGTGACCGATAAAGGCGCCATTGTCTGCGAACATGTGGTGAATGCTGCGGGCTGTTTTGCCCAGCAGGTCGGGGAATGGGTGGGGCTCGATCTGCCTATCGTCAACATGAAACATCACTACCTGGTGACGGACAACCTGCCGGAGGTAGAAGCGCTTGATCGAGAACCACCCGTCGTGCGCGATCCTCGGGCCTCCTGTTACTACCGGCAGGAACAACAGGGCATTTTGATCGGGCCCTATGAGCAAAACGGCGCCGAGGCCTGGGGCCTGGATGGGATTGACTGGGGTTTTGACATGGAACTTCTGAACCCGGAATTAGAGCGGCTGGAGAGCGGCCTGGAACTGGCCGCGCAGCGCATTCCCTGCTGGACCGATGCCGGGATCAAGCGGGTGGTTCACGGCCCCATTACGCATACACCGGACGGCGGTTTCTTGCTGGGCCCGGCCGCGGGACTTCGCAACTACTGGCTGTGCTGCGGCGCCTCGATTGGAATTACCCAGGGTCCTGGTTGCGGCAAGTACCTGGCCCAGTGGATGGTGCATGGCCAGACGGAGATCAACGTGCGGGATATGGATCCGCGTCGTTATGGTTCATGGGCCTGTGGTGACTATGCCGTGGCCAAATCCATCGATGAATACCAGCAGATGTACCAGCCCTATTTACCGGGTGAGTTTCGAGAGGCCGGTAGACCAACGCGCAATACCCCGCTTTATGGAATGTTCAAGGAACAAGGGGCCATCTATGGCGATACCTTCGGCTGGGAAAGGGCTAAATGGTTCGCCTCGGAAGGGGTCGCAGAACAGTACGGATTTCGGCGCAGCAACTGGTTCGCTACGGTGGGCGAGGAATGTCGTGCAGTGCGAGAAAAAGTCGGGCTGATGGATTTATCGAGTTTTGCCAAATACGAGATTACCGGCCCTCATGCGAAGGCGTTGCTTGACCGACTGTGTGCGAACCGAATCCCTGAAACGAATGGCAAGATCATCTTAACGCAGATGCTGACCCATCTCGGAGGTATCGAGTGTGAGGCGACCGTGGCTCGACTGAGTGCGGAGCACTACTACGTGTTGTCCGGGGCTGTCGCAGAACTTCACGATTTTGACTGGCTGGTTCAGCACATCGAGCCCGGCGAAGAGGCCCACGTAGCCAATGCGACCGATGACATCGGTGTGTTGGTATTGACGGGACCCAACGCCCGGGATGTTTTGTCACAACTGACCGAAGACGGGCTGACCAACCAGGATGGCTTCACCTGGATGACGGCTCGGGACATCACGGTTGCAGATATCCCGGTTCGCGCCCTCAGGCTGTCGTACGCCGGTGAGCTGGGCTGGGAGCTGCATCACCCGATGAATCAAATGCCGACGCTTTACGACGCACTGATGAAAGCGGGGGCGGCGTTTGAGCTGCGCCTATTTGGCACCTATGCGCTTAATTCATTGCGCATGGAGAAGGCTTACAAAGCTTGGGGATCCGAACTGACGACAGAAATCTCGCTGGTGGAAGCCGACATGATGCGTTTTGCCCGAAAGGACGGCGGTTACATCGGTGCCAATGTGGTGGAGAGAAAATTCGAGGAAGGAGTCGATACTCACTTGGTCTACTGTGAAGTCGATGTGCTCGACGCAGATCCGATGGGCAATGAGCCGGTCTACGACGGCGACCAAGTCATCGGGATCACCACCAGCGGTGCTTATGGGCACTGCGTCAAGAAAAGTCTGGCCTTCGCCTACGTAAAAACAGGACACGAGAGAGCCGGTGCGCAGTTTGACATTGAAATTCTGGGCGAGCGACGGAGAGCGACGGTCCTGTCAGAGTCCGCATGGGATCCAGAAAACGAACGTCTTCGGGCTTAAGCGAAATTAACTGGGGTAGGAATCAGATTCCAGCATCGCTTGGATAGGGGCTCACTTATTCCTCGAGACCCCAACCCCAGCCGAACTCCTCAACCACCTGAATGAGGTCCGTTTGTGACACGATGCCGATGGGGGTGCTTTTATTCTCGACCACGAGTCGGCGCACATTGTGGTGACGAAGCGACTCGGCGATCATCTGTAGGGGTGTATCAGGCGGAATCGAAAAAAGTTCCCGGTTGGCGATTTCGCCGACCGTAACGTCATCGATTGATCGATTTGGCCCCAATACCTTGGTCACAATATCGCGTTGAGTCACGATGCCCCAGCGGCCATCGCTATCGGGCTCCACCATGATGGATCGCATCCCCAGTTCATGCATTCGGTGCATGGCATCTGCGACCAGGGTCGAGGAAGAAACGCTTTTCAGCGGCGACATGATGCCAGCCGCAGTCGAAGGCTGGCGGCCGGAGTCCTTCATTGCGGTCGTGGGATCACTGACCCGTTTCGCCTCCCGGGCGCGGCGTTCGGCTTCCAGGGTCTGTCTGCGTTCTTCTTCGTAACGGGCGAGATCTTTGGCATTGCCCGTGATCTTGGCGATCAGCGCGTCGGCGAAGGTGCTGGTGGACACGGTGTGAGCACCGGTCATGAGACGGGCGAAGTCGTAGGTCACGAATTTCTCTTGAATGACCTTCGGGTACGCTGCATTGATCAGATCAGCGGCTTCCCGCCAGCCGATGTATTCCAGCATCATGACACCCGAGAAGATTAACGAAGAGGGGTTTACTTTGTCCTGGTTGGCATATTTTGGCGCAGTGCCATGAGTGGCTTCGAAGACGGCAATATGGTCGGCGGTGTTGGCGCCGGGTGCAATTCCCATACCGCCCACTTCGGCCGCGGCGGCATCCGATAAGTAGTCGCCGTTGAGGTTCATGGTTGCAATCACATCAAATTCCGACGGACGAAGTTGCAGCAACTGGAAAATGATGTCAGCAATACGATCTTTGATGATGATCTTTCCCGCTGGGACTTTGCCGCCGTGAACCGCGTATAACTCCTCCTCCGTCACAATCTCTTCGCTAAACTCGTCTTTCGCAAGTTCGTACCCCCAGTTGCGGAAAGCCCCTTCGGTGAACTTCATGATGTTCCCTTTGTGCACCAGGGTGACGCTTTCCCGTTTATGGTCAATTGCGTACTGAATGGCTTTACGAATCAGTCGTTTTGAGCCATAAGGGCTGATGGGTTTCACTCCAAGCCCGGCGTCCTCAAAAAATTGAGCGCCCATTTCGTCTCTCAGAAATTTCGCCAGGCGTAAATTGTCTTCGGTCCCGCTTTCGTATTCGATGCCGGCATAGACGTCCTCTGTGTTCTCACGGAAGATCACAATATCGACTTGCTCCGGGTGACGAAGCGGCGATGGCACCCCCTGGTAATAACGAACAGGCCGCACACAGGCATAGAGGTCGAGCACCTGGCGCAAAGCAACATTCAGTGAGCGGAAGCCGCCGCCAACCGGCGTGGTCAAAGGTCCTTTGATGGCAACCGTGAGTTCGCGGATCGCATCCAGGGTTTCGTTCGGAAAATAATCGCCATCGTAAAGACGCCCGGCTTTTTCCCCGAGGTACAGTTCACACCAATGGATCTTCCTGCGCCCGGCATATGCTTTTTCAACCGCGGCATCGAGCACCCGCAGCATCGCACGGGAGATATCGGGACCAATACCATCACCCTCGACAAATCCGAGAATCGGCTGATCAGGAATCGACAATTTCCCATCACGGATTGAAATTTTCTCGCCAGTTTCTGGCAGTTGGACATGTTGATACGTCATCGTTTTTACCACCCAGTCATTTGAATATCGTCCACCCGATCGTTATTGTTGGTGCCAACGAGTGAACGGATTAAGTTTACCATCCGTGGTTCCAATGGACCGGCATCGTTGGCGAAAATCGGTTGCAATTTTAAAAGTTCGACCAGGTAAAGATAAAAAAACAGGAGGCAGGTTCGGCTATGAGTTGTTGGAAAACGCAGGCAGGAATGGGCGGTCGGCGGTCCGGTGAGGCCCACTAGATGAAGCTGAATCGTAGGCAGAACACGCTTGGCACGGTGCGCGGGCACCGGGATCGTGTCCAGACCTTGGCCGCACTGATCGGCTGTGTTTCGATCTACGGGATTACGATCAGTCTTTTTACGCCACTCCTCTCGCTGATTCTCGAGGGACGGACGGTCAGCAGTACCTTAATTGGCGGTCTCGCCATGATGGCGCCACTCGGTGTGATTTTGGGTTCGATTTTTGTGCCCCGCTGTTTACAGATGTTTTCAGGCCGCCGCTTGCTCTTGATTGCAATCGGATTTGAAATTTTCCTCATTTTTCTACTGCTTGCGGTGAATGATCTGGCATCGTGGTTTGTGATCCGTTTCTTCATGGGCGTGACGGGGAGCGTACTCTTTATCGTGTCGGAGAGCTGGATGGCTGAAATTACACCCGACGCCACTCGAGGACGTGTCATGGGGCTGTACAACACGGTATTGGCATCCAGTTTTGCCATTGGACCGCTGATCCTGACAATGACCGGCGCAAGCGGGGTCCTGCCGTTTTTGTCCGGTATCGTATTGATGGCCTTGGCTGCGCTGCCATTGGTCTTGGCCGGTCGCTATCTTCCCGAGTCATCTGGTAAGGCGTCGTTCAACGTTTTGAGTTTTTTTCGGGTTGCGCCGCTGTTGGTGTTCGGCTGTATTGTGGTTGCGTTTAAGGATATGGCTGCCACCAGTCTCTTGCCGGTGTACGGGGTTCGCAGTGGGCTGACTGAATCACTGGCTGTTCTTATGCTGTTTTTTGGAGCACTGGGCGGGGCCGTACTGCAAATCCCGATAGGCTGGTTGGCCGATCATTACAATCGGTTGTGGGTCTTGAGCAGTTGCGGCATTTTCGGCATGCTGGGTGCTGCGGCGTTGCCATTTGTCGTAACGATTCCCTGGCTGCTGTGTCTTGTTGTGTTTTTATGGATGGGGTTTTTTGCCGGCATCTACACGGTCGTTATGACCTTGGCCGGCCAGTGGTTCCGCGGGCTGGAACTGGCGACGGCTATGGCTGCCTTCGGTGTGTTCTGGGGCCTCGGCGGCGTCGCCGGCCCGCTGGTTTCAGGTGTGGCCATGGATCTGTGGAACCCGCACGGTTTGCCGGCAGTATTCCTGGGCGTTGCTGTCGTTTTCGTGGCGGTCAGTTTGTGGCCGCGCTGGCGTCATCCGGCGCGCAGATCGTAGCGCCGCCGAGGACAATCTCGCCATCGTAGAGCACTACCGACTGGCCGGGAGTCATCGCGCGCTGCGCATGATCGAACTGTACATCGATTGAATAATTGTTCGAGTACGACAAACGACAGGGCTGATCGCTCTGGCGATACCGAATTTTGGCCGCGCATTTGATGGGCACAGAGTCGGGTCTGTGCCCGGCAATCCAGTGGGGCTCGGAACCCCGAATGGTCCGTCGCATCAACGCCGGGTCGTTGTGGCCCTGGACCACGCGAAGTATGTTGCGCGACATGTCTTTCTTAGCAACGTACCAGGCCTCTCCGGGGCCGCCAATGTCGAGGCCGTGGCGCTGGCCCAGCGTGTAGAACCACAGCCCATCATGTTCGCCAATCATGCGGCCATCCAGGGTTCTGATCTCTCCCGGGTTGGGCGGCAGGTACCGGGCCAGAAAGTCTTTAAATCGGCGTTCGCCGATAAAACAAATCCCGGTGCTGTCCTTGCGGTCGCTGTTCGGCAAACCCAGTGTGCGGGCTTGGATGCGCACCTCTTTTTTCTTGAGATCACCGACCGGAAATAAGGTGCGAGCGAGTGCCGCCTGCGGTACTTGGTGGAGAAAGTACGATTGGTCCTTTTCGGGGTCGGTACCCTTTAAGAGTTGGGTCAGCGACCCGTGTTTTCGGGTGCGAGCATAATGACCGGTGGCAATCAACTCGGCTCCTAACTCGGTGGCGAAATCCAGAAACTCCCGGAACTTGATTTCTCGATTACACAGCACGTCTGGGTTTGGAGTGCGACCCTTCCGATATTCCTCGAGAAATATTGTAAATACCCGTTCCCAATACTCGTGCGAAAAATTGACCGTTTGGAGTGGAATACCCATCGTTTCGCAAGATTCATTGGCAATCGCCAAATCTTCTGCAGCACCGCAGTAGGTCGGGTCATCATCTTCTTCCCAGTTCTTCATGAAAAGACCGATGACTTCAAAGCCTTGTTCTTTCAAACGCCAGGCGGCGACAGACGAGTCAACGCCGCCAGAAATACCGACGACCACACGGGCCTTGCTGCAAATCGTCATAAAAACGGTAGAGTGGCTTGAGCGGAATGGAAATCGAGCCAATCAGTCGGCGGAGTTGTCGTGCAACGCAGTGTAGAACGGGATATCGGCCCAGTCTTCTGTCTTTTGCACATTTGGCAGCAAACCGTTGTCCTGGAACCAGCTGTCGATAACGTAGCGATCGCCTGTTTGGATTTCCTCGATCTGACTCGCCCAATGTGCATCAAAGAGGGCGCGTCGCTGGATTCGTTCTACAACGCGGTGCCAGCGCAGGAGGCTCTGTATTTCAAACAGCTTAAGGTAGGTCGTGGTATTGATCGATTCATCGATGCAATCCATTTGCCCGGTCCTATAGGCCACGTGTTTAAGATCCAACGCGCGGTCTTCACGGCCGGGGCCGTGACGCCCCACCAGAACCTCCATCCAGCCGATCGCTTGACGAATGTGGTCGCGTTCGGTGCTGGGGTCGGGGGCGTTTGCCTTGAGCCAACCGGCGACGCTGCGCCATTCTGCGGCGGACAGAGAGATCATCGATTCGATGTTGCAACCGAAACCATGGCAGATGGGGATGTCGTGGTAAATGGGGCTGGCGCGGGCCCATCCGGGGAGCAAACACACAGTCGTGGTGAGAAAAAAAGCAACCAGCCATTGATTCAGCCGGTTCTGTTTGTAATAGGGGGATGCAGCCATTCGATTGCGCCGGGAGA
>CAJXWH010000039.1 GCA_913062915.1 uncultured Acidiferrobacteraceae bacterium | reverse complement strand
AATGAAAAATTGTCAGCTGGCTTTCCTTACGATTACATCGGCAACGCTGATGGGTGCTGGTTGATATTTCTTGAATTCCATGGAGTAGGTCGCCCTGCCTTGGGTTGCCGAACGCAACGACGTTGCGTAACCGAACATCTCCGACAGTGGTACCAGCGAGCGCACCATTTTCCCGCTAGGGACGATTTCCATTTCGGAGATTATTCCTCGGCGCGAACTAAGATCTCCCGTAACACCGCCCAGATATGTTTCCGGGGTTACGACCTCGACGCCCATAATCGGCTCGAGAAGCGTCGGATTGGCCCTGCGACTTGCCTCCCGGAATGCCTGGACTCCGGCGGCTTTGAACGCGTGCTCAGACGAATCTACCTCATGGTACGAACCATCGAACAACGTGACTTTGACGTCGATTACTGGATATCCCGCAACAACACCCGATTCCATTGCTTCCTCAATACCTTTACGGACCGCCGGGATGTATTCCTTTGGAATGGCGCCGCCTTTTATCTCGTCGACAAATTCAAATCCTTCACCCCGCTCCAGCGCTTCTACGCGGATACAAACATGGCCATACTGGCCACGACCCCCGGTCTGTTTGATATATTTGTTTTCCTGCTCGACAGTTCGTTGCAAAGACTCCCGATAGGCAACTTGCGGCTTGCCAATATTGGCATCTACATTGAATTCACGGCGAAGGCGATCAACGATGATCTCCAGGTGCAACTCACCCATCCCGGAAATGATGGTCTGCGCCGATTCCTCATCACTGTGCACCCGGAATGACGGGTCCTCCCGGGCCAACTTGGCCAGGGCAATACCGAGTTTTTCCTGATCGGCCTTGGTCTTGGGTTCAACCGCTTGCGATATTACCGGCTCTGGGAACTCCATCCGCTCGAGAAGAATCGCATGATTTGGATCGCACAGCGTATCGCCAGTCGTCACGTTCTTTAGCCCGACTGCCGCCGCAATATCCCCTGCACGAACTTCCTTGATGTCTTCCCTGGAATTTGCATGCATTTGCAGAATGCGGCCAATTCTTTCTCTTTTATCCTTGGCCGGGTTGTAGACGGTATCTCCCGCCGCCAGGACCCCCGAATAGACGCGGAAAAATACCAGCTGGCCAACAAATGGGTCCGTCATAATCTTGAATCCAAGCGCAGCAAAGGGTTCGTCGTCACTGGACTTCCGTTCGGCTTCTGTTTCCCCATCGGCGATGACGCCTCGGATGGCGGGAACCTCTGTAGGATTTGGCATGTAGTCGATCACCGCATCAAGCATAGCCTGCACACCTTTGTTCTTGAACGCACTTCCACAAGTAACGAGAACCACCTCATTGGCGAGGGTCCTCTCGCGCAGCCCTTGTTTGATCATTTCGACCGAAAGTTCACCCGATTCAAGGTACAACTCCATCAACTCGTCGTTGGCCTCGGCAGCTGTCTCGACCAACTGTTCGTGCAAACTGGCAGCCTCTTGTGCCAGTTCATCCGGGATTTCCCGCTCTTCGACCTTTGCGCCCCTGGACGCATCGTCCCAGTAAAGCCCCTTCATTTGGACCAGGTCGATCACACCGCGAAATGTGTCTTCTGCCCCGATCGCCATCTGAATCGGAACGGGCTTTGAATTGAGGCGGTCTTGAATTTGCTCTACAACCCGGGCGTAGTCCGCACCTGTTCGATCCATCTTGTTGACAAAAGCCAGGCGGGGTACACCGTACTTATCTGCCTGACGCCACACGGTTTCCGACTGAGGCTCAACCCCACCTACTGCGCAGAAAATGGCAACAGCGCCGTCGAGCACGCGCAGTGAGCGCTCCACTTCTATGGTGAAATCTACGTGTCCTGGGGTATCGATGATATTGATCCGGTGTTCCGGATAGCTCTGGTGCATCCCTTTCCAGAAACAGGTGGTGGCAGCAGACGTGATCGTAATTCCACGCTCCTGTTCCTGCTCCATCCAGTCCATGGCGGCGTTGCCGTCGTGGACTTCACCGATCTTGTGCGATATTCCGGTGTAAAAGAGAATTCGCTCTGTCGTGGTCGTCTTGCCGGCATCGATGTGGGCCATGATGCCGATATTCCGATAGCGGTTAAGGGGTGTTTTCCGTGCCACGATGCGTTCTCCGAAAGTCCCAATCCGCCTTCAGAACCGGTAATGAGAAAAGGCCTTGTTGGCCTCTGCCATCCGCCGAATTTCATCTTTCTTACGGGCCGCGGCGCCCCGCCCCTCCGAAGCATCGGCCAGTTCGCCCGCGAGTCGGTGCCTCATCGATTTTTCGCTGCGCTTGCGGGCCGCATCGACAAGCCATCGCATGGCCAGCGCATTTCGCCGGTTCGGCCGAACCTCTACCGGTACTTGGTAAGTGGCTCCCCCTACCCTTCGGCTTTTCACTTCGACCACCGGCCGTATGTTTTCCAATGCTTGATAGAAAACCTCGAGGGGCTCTTCAGTACCCCGCTCCTTGATGACATCAAGAGCGCCATACAGGATCTTCTCGGCAATTGACTTTTTGCCGTTCAGCATCATCACGTTTACGAACTTGGCCACTGTCTGATCCCCAAACTTCGGGTCAGGCAAGATCGTCCGCTTCGGAACCTCTCGTCTTCTTGGCATACCGTCTCATCACTCCGCAGCCTGGGAACTGTCCCCCAGCTGCCTGACACACAACATTCGCCTAACAAAACCGCCGAACCACCGCGAGGCATGTGTTGCCACGCGCTCCCGGCAACTCCACTCAGCCATTTTCGCAATGACAAAACGCACCGCCAGGTGCCTATATGCGCCTTCGGTGCCCCTCTTACGGTGAGTCCAGCCTATTGTCGCTAGCGGCGGGCCGCCACCTTCGCGACTTCTGCGACGACCTTTTATGCAAGATCGCCTTTTATCACCGTGACCAGCCAGCCACGTTGGTCTATCTACGGTTTATGTTCACCCCGGGAGTCCAACCCTTTCCCGGGCACAATGATTCAGGACTTCGGGCGTTTCGCTCCGTACTTCGAGCGGCCCTGCCGCCGGTCTCCCACTCCCGACGTATCCAGAACGCCCCTGACGGTGTGATAACGAACACCGGGCAGATCCTTTACGCGTCCCCCACGAATCAGCACGACGGAATGTTCCTGGAGATTGTGGCCCTCGCCACCGATGTAACTGGTAACCTCAAAGCCGTTCGTCAGTCGTACTCGGGCGACCTTCCTGAGCGCAGAATTCGGCTTCTTCGGAGTGGTCGTATACACCCGAGTACACACCCCCCGCTTTTGCGGGGACTCCCCCAACGCCGGCACAGTCGATTTCTTGACCTGCCGGTCACGCGGCTTCCGCACAAGTTGGTTGAGTGTTGGCATAAGTTCGCGTTCCAGAAACCGGCAAAAGACTGCCTGCTGCGTGATCAAGAAAGGGCGTGAATTCTAGGCAGGAAGCCAATTTCTGTCAAGTAATGTTGCAGATTTCGGAATCCGGGCCCACCGCCATTCGCGCAAAAAAGTGTGATCACGCCCCAACAGCCTCCGTAACCCCCTCCTCAGCAGCCTCTGGCTCTGTGCCCGTCGCGGCAAATACCAGCTCGTCCATCTCCTGCTGTTCGCTGGCTGCCTCCTGGCGTCGGTGACGGCGTTCCTCATGGTACGCAAGGCCCGTGCCCGCCGGAATCAGGCGGCCGACAATGACATTCTCCTTAAGGCCCCGCAGTCTATCGACCTTGCCGTTCATGGAGGCATCGGTCAGGACCCGCGTCGTCTCCTGGAATGAGGCTGCCGAAATAAATGATTCCGTGCTCAACGATGCCTTCGTAATACCTAGGAGGACAGGTGCAAATGTCGCCGGTTGCTTACCCTCCGACTCCAACACATCATTCTCATCCAGCATCATCGAGCGCTCAGCCTGATCACCTTGGAGAAAAGTACTGTCGCCTCGGTCAATAATCCGAACCTTCCGCAACATCTGCCGGATAATCACCTCGATATGCTTGTCGTTGATCTTAACGCCCTGTAATCGGTATACCTCTTGAACCTCGTTGACGATGAAATTGGCAAGAGCCTCTACCCCTAAGAGCTCGAGTATGTCGGCTGCGACAGGCTGACCGTCAACGATTTCGTCCCCGCGCTCAATATGCTCGCCGTCGAAAACATTGATGCGACTGGCTTTAGGGATCAACATTTCATGTTCGACCCCTTCCTCGTCCGTGATGAGGAGCCGAATCTTGGTTTTTATTTCCTTACCGAAAGAGATCACACCGGTGTGGGTTGCCAAGATCGCCGGCTCTTTGGCCTTGCGCGCCTCGAACAACTCTGCGACACGAGGCAGCCCCCCCGTGATGTCGCGGGTCTTCGACACTGCTTGGGGAATCCGAGCCAAGATCTGGCCGTGCTCCACTTTAGCCCCGTCGGCCACTAAGACTGTAGCGCCTTCCGGCAGTTGATAGCGCGCCGGAGTATCGCTGCCCGGGATGGTCTTTGGGTTGCCACGACTGTCCATCACACTAACAACAGGGCGAACATCACGGGCTGATCCTCGGCGCTGTTGCGAATCGAGAACCAGATAGGTGCTGGAGCCCGTCAAATCATCAATCTGCTGACTGACCGTAACACCCTCGATCATCTCGGAGAAAGCAATTCGTCCAGCAACCTCCGAAATAATTGGGTGGGTATGGGGGTCCCACGTAGCAATGACCTGTCCACCTGTGACCACATCGCCATCATTGATCCCAAGCTCAGCGCCATACGGTACCTTGTACCGTTCGCGGTCGACCCCATGATGGTCATGGACAACCAACTCGCCCGATCTCGATACGGCCACGTTACGACCATCGCTGCGTTTTACCACCCTGAGGCGATTAAACGTTACTGTCCCATTGTTCTTCACTTCTATATTACTGGCCGCAGCCTGGGCTGTTGCAGCTCCACCAATGTGGAATGTCCGCATCGTCAACTGGGTGCCGGGTTCGCCAATGCTCTGCGCCGCAATCACGCCGACCGCCTCACCGCGATTCACCAGATGCCCCCGGCCGAGGTCACGCCCATAGCACTTCGCGCATACCCCATATCGGGTCTCACAGGTAATCGGCGAACGGGCCATGACGTGATTAATATTGTGGTCCTCGATCACCTGCACTGCCGCTTCGTCGAACACCAAGCCTGCCTCCAGCAGTTTCTTTCGGCTGGCAGGGCTGACAAGGTCTTCAGCCAGAGTACGACCCAAAATACGGTCTCTTAACGGAACTACGATTTCACCACCCTGAACAATTGCCTCTCGCAGAAAGCCCTTGGTGGTACCGCAATCTGCCTCGGTTACGACCAGGTCCTGGCACACATCGACCAACCGTCGGGTCAGGTATCCTGAATTGGCTGTTTTAAGCGCCGTATCTGCGAGACCTTTGCGCGCACCGTGCGTCGAAATAAAGTACTGCAAAACATTCAAGCCTTCACGGAAATTCGCGGTGATCGGCGTCTCAATAATCGAGCCATCTGGCTTCGCCATTAATCCGCGCATTCCAGCCAATTGACGAATCTGTGCCCCACTACCCCGGGCACCGGAATCCGCCATCATATAAATTGAGTTAAATGACTCCTGCTCGACCTCTTCTCCCTTGGCGTCGCGAACCTGAACGGACTTTAGTTCGCTCATCATATCCTCGGCAACGGCCTCACTGGTGTGGGTCCAGATGTCGACTACCTTGTTGTACCGCTCTCCGTCCGTGAGAAGCCCCGATGCATACTGGTCCTGAATGCTCTTAACTTCTTTCTCTGCTTGTGCCAGCGCGTCCTTTTTGCCGTCTGGCACGATCATATCATCCACCGCGATCGAAACACCCGACCGGGTGGCCATCTCAAATCCCGTGTACATCAGCTGATCGCAAAAAATGACCGTTTCTTTGAGTCCAACCCGACGGTAACATTCGTTAATGATGTTCGAAATCGCGCGTTTTTTCATCGGTTGATCGATGGCGCTAAACGGTAACCCAGCGGGCAGGATCTCCGACAACAGAGCGCGACCCACTGTGGTCTCCACCAACTTTAACTTCTCGACAGAGCCACCTTCCTCTTCGATAACGCTTTCGGGCAACCGCACTTTGACTCGGGCATGAATTGCAGCTGCACCAGAGTCGTAGGCGCGGCGTAATTCGGCGACATCAGAAAACAGCTTGCCCTCTCCAGCAACGTTCACTTCCTCCCGGGTCATGTAATAGAGGCCAAGGACAATGTCTTGGGACGGCACAATGATCGGGTCCCCGCTAGCCGGAGAGAGAATGTTGTTTGACGACATCATCAGTGAACGCGCTTCAAGCTGTGCTTCTATGGAGAGCGGCACATGCACCGCCATCTGATCGCCATCGAAGTCGGCGTTGTAGGGCGTACAAACGAGTGGATGTAACTGAATCGCTTTGCCCTCTACCAGGACAGGCTCGAAAGCCTGGATGCCAAGACGATGCAATGTTGGGGCGCGATTCAAAAGCACAGGATGCTCTCGAATCACTTCCTCTAGAATGTCCCAGACCTCAGACTCCTCACCTTCCACCATCTTCTTCGCCTGTTTGATGGTTGTAGCCAAACCTCTGAGTTCCAGCTTGCTGAAGATAAATGGCTTGAACAGTTCCAACGCCATTTTCTTCGGCAGGCCGCATTGATGGAGCTTGAGAGTCGGGCCCACGACGATGACGGATCGACCCGAATAATCTACTCGCTTGCCAAGGAGATTCTGACGAAACCGTCCTTGCTTGCCCTTGATCATGTCGGCTAAGGACTTCAGTTGGCGCCGGTTCGGTCCCGTAACCGCTTTACCCCGCCGACCGTTATCAAGCAGTGCATCAACCGATTCCTGAAGCATTCGCTTTTCGTTGCGCACAATGATGTCTGGTGCGTTGAGGTCGAGCAGACGGCGCAGGCGGTTGTTTCGATTAATGACCCGACGGTAGAGATCATTGAGGTCAGAAGTCGCAAATCGTCCCCCATCGAGAGGCACCAGTGGCCTGAGATCAGGCGGTAAAACCGGAATCACCTCCATGACCATCCACTCCGGCTTGTTACCCGACCGGATAAACGCTGCGGCAACCTTTAGTCGCTTGGTTAGTTTCTTGGTCTTGGTTTCAGAAGTACTCGCGGCGAGTTCTTCGTGCAGCATTGCGACTTCGGTTTTGACGTCCATATTCCTGAGCAGCGCCTTTACCGCCTCTGCTCCCATCCCCGCATCGAAATCTGCGCCATATTGCTCAATTGCCTCGTAGTAGGCATCTTCGCTCAGTAAAGTTCCCCGCTCCAGCGGCGTCATGCCTGGGTCGGTTACCACGTAGGCCTCGAAGTACAGCACCCTCTCAATTTCCCGCACGGTCATGTCCAGCAAAACTCCAAGACGCGATGGGAGTGACTTCAAAAACCAGATATGAGCGACCGGGCTCGCCAACTCGATGTGGCCCATCCGCTCGCGCCGCACCTTTGACATGGTGACTTCCACACCACATTTTTCGCATATCACACCGCGGTGTTTCAGCCTTTTGTACTTTCCGCACAGACACTCGTAATCGCTGGTCGGGCCGAAGAGCTTGGCGCAAAACAAGCCATCGCGCTCTGGCTTGAACGTCCGGTAGTTGATGGTTTCGGGCTTCTTGACTTCACCATAGGACCACGAACGGATCTTGTCTGGCGACGCGATTCCTATACGGATGGAATCAAAATCTTCGCTTTGACCAGGCTTACGTACCAAGCTAAAAAGGTCTTTCATGTCTTTTTCCTAGATTCTGTTCGGTTTGATCATTGAGTTGACGGGTGCTGAACAGCGCTATCTGTCTTCCCGTGTCTCCATGTTTAGACCAAGGGCTCTAATTTCCTTCTCAAGAACTCGAAACGATTCCGGAAGTTCAGCTTCCATACTGTGGTCACCTTTAACGATGTTCTCGTACATTCGGGTTCGTCCAGCAACGTCGTCAGATTTGACGGTAAGCATCTCCTGTAACGTGTACGCTGCACCATAGGCTTCCAACGCCCATACCTCCATCTCGCCAAACCGTTGACCTCCGAACTGCGCTTTACCGCCGAGCGGTTGCTGCGTAATCAAGCTATATGGGCCTGTTGACCGCGAATGCATCTTGTCATCTACAAGATGGTTTAATTTCAACATGTACATGTAGCCAACCGTAACGGGCCGATCGAATGCCTCGCCCGTTCGCCCGTCATACAGCGTCGCCTGGCCACTTTCTGGTAACCCCGCAAGCTTCAACATTTGTTTCACTTCGTGTTCTGAGGCGCCATCGAAGACAGGTGTCGAAATTGGAATGCCACCGGAAATATTCTCGGCTAATTCCAGAATCTCTTGATCTTTCAGAGAGGTTAAGTCTTCTTTCTGGCCCATACCGTTATAGATCCTTGATACGCCTTTTCGAACCTGTTCAATCTCGGTCCCGCGTTCAAGCAAATCTCTTACTTGTCGCCCCAATTCATGCGAGGCCCACCCAAGGTGGGTTTCCAGAACCTGGCCTACATTCATCCGCGATGGAACCCCAAGCGGATTCAAGACGATATCAATTGTCGTCCCATCTTCCATGTGTGGCATATCTTCGACCGGAACGATTCTTGAAATTACACCCTTGTTGCCGTGCCGGCCCGCCATCTTGTCGCCGGGTTGCAATCGACGCTTTACAGCGACAAACACTTTGACCATTTTTAGGACACCTGGCGCCAAATCATCACCTGCTTCGAGTTTCTGTCGCTTTTCATCAAACTTCTCATCGAAGCTGCTGCCCTGAGCCTTCAACTGAGCGCGGATTCTGTCCAGGCTGTTGTTCGTACTCTCGTCCCGTAAACGTATTTCGAACCACTTTCCTCTAGGCAGTTGCGTAAGCAAGCTCTTGGTGACCTGATCGCCGGCCTTGAGACCGCCCGGCCCACCTTCCGCAACCTTGTTCAGCAAGAGCTTGCTGATTCGATCAAAGGCGTCGTCCTCGACGATACCCCTTTGGTCGTGCATGTCTTTGCGGATACGATCCAGTTCCTCAGATTCATTCGCCAGTGCCCGGGCGTCTTTATCTAATCCGTCTCGGGTAAATACTTGGACATCAATAACCGTGCCTGACATACCTGAAGGCATTCGCAGCGAGGTGTCTTTCACATCCGATGCCTTTTCGCCAAAGATTGCCCGCAGCAACTTTTCCTCTGGGGTAAGCTGAGTTTCGCCCTTCGGCGTCACTTTGCCGACCAGAATATCGCCTGGCTGCACTTCTGCACCGATGTAGATGATGCCCGACTCGTCGAGTTTGCTGAGTGCCGACTCACCAACATTAGAGATATCAGGCGTAATGTCTTCTGAACCAAGCTTGGTGTCCCGAGCAATACAGGACAATTCCTCGATATGTATCGACGTGTAAATGTCCTCCTGCACCAGCCTTTCAGAGATAAGAATCGAATCTTCGAAGTTGTAACCGTGCCAAGGCATAAAGGCGACCAACACGTTACGGCCGAGTGCCAACTCTCCAAGATCCGTTGACGGTCCGTCGGCAAGAACATCGCCCTGGCTGATTTGATCTCCGATCCTTACCAACGGCCGCTGATTGATCGTGGTGTTCTGGTTGGATCGGGTGTATTTGACAAGGTTGTAGATATCCACGCCCACGTCACCAGCACTAACCTCGTTGTCATTTACCTTGACTACAATGCGCGACGCATCGACAGCGTTGACAACGCCTCCGCGCTCTGCCACTACCACGACCCCGGAGTCGGTTGCGACTCTCCGCTCCATGCCAGTGCCTATGAGTGGCTTTTCGCTGAGCAAAGTCGGTACCGCCTGACGCTGCATGTTCGAGCCCATTAACGCCCGATTTGCATCGTCATGCTCAAGGAATGGAATCAGTGATGCAGCAACCGATACAATCTGTGAGGGTGCGATGTCGATGTAGTCAATTTTGTCGGGTGTAGACAGTGTGAACTCGTTCCGGCAACGGCATGACACCAGTTCATCCTGTAGTTCCCCCTTTGTGCTGACCCGGGCGTTGGCCTGCGCGATTACAAACGGGTATTCCGCGATTGCGGACAGGTACTCGATCTCACCAGTAACCCTTCCGTTGGCTACCCTGCGATAAGGGGTTTCCAAGAATCCGTACTCATTGGAACGAGCGAAAACAGCAAGTGAGTTAATCAGGCCAATATTGGGGCCTTCAGGCGTTTCAATCGGACATAGGCGCCCATAGTGTGTTGGGTGAACGTCGCGCACCTCGAACCCGGCGCGTTCTCGCGTCAACCCGCCGGGGCCTAATGCCGACACCCGCCGCTTATGGGTGACTTCTGATAGCGGATTGGTCTGATCCATGAACTGTGACAACTGACTCGAGCCAAAAAATTCCTTAATTACGGCGGATACAGGTTTCGCATTTATCAGATCCTGCGGCGTCAGATTCTCCGATTCGGCCATGGACAAACGCTCGCGCACAGCCCTCTCAACACGCACCAGTCCAACGCGAAACTGGTTCTCAACCAATTCCCCCACCGATCGCACCCGCCGGTTGCCCAGGTTGTCGATATCATCCGTACTGCCATGACCATTCTTCAATTCCACCAGCGTGCGGATCACATCGACGATATCGTGTTGACTTAGAGTGCCCGGACCTTCGTCGTTTTCACGACCAAGGCGTCTATTCAACTTCATCCGTCCCACAGCCGACAGGTCGTAACGCTCACCGTTAAAAAACAGATTGCGGAACAGTTGCTCGGCCGCCTCCTTTGTCGGTGGCTCTCCAGGCCTCATCATCCGGTAGATCTCGAGCTTTGCCTCGTGAGCAGAATGGCTGGGGTCAATCCGCAAAGTCTCCGAAATGTAGCCACCCTGATCCAAATCATTGCTATAAATCGCTTCAAACTCGTTAATTCCCGCAGCCCGTAAACCGACCAAAAGCTCTTCCGTCACAACGTCGTTTGCAAGACCCAACACCTCTCCCGTCTCCGTATCCACCAGATCATGGGCCAGCGTTCGGCCAATTAGAAAAGAGTCCGGGATTTGGAGGCGTTTTAGCTCAGCTTTATCTAACTCGCGTACATGTCGTGCAGTAATTCGGATTCCCGCTTCGGCAATAGTTGTACCCGAGACAACAAGGTCGAAATCAAGTTCCTGGCCACGGAGGCGCTCCGGAACCAACTCCACCTCGCCCCCTTCGACAGCCAAAGTAAAGCGGTCATTCACGAAAAACAGTTGCAGGATCTCCTCGGTGGTGTAGCCCAATGCCTGAAGCATGATGGTGCCTGGTAGTTTTCGTCGCCGATCGATCCGTACATAGAGCAAATCTTTCTGGTCAAACTCGAAATCAAGCCATGAGCCGCGGTACGGAATGACTCGGGCATTAAAAAGCAATTTTCCGGACGAATGCGTCTTCCCTTTATCATGGTCAAAAAATACGCCAGGAGAACGATGCATCTGGGAAACAACAACTCGTTCCGTACCGTTGATGATGAACGTTCCGTTTTCGGTCATCAGCGGAATTTCGCCCATATACACTTCCTGCTCCTTCACATCGCGGATCGTCTTTGCCGCACCTCCCTCTGCCTTTTCAAAAATAATCAGACGCAAGATCGCGTGTAGCGGGGCCGAATACATTAATCCACGTTGCTGACATTCCCGTACATCGAACGCGGGCTGTCCCAGTTTGTACGTTGCAAAATCGAGCGACGCCGCACCACTGTAACTTTCAATCGGGAAAACCGACTTGAAAGCAGCCTGCAATCCCTGGTCGATGCGCTGCTCCGGGGGCACACCTTTTTGCAACAGCTTTCGGTAAGACTCTTTCTGGATCTCGAGCAGGTTCGGGATCTGATCAACTTCGGATCGCTTGCTGAAACTCTTGCGAATCCGCTTCTTCTCGGTAAAGGAATAACCCATGAAATCCTCTCGGCCAAAAGGCCGTCAGCGACTACGAGCGAAGGAGCCCGATTGTCTTGTTCAAATACCCACGATCACCAGAACGAACGATAACGTCGCCCGCTCCCGCAACAAACCCGGCCCAGCGTCCAACAAACGGACGCCACCCACATGTATTACTTGATTTCAACGGTGGCGCCAGCTTCCTCCAGCTTCTTTTTGATCTCTTCCGATTCGTCCTTGTTCACGCCTTCCTTGACCACGGAAGGAACCGCCTCCACCAGATCTTTAGCCTCCTTCAGGCCAAGCGCGGTGATTGCACGAACCGCTTTGATCACGCCAACCTTTTTCTCGCCAAAACTGGCGAGCATCACATCGAACTCCGTTTGCTCTTCACTGGCAGCTTCCTCGCCCGAGGCACCGTCGGTTGGGGCCGCTACCGCAACTGCTACTGATGCGGATACGCCGAATTTGTCTTCTACATCCTTGATCAGCTCGGAGAGCTCAAGGACAGACATTTCCCCTATCGCATTGAGTATTTCTTCGCGGGACATATCAATTTCTCCTGAATAACTGGACTACCTAATTACACAAAAAGAGTGCTCAACCGCCTCTACGCAGATTCCTGTTGATCTCGAACCGCCACTAATGTGCGCACGAACTTTGACGGCACCTCGCTCAATGTGCGTGCGAATGTATCTAGTGGTGCGCGAAACGTAGCCGCCAACTTCGCCAACAACTCGTCACGACCCGGCAATGCAGCCAACTTCATGATCGTTTGCTCATCGATCAGATCACCGTTCATAGCGCCAATCCTGATCTTGAAGGCATCATTCGACTTAGCGAACTTGCTGACCACTTTTGCGGCTGCTACCGGATCCAGCGACGAGGTCACCAGCAATGGCCCCACGAAATGATCTAAAAGACATTCGAACGGGGAACCGCTGACGCTACGACGAGCTAGCGTGTTCTTTACAACACGCACCTCTACCCCGCTGATGCGGGCCTGATGGCGCAATTCGGAAATCTGCGCAACCGTGAGTCCCCGATAATCGGCCAGAATTGCAGCACGCGCCACGGAAAAATTCTGTGACACTTCATTGACTACGGCCTGCTTTTTTTCAAAACTCAGACTCATGTAGCGTTAACTCCTTGTGTTTATTGCCATGGTGTCCTGACCCAGTCAATCGTCCGAGTCGAGGCCACCGCCTGCGCAGGCCAGACGTATGCCATTAAGCAAACCCTCTTGACCTGGGCTTGCACCTGCGGTCTTCGACGAACTCCGTACCGAATATCTGTGCCACTGGTCAGCAACATAGGTATACCGGGACCAAGCCCCTCAAATCGTTCCTTTTCTCACACTGCAACAGACAGCCTGTCCACCTTGACGCCTGGACCCATGGTCGTTGACAGCGTCACCCGCTTGATATACTGCCCTTTGGCTGTCGACGGTTTTGCCCGATTCAGGGCATCCAGTAGCGCAACCAGATTTTCTCTCAGAGCCTCTAGATCGAAAGAAACCTTGCCGATTGGGCAATGAACAATACCTGCCTTGTCGATTCGAAACTGAACCTGTCCAGCCTTGGCGTTGGTTACCGCTTTCGTTACGTCCTGTGTCACCGTGCCCACCTTTGGGTTTGGCATTAACCCGCGTGGCCCCAGGATCTGACCCAACTTGCCAACTACCCGCATGGTCGACGGTGTCGCAATACAGACGTCGAATTCAATATCGCCGCCCTGCACCTGTTCTGCGAGATCTTCAAGCCCGACGAGATCCGCTCCCGCCTCGCGGGCAGCATCAGCATCCGCACCTTCTGCAAAAACCGCAACCCGCATCGTCCTGCCCGTCCCACGCGGTAAAACGGTTGCACCGCGCACGTTCTGATCCGATTTCTTGGCATTAACCCCAAGATTGATTGCTACATCAACGGTCTCATCAAATTTCGCAGATCCGGTCTGCTTAATCAGTTCCAGTGCTTCATCCAATTTATAGAACGCTCGATCGTCGCGCTTTAACGCCAAAGACTGGTAGCGTTTCCCCATGCCTGCCATTTCAAACTCCCTCCGTCTCAATACCCATACTGCGAGCGCTGCCGGCAATAATTCGAACGGCCTGATCCATATCGTAGGCGGTCAAATCCGGCATCTTGGTCTTGGCTATTTCTTCCAGCTGTTTTCGATTTACCTTTCCCACCTTATCTTTATTCGGCTCCGAACTTCCTTTCTCAAGGCCCACTGCTTTTCTCAACAAAACGGAAGCCGGCGGCGTCTTTTTGATGTACGTAAAACTCTTATCCGAATAGACCGTGATCACAACGGGAATGGGCAGCCCGTGCTCTAGGCTCTGGGTCTCGGCGTTGAATGCTTTACAAAACTCCATAATGTTTACGCCATGCTGACCGAGAGCAGGACCGACCGGAGGGCTAGGTTTTGCATCACCCGCCGGTACCTGCAACTTTATATACGTTTCAATTTTTTTTGCCATCTTTTGCTCCAACGCACTGGACGCCCATTGCAATACGCGCCCTCAGCCCTTCTCCACTTGACTAAAACTTAGTTCTACCGGCGTCGACCGTCCAAAGATTGTTACGGCTACACGCAACTTGCTCTTTTCGAAGTTGACGTCCTCCACCGTGCCATTGAACTCCTGAAAAGGACCGTCCGTGACTCGGACTACCTCGCCAGGTGCAAACGTGTACTTAGGACGTGGGTGCTCTGCCCCTTCAACCACCTGCTGCAGAATCGCCTGCGCCTCCCGGTCGGAGATGGGCACTGGTTGCGTACTGGTTCCACCGACGAAACCCGAAACACGGGGCACCGATTTCACTAAGTGCCAAGCAGCGTCGCTCATTGTCATCTGCACCAGAACGTATCCCGGAAAAAATTTGCGCTCACTGGTGCGTTTCTGGCCGTTCTTCAGTTCCACAACATCTTCTGTCGGGACCAACACTTGCCCAAACTGATCCTTGAGGTCTGACCGGTCAATGCGAGTTTGCAGCGCCTGTTGAACGCGTTTCTCGAACCCGGAATATGCCTGCACAACATACCAGCGCATATCATCTACGGTGGAATCCACGCTGCTCCCGGTATTTACTTCTGTGCTTTCTTCTAACTCTGTCTCACTCATTTTCTACCCTAACCTTTGATCCCGAGGATCAGGTCATAAACCGTCCAGAGCGACAACATATCCAATAACCACAGGTACAAACCAATCAGTATCACCAGTGCAATTACAACCATCGTCGACTGGATCGTTTCGCGACGACTCGGCCAGACGACCTTGCGGATTTCCGTCCGCATCCCCACAGCAAATTGCCATGCATTCCGGCCGGGTTCCGAAGTCAAAGCAACCCCAGCCCCCACGATCACGCTAACGATAACGATCCCAGTTCTCAGCAATGCTGAGCTACCGCCGAACACATAAAACACAGCAACTGCAGCTACAACAATCAGTGCCGCGGCGGCCAATTTAAGCTTGTCTAACACCTCTTCCTGTGCCCCTATCTGGCAGGCCAGGAGGGAATCGAACCCCCAACCTGCGGTTTTGGAGACCGCTGCTCTGCCAAATTGAGCTACTGGCCTGAAATCCGTAATTAATCTCTCGTTGCGAATCCTCTCACCGTCACTCGATGACCTTGGCGACAACACCGGCACCGACGG
>CAJXWH010000038.1 GCA_913062915.1 uncultured Acidiferrobacteraceae bacterium | reverse complement strand
ACCAGGGCTGGTCCCGCCAGTTGATCTCCCTTTCCAGTACGAGACCTGAATCAATACTGAATACGGGAACCACTGAACTCGAGTGCCATGACTCGTTGTCCGATCGTCTATCCAGACGATACGAGATCAGATCAAGATCCAGCTGCGGTCGAAGAAAACCGTATTCGCGCCCTGCATTGATTCTCACGCCGGGCCGAAGGTTGAAACGATCTCCCACACTTCTCGCAGTGATCGGATGGTCAAACCGCGTCCAAACCGCGGCAACGTCCGATTCCAGCAGGCTCCCGGCCATTCCAGGATGCCAATCCAATGTAAGTTCCGGCAGCCGTGCATAGGGTTCATCTTCTTCATCGATCAAAGGATCGATGATCTGAAAATCGGAAAAGAGCAGCCCCAACTTGAAATCGTCGCCTGGCAGCAACTGATGGCTCCGTTGGTATTCCAATTTTGCCATCTGGGGCACATGATCGGCGCTTTCTGCCCCCAGGGTGTCACCAAAATCATCGAGATAATCGCGGTCAGAGACATACCCCAGATCGAGTTGACCACGCCAGTGCTCACTGAGCTGCTGATCGTGAAGCAAAGACCAGCCAAAGCGTTTGTCGCCAAATTTTCGGTCACGGGGGATGATCTCCGCCCCGACCCGCCCGTTAAATTCTCCGGCTTGGGTCCCACCCAAATATCGAAACTCACCACGAAGCAGTGTTCCGCGCGCCGCCATGTAATCGGTCGTGATCGTTGCATCGCGATCCGGTGCAATATTCCAGTAATACGGCATAACCAAACGAATACCATGTTCCCCGCCAAACCCGACGGTGGGAAACAAAAATCCTGTCTTCCGATCGTCGTTGATCGGAAACGTTACGGTTGGAAAGTAAAAGATCGGAACGTTAAAAAAACGAACCCGCAAATCGCGGCCCGTCGCCTCTCCAGTACTGTGGTCCAGAATGATTTGACTGGCGGCCAAAATAACGCTGTCATCTCCCTCGACACAGCGAGAAAGTTCAACGTTCTCAAGCCGCTCCCGGTCATGACCCTCAAAATACGCGCGCTTCGCATACCCACGTATGCGAACCTGGACTCCTGGCACGGCCGGCTGATCATTTCTGTTCTCCGCCAGGCATCCCCCACCGGGACAACTCGTGATAGAACGATCTGAAGTCGCCTTCTGAAAATACACGTTGTCCGCCCGGCCAATCCGGGTTTCCAGATCGAGTTGCAGCAAATCAGCTGTGATTCGGTCGCCTTGAATGGAATGCATCACGACGTCTCCCGCAGCTTCGACAACGCGATCGTCCCGGCTAAACACCATGCGGTCAGCATACACAGCCTGTGCGCCCTGCACGGCACTTGCATTACCAACAAGTGTCAGTACGCCCGACTCAGGAGAGTCGATCTGGTCGGCTTCTAGTTCGATTGGAAATCCCGAATGATCCTGCCCGAGGTAGGGCAGCAAAGTAGCAGGTGTCAAAATCCGATCGACTGGGCACACTGACGGACCAGCAAAAGAAACCGGCGCTCCCGCGGGTGCTGGCCCAGAGACCACCAGCGCCAAGAGGAGCACCATAAAACGGGGTGTCAGATCAGATAATGCGCTGACTGTCGTGGGATGGACATTCATGGGGTGCAATTCCGTGCGAGTGGCTTCGCCAGCGCCAACGAAAACCGGAGGCCAGTTAGTCTCGTTATCGCTGCGCCGGCATCAACCCCCACTGAGATCTCGCAGAAAAGCGAACCTGGCGCCCTAACCATTATAAAAAACTCATCCAACCGCACGGCGGTGATGGCCTCTACCTCTGCGCTCGATCTTAGACGATCCTGTCGATGGGCAATAAATAGAATTTTCAGCAATCGGAGCCGAAGACGATTTCCTATACCGAACTATGCAATCACACAGCCGTCACGTTCAAATCTGGCGACATCCTCGGCAGCCGTTGTCACCAGGATTGATTTCTTCAAATACAGAACTTGAACGGGCTTCGGCAAACTCAGACATCCATTTGATTCCAATCTTCTGTTTCCGGCTTTTCGACAAAGATATCACCCAGGTCATCCTCATCGAGCGCCCCGATGTCCGCATCCTCGTCCAGGTCATCAAATTTCAACTCCTCCCGATCCTGCAGCAGATCGACCGTAACGCCAAGAAAATTGCGAGGCGCGACGATACCTATTAGCCGATTGTCAGCCACCACCAACAAGCAGCCGCTATTTTTCTGTTGCAGAAGAATGGCAGCGTCTCGAAGCGGGCTGGACGAGGAAATTGTCTCGAATTCCACACGCATCACATCCGATAACGGGCCGGCGCCCTCTTTTGATTTCGAGTCCTTACTAGATTTCTTGCTGGCGATGGGTTGCAATCTCTGGAGAAGATCTGTCTGCCAGATGACACCAAGCGGTTCACCCGCATCACCGATCACCGGCAGGTAAGAGGCGCCAGTCTCGACCATCAACTGCCGCGCTGCATCCTCGCTGTCAGAAATCTTCAGCACCGAGAACTTCGTGCTCATGATGTTCTCAATAATCATCGGCCAGTTTCTTTACACCCGTTCAATTGTGATGCGCATTTCGCCAAAGTCATTATAGGTCAAGACACCTGTTGAGATACTGATGGATGAATAGCCAAGACCGGTAGTTTCGCTTCACCCGAAACAATCTGGCCATAGCGGAGTTCTGCGGTAAAACGATCCACAAGTCGCTGCCGGACTCGAGCAAACTCTACTGTGACCCCAAGCTCTCGTAATTGTGTAACCTGAAGGCCGGCATACCCGCAAGGATCGATCGACTGGAACGGGGTTAGATCCATATCCACGTTCAGACTTAATCCGTGATAGCAGCAGCCCCTGTGGATTCGAAACCCAATCGCTGCTACCTTGGATCCTGATACGTACACACCGGGTGCGCCGGGTTCGATTGTTGCTTCGACCGCGTGCTCACCGAGCAATCCGATTACGGTCCGCTCGACCGAGCTAACCAGATCCCGGATCCCAAGCCCAAGCCTGCGTAGATCCAGTAGAAGATAAACAACAAGCTGGCCGGGTCCGTGGTAGGTAATTTGACCGCCGCGGTCGCTATCGACCACCGGTACCTCGCCGGTCGAGCAACGGGGTTCGTCCCGACAGCTCACACCCCGGGTGTATACGGGGAAGTGCTCTAGGACCCAGATCTCATCTGCTGTCGAGGAGCTGCGTTGGCGGGTCCAACCCTGCATCGCCTTCATCACCGGTTGATATTCACATCGACCGAGATGTCGAACTACGACAGAGGAAGTTTCCTGCAACAACACGCCGTCCTCACCTGCTACAACGTCATCAACACCTCAGGTTCGCTGTTCAGGTCGAGGTAAATTGCATCCAACTGCTCACGACTCGCAGCATGGATCACACAAGTCACCGAGACGTAGCGGCCCTGTCGGCTACAGCGGGCGCGTGTACCTAAGATGGGTGCACCGCTGAGGTGTCGATTCACGATCGCAGAGATCTGGCCCTCGAATTCGGGACTTCGCCGACCCATCGCCTTAATTTCAAACTGGCATGGGAATTCGAGCAGGTCCTCCTTGGGCAACGGCTGATTACTGCCCGGCATCAGTTTGTCACCGGAACCGCAAACGGATGACATCGAGCATGCGGCTGGTCCACGAACCTTGGTTAATGGCGTCTAACGTCACCAGGGGATACGCCCCAATTTCTTTTCCTTCGAGTCCGAGTATTAATTTGCCTACCTGTTGTTGTTGGTCGAGTGGCGCAATCAGTGGCTCATTAACTGTGACACTGGCTTCGAGTCCGGCGCCCGCACCCTTAGGCAGGATGAGTTGCACATCCTGGCTGACACCGACGGCAACCGACGAGCGATCCCCTTTGTATACTGGCACCGCATTGACCACCGCTGCACCGGCGCGATAAACCCGATGCATTTCATAAGCGGCAAAACCGTATTTCAGTAATGAATAAACTGCGTCTGCACGATAGCGGGCGCTTTCTGTTCCCATCACAGTCGCAACAATGCGAAGCCCGTCCCGCTTGGCCGATCCAACCAGGCAATATCCTGCGGCTTCAGTATGGCCGGTTTTCACGCCGTCGATGCTCTCGTCCCGTCCCAATAGGGGATTCCGA
Organism: uncultured Acidiferrobacteraceae bacterium; assembly: GCA_913062915.1. Lineage (GTDB taxonomy): Bacteria > Pseudomonadota > Gammaproteobacteria > Arenicellales > UBA868 > CAJXWH01. The sequence goes on along the minus strand of CAJXWH010000038.1, from coordinate 11,650 downwards.
TTGTGCTGGGTAATATTGTTCCAGGTGAATTCGCGAATCGAGTAATAACCGTACATTTCCGGAAACTCCCGAATAATCGCAGATGCGATCAGGCTAATATCTCGGGCTGAACTAAAGTGTTCCGGATGTGGCCAGCCAGTACTGTTCACAAAATGGCTGTTTCTCAGTCCTAGCTCTGCCGCAACCTGATTCAGTAACCCTGAAAAACTCTCCTCGCTGCCAGCGACATGTTCCGCTAATGCAACGGCAGCATCATTACCTGACTGCACGATCATACCGAGCAACAGGTTTTCCACTGAAATTCGTTCACCTGGCTCGATAAACATGCGTGAACCACCGGTTCGCCATGCATTCTCACTGATGACAACCTCTTCCTCCTGACTCAGGTTGCCACGACGAATCTCTCGAAAAATAATATAGGCGGTCAGCAATTTGCTGAGGCTGGCCGGTTCCATTTTCTCATCGGGATTCTCGGCTGCGATCATGACTCCGGTGTCAGGATTCATCAGCACCCAGGAAACCGCCTTCAAGTTCGGGGGCGGCATGCTCGACTGCATTGCCGGAGGCAATTCCGACTCGTAGGCGCTTGCCGAGAGCGGGGCTATCCAGCACAGGAAAATGAATAAATGTAGGACTACTTTTTCTTTCATCACATTTGACCTTACCATCATTCCGATACTTTGCGCGGCGCCACGCCAGTCTCGGCCTGAATTCTCAAAATATACCGATCTACGGATTGATCGTTTTCGATGGGGCCTATCCGTACACGGTAGTAAACGATTCCTTCGGCCTCCTCGGGAACAATATCGACAGGACCCAACTCCTTTTTCAATAAACGTCGGCGCAGGTTTTCCGCATTTTCCGGCAAGCGGAAGCGTGCCGCCTCAAGAAATCTACCGGTTTTCTTAGGCAATGATTGCCGACTGAATATGTCGATTGCGACGACTTCTACCTTAGTCTTCCCCAGCGCAACCACGCCGAGCCTTCTGGCGGCTACGTACGAAAGATCGATGATGCGCCCCCGGAGAAAAGGCCCGCGATCATTGACGCGTACCACGACGGTCTCATCGGTATCAAGCCTTCGAACCCGAACATAGGTCGGCAAAGGCAATGTCTTGTGAGCTGCCGTCATTTTGTACATATCATAGATCTCACCACTCGATGTTTTGCGTCCATGAAATTTCTTACCATACCAAGTGGCTTCACCGACTTCACGGTATCCCATAGCAGACCGCAGTGGATAATACCGTTTGCCAAATACCGTGTATGGCGCATTACCATACCGGCTGCGTGGCTCCTCACGGGGAACGGCATCCGGCACTTTACTGGGGTCGGGGCCTTTCTCAACCGGTGGACCATCATCCTGGTAATAGGCACCGCCCCGATCCTCAGTGACCGGGCGCTCTGGTAAGAAACCGCACGCTGTCAGGATAGAGACCGAGGTTACTAGAATACCGGCCCGGCGGATCACACATCATCCTCCATCGTTCCGTTTCGCGATCTGCTCAGCCAACTCGAAAACTGCCATCGCATAAACTTGACTTCGGTTATAACGGGTAAGAACAAAAAAATTAGGATATGCAACCCGGAACTCTTCATGACCATCCTGCTCCAGGCGAATGATCCCCACCTTACGTCCCGTAAATTTCTTCTCGGTAAGTCGAACTCCATCTTGCTGTAATGTTTCAAGCGAAATGTCCACCTCGAAACCACGGGTCGTATAGTTGCCGGCCCGCGCGCCATCGCTCTTCGCGAGACGTTCCACCACGGGTTCAGCAGCCTGCCAGCCATGGGCATTCAGATAGTGCGCGACGCTGCCGATCGCATCCGCTTCGCTACCAATCAGATCGCGCCGTCCGTCCCCGTCAAAATCAACAGCGTAGTGCCGATAACTGCTGGGCATAAATTGGGGAATACCGACAGCGCCGGCGTAGGAGCCTTTTGTCTCCAGAGGATTCAATATGCCGTCGCCGGACAATCTGAGAAATTCCTTCAACTCAGCCACAAAAAATGAGCTTCGTCGAGGATATTCAAGCGCCAGTGTCGTCAGAGAATCAAGTACCCGGTGCCGGCCAGTTGCCTTGCCGTATCGGGTCTCGACCCCAATAATCGCGACGAGAATCTCCGCCGGAATACCGAAGCGGGTTTCTGCCTGTCGAAAAACGTCGGAATAGCGCGCAAGAAATTTTCCTCCGTTTCGTATTGACGACCGAGTCAGAAAACGCAGGCGGTATCGATGCCACGGCAAACGTTCTGCGGGGCGCTGCATGGCCTGGATAATGTCTTGATCTATTCTGGCATCGGTCAGCCAGAAATTCAGCCGCTCTCGATCAAGGCCCTTCTCCGAAACCAGTTGTTCGACCATCGAGACCAGTTCGGGATAGGCATCCACTTCGACAGCATGAGCCGATGCGGTCGATACCAACAGGCCGAGCCCTACTGCTGCGCACTGAATCCACCTTACAAATTTCATCGTGTATACCCTATTGACGTCAGCTCATCAGGCGCCGATGGGTACACGCACCCATTATGATCCCGAACGCCGCCATTAAGGTGACCATCGAGGTTCCCCCATAACTGATCAGCGGCAGCGGGATACCGACAACGGGCAGCACTCCGGTTACCATGGCAACATTGACGAAGACATAGAAAAAGAATGTCAGCGCCAAACTTCCCACCAGAAGGCGCGAATAGCTGTCCTGCGTCCTGTACGCAAGAACGAGGCTTCGTCCGACAACGAACAGGTACAAGACCAGCAAGACCGCAGCGCCGATCAGTCCAAACTCCTCCGCAAAGACTGCAAAGATGAAGTCGGTGCTGCGTTCGGGGATAAACTCCAACTGGGATTGGGTGCCGCGCAGCCATCCCTTGCCGGCGATCCCTGCAGAACCCACCGCAATTTGTGACTGAATGATGTGGTACCCGGACCCCATCGGATCCGCCCATGGATTAAACATGGTCACGATCCTCGCCTGCTGGTAGTCGTGGAGCCGGTACCAGAGATACGGCGCAGTTGCGGCCACGACTGCGGCCAGCATCAGAAGATGATGCCAGCGCACTCCCGCCAGAAAGACTGCCAGCAAACCGGAAATGATCAGCAACACCGCGGTGCCAAGATCCGGCTGTATGACCACCAGGGACGCCGGCAACAGCGTGAGCGCCACGGCCAGAATCAGGTCCGGCAATCGTGGCGGCAACGGTCTGCGGGTCAAAACCCATACCACTGCCATCGGTACCGCCAGTTTCATGATTTCGGAGGGTTGGAAACGGATCACCCCGAAATCGAGCCAACGCTGCGCCCCCCGATCGGCATACCCCAAAACCAACACCAGCACCAGTGCGCCCATACCCACAAAGAAGACATACGGGGACCAGCGTTGCAATGCGTCGGGTGGAACCTGAGCCACCAACAACAATACGACCAAAGACACGAGTATTCGAATTCCGTGGCGCTGCAGAAGGTCCCAGTCCTCTCCGCCGGCGCTGAACACAACAAACAGGCCGACACCCAGCAACATGACGATGCCGAAAAACAACGCGCCATCGATGCGAAGCCGATTACCCAAAATCATTGGCCGGCGATGTTAACGCGGCTCGGCGCAGTCGTTCGATGAAATAATAGTCCAGAATCTTGCGCGCAATCGGCGCTGCTACGCGACTGCCGCTCCCCGCGTTCTCGACCACGACGGCCAGTGCAATCCGTGGTCTTTCGACCGGGGCAAAAGTAATGTAGAGGGCGTGGTCCCTAAGCCGTTCCGGCACGCTGTTGGGATCGTACGTTTCGTCCTGGCCGATCGAGATGAGTTGCGACGTGCCGGTTTTCCCCGCCATCCGGTACGCTGCACCCCTGCCGCTCGCCCGGGCGGTACCGCGCGGGCCGTGCACCACCGCAATCATTCCCTGGATCACGGTATCAAGCAGGGACGAATCAACCGCCGTAATCGCAGTGATACGGACCTCCGGCCCTGGCACAATCTCGCCGGTCTCTAGATTTTCAAACCGTGCCAACAATCTAGGCTGAACCCGTTTTCCGCGGTTGGCAATCGCCGCCGTGGCAACGGCCAATTGTAAAGGGGTAGCAAGCAAGTACCCCTGCCCGATCCCGGCAATAACCGTTTCTCCGGGAAACCAAGCTTCGCCATGGGTCCGTCGTTTCCAGTCCCGACTCGGCACCAGTCCGCTCGGTTCATCGTTAAGGTCAATGCCCGTCGTTTGGCCCAAGCCGAAATTGCCGAACCATGAAGACATATTTTCGATGCCGAGATCGAGTGCCAACTGGTAAAAAAACGAGTCGCAAGATTCTTCGATTGCCTGGAGCAGGTTCAGATCACCATGTCCATCCCGATTCCAGCAGCGGTACGGTCGATCCCGGCCAGATAGTTTGAATGCCCCTCCACAGAAAACTTTCTTTTTCGGATCAAGTCCATGATCCATCGCCGCCAGCGCCAAAATGGGCTTGATGGTCGACCCGGGTGCATAGCGTCCATACAAGGCCCGGTTAAGGAGTGGCTTGTCCAGCGACGTACGGAGATCATCGTATGAATGAAGTCCAAAGCCGCTCGCAAACAGGTTGGGGTCATAGTCGGGAGTGCTGACAAATGCGAGCACATCCCCGGTTTCAGGACGAAGCGCAACCACCGCCCCGCGGTGGTCTCCGAGCGCTTCGCGGGCAACCTTCTGCAAGGCGACATCCAACGTTAAGTGAACGTTCCAACCGGACATTGGCGCGTGCTGATCGAGTGATCGAACAATACGACTGTGGGCATTGAATTCGACCGTCTCATAGCCTGCTACACCCAACAGTTCATCTTCATATCGTGCCTCGATACCGAGTTGCCCAATATATCGGGTACCGCGATAGGCTGAGCGGTCGATCTGGCGAAGATCTTCCTCACTGATACGGGCCACATAACCCACTGTGTGTGCAGTAAGCCCCGCGTAAGGATAAAACCGGCGCAGACTCGCTCGCAACGCAACACCTGGAAAACGGTACTGGTTGACCGCGATCAGGGATGCCTCCTCGTAACTTAGACTGTGCTTCAGAAGTCGCGGTTCGAAGCTTGGGCGCGTTTTTAACAGGCGATCAAAACGATCCAGTTCTGCGTCACTCAAGGAAATGAGGTCGTTCAGTTCCCGTACTGTTCGTTTTAGATCTTGGGTTTGATCGGGTATAACCTCTAACTCATAAACCGGATAATTTTCGGCCAGTATTTCCCCATTGCGATCAAAAATTCGACCTCGCACCGGCGGCATCGGCAGCAAGCCGATGCGATTTTCCACTGATAACGTACGGTAGCGATCGTGCTTAACCACCTGTAGATAGTAGAGCCGCCCAAGAACAACCATGGTCAAGACCAGAACCAGCATGGTTGCCAGAAGCAGCCGCTGCTTTGTAATGCTCGAATCCCGCTTGGGATCGAGGATATGCACACCCATTTTCAAAAATGATTTCATTCGATGCCGATTACGGTAATCGGGCCCAATGGCGTACACGCCGGAGCACGAAATATACCGGGAACCACAATAACGCCCCGCCTACAATAGCCACCCAGCGACCGTAAGAAAATTCTATCTCCCCAAACGTCATTCCCAACAAAGTCAGCAATGCAGTCTCAACTGCAAGCAATCCAAGGATCAGGAAAGATTGCTGCCAAACCGGAAAAATTCGCACGCGAAACGCCAGCCGCTCAGCAAGAAAAACAATGATCGTCTTACTGAGTGCATAACGACCCAGAACCCCGAACGAGACCACATCCAACAAAAGCCCTGCCAACCAAGCCGATCCAAGACCAACTTTTCCGGGGATAGCGAAACACCAGTAGATCAGGATTAACGAGACCCAGTCGGGCGCATAGTTTTGCCAACCCGGTCCTGCCGGTAATGCCCAGAAACAAAACGCGATGGCCAAACTACCGGGGATGACCCACCACTTCTTAGTGTGCGACGTATTACCGATCAATTGACTCACTCGTCGTTGCAGGATCTGACCTCTGGCCATCGTCCTCGCCGGGCCAGATCAGTAACACCTCACGGGCGCTTCCCAGACTGGCGCTGGGCTGCGCAAGAACATCTAAAAAGGGGGCATTTGGATCGCGTTGAATCTTGATGACTCTCCCCACCGGATACCCTGCGGGGAACCGCCCGGCCAGTCCGGATGTGATGAAAATATCGTCTTTGCGTACATCCGCTGTGCGACCCAGGTAGGGGGCGCGTAACAAATCGCCCTGGCCACTCCCATAAACAATGGTTCGAAGTCCGTTTCGCATCAACTGCACAGGAATGCCCTGGCTCGGATCGGTAATCAGCATCACTGTACTTCGGAATAGACCGGCCCGAATAATCTGTCCGATCACACCATTCGGCCCGAGCACCGGTTGCCCGACATAGACACCATCCGCAGTGCCACGATTTACCAGCACCGTGCGGTCGTAAAGGTCGGGCCCGACTTCGACAATCCTGCCGAACAATCCCTCGTCGGGTATCCGCGCGGCCGAGGAAATGATATCTCGAAGCCGATCATTCTCGAATTGCAGCGCATCGAGTTGCTGGAGGCGCGACTGCAGGATCAGATGCTGGTGCTGCAGGTCCTCGTACTTTCTCCTAAGTTGCCCCCAATCTTCCAGATCACCGCCCACCCAGCGGAAAAACAACGCCGGCGAAGATGCAACAACGTGAACCGGCAATGAAATTACTGATACAAACGACCTGACCTGCCTTAGGCTATCGGTCCTGCTGTCTGCGAACATGAGTCCGACAGACAATATGCCCAACAACAGGAGTCTCGTTGGGAGAACCAGAAGTTTTGACTTCATCAGCTACGGGTTCCGAATTTCCTGATCTGGCAGCTTTTTCACAGGGAGACTACAACGAAAGGGAGCCGCCCCGAAACAGAACGGGTCGTCTCACTCGTGGGTAAATACGTCCCCGAGGATATCCATCTCTTCCAGCGCCCGGCCGCAACCACGAGCGACACAGGTCATAGGATCATCGGCAATGACGACCGGCAAACCCGTTTCTTCCATCAGTCGCCGATCCATGTCGCGCATCATCGCACCGCCCCCCGCGACCACCATTCCCCGTTCGCCGATGTCTGCTGACAATTCCGGCGGTGTATTTTCAAGGGCCTCCCGAATAGAACGCACAATCTGTTGCAAGGCATCACTGATGGCTTCATAGATTTCGTCGCTGGTAATTACGAGAGAACTGGAAATTCCCTCCGCGATATCTCTACCCTTGACTTCTATTTCGCGCGGCTCGGAATCGATCCAGGCCGTCCCGATCGCCTTCTTTACCCGTTCTGCCGTCGCTTCACCGATCAGCAGACCATGGCGTCGCCGGACATAGTTAATAATGCTTTCGTCGAACGTGTCGCCGGCGACACGAATCGAGGTGGCATACACCCGTCCACCAAGAGAAATCACACCGACTTCGGTGGTGCCACCGCCAATGTCGACTACCATCGACCCCGTGGGTTCGGCTACGGGCAGGCTCGCGCCGATCGCCACCGCCATGGGTTCCTCGATCAGGAAGACCTCCCGGGCTCCGGCACTGCGGGCCGATTCACGAATCGCTCGTCGCTCGACCTGGGTCGACCCGCCGGGAACCGAAATGACGATTCGCGGGTTGGAGAAAAAACGGTTCTCCTGAACTCTACGAATAAAGAACTTCAACATCACTTCGGTGATTCCAAAGTCTGCAATCACGCCATCTTTCATTGGGCGAATCGCCCGGATGTTCCCCGGGGTACGGCCCAGCATCATTTTCGCTTCCTTGCCGACAGCGAGAACTGTGTTATCGGGAGATATCGATCCTGTTCTAATTGCAACGACCGATGGCTCATTCAGAATAACGCCACGATCCCGAACATAAACCAACGTGTTGGCCGTCCCGAGGTCGATAGCCAGGTCATTAGAGAAAAGGCCGAATAGGCTTTTCCGGGAAAAATGACGAAAAACAGGATGGGAAACCATAAGGCGCTCGTCACATACTGTAACAACGCGTGAGTGGGCGCACAATAACGCGTGGGCTATAATTGGCCCGTTTCCCGGATGTCACCTGCTGAACTTCGTTATGTCGATCACTAAATCTGCTGTTGAACGCGTCGCGCATCTCGCCAGAATTCATATCGAACCCGCGGATATAGACAAGTACGCCCTTGATTTATCCCAGATCCTTGATTTGGTCGAACAAATGAATTCGGTGCCAACCAGTGAAGTTGAACCGCTGGCTCATCCGCAGGATATCGAATTAAGATTGCGACCAGACCAGGTGACGGAAGTAAACGCGCGCGAGCGGCTTCAAGCTGTGGCCCCGGCTGCAGAGCGAGGCCTTTATTTGGTTCCAAGAATCATCGAGTAATCGGTTTCTCTGGCACCGGAGACGTTTCCCCCTTTGCCGCCCCACTGAATTCATCCCATGCCTTACAGGCAAACTTTGAGCGCCCTGAGCGCCATGTTGGAGCGGGGCGAAATCAGCAGTGTTGAATTGATTCAGTGTTTCCTCGACCGCATCGATCGCTCTCAAGAGCTCAATGCCTTTATCACAGTGGATGCAGAGGGAGCACTGACGCAGGCTCAATCAGCTGACCGGTCGCGGGCGAATGGCCATGCGGGAGCCCTCACCGGTTTACCGATCGCACACAAGGATATATTCTGCAGTCGGGGTCTCAAGACGACCTGTGGCTCACGGATGTTGGAGGATTTCGTGTCACCTTATGATGCGACGGTCGTCGAACGATTGGCGGACACCGGCACTGTATTGGTCGGAAAAACCAACATGGATGAATTCGCCATGGGCTCTTCCACCGAAACCTCGTGGTTCGGGCCCGCTCGTAATCCCTGGAGCCGGAGCCGCGTTGCGGGAGGCAGTTCCGGCGGCTCGGCGGCCGCGGTCGCGGCTCGCCTGGTTCCCGTGGCAACGGGCACGGACACGGGCGGCTCGATCCGGCAACCGGCTGCTTTTTGTGGCCTCACCGGACTCAAACCCAGTTATGGACGGGTATCACGCTACGGCATGATCGCCTACGCCTCCTCGTTAGACCAGGGCGGGCCGATAGCGCAAAGCGCCGAGGACGCCGCGCTGCTGCTACAGGCCATGGCCGGTTTCGATCCCCGGGATGCGACCTCCCTGGATAAGGAAGTCCCCGATTACACAAGCGCACTGAAGCAACCGGTTGCCGGGCTCACGATTGGCCTACCTAAAGAATTTTTCGACAGCTCGGTAGACGAATCGGTGCGATACGCCAGCCATGCTGCACTGGCGGAGTTCGAAAAACTGGGCGCCCGTCTAACCGATATCAGCCTTCCCAACAGCGCCGCCGGCATTCCCTGTTTTTACGTCATCGCTCCGGCCGAGGCATCTTCTAACTTGTCTCGTTTCGATGGCGTGCGCTACGGCTATCGTACCGAGTCATACCGCGACCTCAATGAGATGTACGAGAAAACCCGGGCTGAAGGGTTTGGTATCGAAGTAAAACGGCGAATCATGATCGGGACCTTTGCGCTTTCAGCGGGATACTACGACGCGTATTACCGAAAAGCACAACAAATTCGGCAAATCATTGCAGATGACTTTCGAGAAGCGTTCCGTCATTGTGATTACATCGCGGGACCCACATCACCCACGACCGCCTTTGCACTGGGAGAAAAAACCAACGACCCTGTATCGATGTACTTGAGCGATATCTTCACGATCACAGCGAATCTCGCGGGTATCCCAGCCATCTCGATTCCTGTGGGATTTGACAATACGGGCCTTCCCATCGGCCTGCAGTTAACCGGGCAATCTTTTGATGAGCCTGGGCTGCTGAAATTAGCCCACAGATACCAACAGGTCACAGATTGGCACCGACATCTGCCGAAGGATTTTTCCTGATGCCTTGGGAAAGTGTCATCGGTCTTGAGGTCCACGTGCAATTGCGAACCGACAGCAAGATATTCTCCGGTGCATCGACCGCATTTGGCGCCAAACCCAATGTCCAGGCATGCGAGGTGGATATCGCACTGCCCGGGGTATTGCCGGTGATGAACCGGACGGCCGCACTGATGGCGGTTCGATTCGGCCTTGCGACAGGCGCTACGGTGAACCGAATTTCCGTGTTCGCCCGCAAGAATTACTTCTATCCCGATCTGCCCAAGGGCTACCAGATCAGCCAGTACGAACTGCCCATCGTCGCCGGTGGCCAGATCGAGATCAACACTGACGATTGCCGGAAAAAGATTGGCATCACCCGGGCTCATCTCGAGGAGGACGCCGGAAAATTACTGCATCAGGAGTTTGAGGGGCGATCCGGCATCGACCTCAATCGAGCAGGCATCCCGCTGTTGGAGGTGGTCTCAGAACCCGACCTGCGATCTCCTGCCGAGGCGGTTGCCTATCTCAAGAAACTGCATACACTGGTCCGGTACCTGGAGATCTGCGACGGCAACATGCAGGAGGGGTCGTTTCGATGTGACGCGAACGTATCGGTCCGGCCAGCCGGTGAAACCGGCCTCGGCACACGCTGTGAACTCAAGAATCTCAATTCGTTCCGTTTTATCGAAAAGGGTCTTCAGTTTGAGATTAAACGACAAATTCAATTGATCGAAGATGGCGGCCAGGTGGCGCAGGAAACTCGCCTGTACGATCCCGATGCAGACCTGACTCGGCCCATGCGCGGCAAAGAAGAGGCGCACGATTATCGTTATTTCCCTGATCCTGATCTGCCGCCACTGGTGGTTGACGACGAGCTGCTGGCCGCGGCGCGCTCGGCCTTACCGGAGCTGCCGGATGCACGTTGTCACAGGTTTTCCTCAACCTACCAGGTGAGCCAGAAGGACGCGGAGCTGCTTACCTCCGATCGCGAGCTTGCCGACTACTTCGAGCAGACGGCGGCCGCCTGCGGCGACAGCCGCAGCGCAGCAAACTGGATCACAGGGGAATGGATGGGGTGCCTTAACCGGGACGGACTGCGCTTCGAAGAGAGCCGGGTAACCCCCCAAATGCTGGGCGATCTGATCGCCAAGATTAACGACAACAGCATCTCGGGGAAAATCGCGAAAGAGGTCTTTGACGGCATGTGGAATGGCGAGGGAAATGCCAGCGAAATCATTGCGGCGAGAAACCTTGAGCAAATTACCGATGCCGATGAAATCGAACGCGCCATAGACCACGTGATCGATAATTGTGCCGAGCAGGTCATGCAGTACCGCAGCGGCCAGGAAAAGGTCTTTGGCTTTCTGGTCGGACAGGTTATGCAGGCAACGGGGGGCAAAGCCAACCCGAAGATGGTCAACAAGATCTTGCGGAACAAGCTGTCTGGTAAACGACACAACTGAGATAAAGATGCAATGAGCATTTTAAGTGACAGGCTCTGGGCAATCAGGGTGCGAATTTCCGCCCGAACTGCGGTACGATATTGCCCGTCGATATGTAGAAACTTGTAAGAGACACTTGATGAAACAAAGCCCGGTCCTGCAGTGGATCGGAGCCAGTTGCCATTGCTGTTCTCATCTCGGCGTGCAGTGGCAGCAGCAACAGCGGTGTATTGGGACAATCGTTTAATCTGTCGGGCTACTGGACTGGCGAGTCAATACCATTCAATGCCTCCAAGAAAAGAAAACTCACCCTGGGTTTATCGGACAACAGTGGCGAAGTAACGGGCACGGCGGTT